>JBJMGS010000150.1:0-5432 GCA_045807785.1 Pyrinomonadaceae bacterium
CGAGTGGCTCGCGGCGTCGCGCGCCGACGTGATGTTCGAGACGACCTCGCTTGAACCGCAGACGGGCGAGCCCGCGATCAGTTTCGCCCGCGCCGCGCTCGAAGCGGACGCGCACGTCGTGACGGCGAACAAGGGCACGGTCGCGCACGCCTACCGAGAGCTGTCGGAACTGGCGCGGGCGCGCGGTCGCCGCTTCATGTTCGAGGCGACGGTGGCGGATTGCCTGCCGATCTTTTCGACGTTCCGCGAGACGCTGCCCGCCGCGCGGCTCACAGAGTTTCGCGCGGTGTTGAATTCGACGACGACCGTCATCCTCGAAGAGATCGGGCGCGGTCGCACCTTCGACGAGGGCGTCGAGCGAGCGCAACTGATGGGCATCGCCGAGACCGATCCGACTTACGACGTCGAGGGCTGGGATGCGGCGGTGAAGGTCTGCGCGCTGGCGAATGTCCTGATGCGCGAGCCGTTGAAGCTCGCAGAGGTCGAGCGCGAAGGCATCCGCGGGCTCGACGCGTTGCAGGTGCGCGCGGCGCGCGCAGAGGGGCGGCCCTTCAGGCTCGTCAGCCGCGCGTGGCGGGACGCCGAGGGCAGGCCGCGAGCGAGCGTGCGCCCCGAACAGATCGAGCCGGATGATGAGTTTTCGACGCTCAAAGGATCGTCTCTGGCGATCACGTTCGCGCTCGACGTGCTGCCCGGCTTGACTATCGCCGCGCACGAGCCGAATCTTCAGAGCACCGCTTACGGTCTGCTTGCCGATTTCATCAACGTCGCGCGCGGCGAACACAGGGAGGTCTGATGATCAACGTCCGCAAATCGTCGGAGCGTGGGCACTTCAACCACGGCTGGCTCAATACCTACCACACCTTCTCTTTCGATCAGTATTACGATCCGCGCTTCATGGGCTTTCGTAGCTTGCGCGTCATTAACGAGGACTTTGTCGCCGCCGGGCACGGCTTCCCCACGCACCCGCACCGCGACATGGAGATCGTCACCTACATCCTCGAAGGCGCGCTCACGCACCGCGACAGCATGGGCACGGGCTCCGTCATCCGCCCCGGCGACGTGCAGCGCATGAGCGCGGGCACGGGCGTGCGTCACAGCGAGGCGAACCACTCGGATGCCGAAGCCGTCCACCTGCTGCAAATCTGGATCATCCCCGACACGCAGGGCATCGCGCCCGGCTACGAGCAGACGACGTTCGACGACGAAGGGAAGCGCGGGCGGCTGCGTCTCGTCGCCTCGCGCGACGGTCGCGAAGGCTCCGTCACGATTCATCAGGACGCGAGCATCTACGCCGCGGTGCTCGACACGTCGCAAGCGGTGACGCACGAACTCGCGCCGGGGCGCGGCGCGTGGTTGCAAGTGGCGCGCGGCGCGGTCGAGCTGAACGGCGAGAAGTTGGAACAGGGCGACGGCGCGGCGGTGAGCGACGAGGCGCGTCTGACCATCGAGGGGCGCGAGGCGTCGGAAGTGCTGTTGTTCGATCTCAAATAGAGAGTACGACGATGATCTAACAACGAAAGCGGCGCGTTGATGATTCAACGCGCCGCTTTCGTTTCGCCCCCTTGAAATCCTGTGCCGCTTAAATCTTGAACCGTTGCACCTTCAGCAGGTGGCGCAGCTTCATGCGCGCCTTGTGCAGTTGCGACTTGGAGGTTCCGACTGAGCAGCCGAGCAGCCGCGCGATCTCCTCGTGCTCGTGCCCTTCGACATCATGGAGCTGGAAGACCTTGCGGTAGCCGGGCGGGAGCTTCGTGATGGCCGCGTCGAGCGCGATCTTATCGACGACCGGCATCCGCCGCGCGTTCTCCGTGCCCTTGACGATCTGGACGGGCACGTCGCCGTCGTCGGTCGTCTGCTCCATGCGCACGCCCTTCTTGCGAAAGTGCATCAGCACCTGATTGACCGTCATGCGGTGCAGCCACGTCGTGAATGCCGACTCGCCGCGGAAACTTCCGATCTTGCGAAACAGTTGGATGAAGACTTCCTGCGCGAGGTCCTCCGCCTCTGGGACGTTGCCGGTCATGCGCAGGCACAGGCTATAAACGCGCCGGTTGTGGCGCAGGTAGAGCTGTTCGAAGGCGGGCATGTCGCCCTCACCGGCGAGACGCGCCAGCGCGTGATCGCTCAGGGAGTCGGGGCTTTGCGCCGCCGTCTTTTTCCTGCGTCCCGCGCTTTCAAGAATGGGGTATGTAGTCGCCTCTGTCATCATGTCCAGACTCAGGAGCAATCGTGATGCCACGAAAAACGCGAACTTGCCATGAAAAATCCGCGGTAAAACTCGACAAAGTCGCAGCGCGGGAGGGTCTTTACGCCCACCCGACGATATCGGGCAGAGCGCGACGAAATCGTGTAGCAATTGGGTTAGAAGCGAGCGGCTGGCTTGTCTCAGGAGTGTGTTAAAGGCGTGGCGGAAAAGAGTGGGAACTCTAGTCGCGAGGGCCATCTCACGCTCCGGCTATCGCTCGCGTCGGTAGAAGGTAACTGTCAGATCAGCGTCGAGCTGGCGCGACTCGTGCGCCTTGAAGCCCTTGAGGAAGTCTGCGGGCATGAACGTGTCGGCGTCTTCGACCGTGAGCGGGACTTCCGTGACGATCCACTCGTTGATCTCCGGCATGAACGATTCGAAGACCTGCCTGCCGCCGATGACGAACAGGTTGCCGGACAGATATGGCGCGAGCGAGAGGACTGATCCTTTGTCTGGAAGCACGACGACGCCCGGCTGCTCTGCGACCCCGGCGCTGCGACTGAGCACGACGTTCAGACGGTTTGGCAGAGGCTTCTTCAGAGAAGCCCACGTGCGCCGCCCCATCACGCAGACGTTGCCGGTCGTCTGCTCCTTGAAGAACCTGAGATCGGCGGAGTAGTGCCACGGCAGAGTCCCGCCCCTGCCGATGGCTCCCCTACGATCAATTGCGACGATGCCGATGATTGTCATGAGCAAATAAGAGCTGTTAGCTATTAGCCGTTAGCTTTTAGCCAGATGAAAAGCTGCGCATGAGTCGGAGCGGACGTAAAGCCAATCCTTAGCTTCTAGCTAACAGCTAACAGCTAACAGCTAACAGCTAACAGCTAACAGCTAATAGCTAATCGCTAACAGCTCTTCTCAGACCGCGACTGGCGCGGGAATCTTCGCGTGCGAGTGGTAGCCGATGAGACTCAAATCCTCGTACCCAATCGCGAGCAGACCTGCGAGCCCGCGCAGCTTCTCGTCGGCGTCGTTAATCTCAAGCCGGGGCAGCGGCAGCGGTTCGCGCGCGAGCAGTTCTTCGACCTGCGCGAGATGGTTCGAGTAGATGTGGTAGTCGCCGAGCGTATAGACGAACTCGCCGACCCGAAGATCGCAGACGTGCGCGACCATGTGTGTGAGCAGCGCATATGACGCGATGTTGAAGGGCACGCCGAGGAAGGCGTCAGCCGAGCGTTGGTAGAGCTGGCAGTGGAGCGTCTCGCCGCCCTCGACCTTAAATTGAAAGAGCGTGTGGCACGGCGGCAGGTCAACCGCGTCTGCGACTCGCGGGTCCCATCCCGTCACGACGAGGCGGCGCGAGTTCGGGTTGCGCTCGATCTCCGAGATGAGCCGTGCAATCTGGTCCACGCCGTCGCGCTGCGGGTAATGGCCTCCGAACGAGCGCCAGAGGTAGCCATAGACTGGGCCGAGATCACCCGCCGCGCGGTTGAACCTGCGCGTGTGTTCGTCGTCGGCCCACTCCGCCCAGATGTCCACACCCTTCGCACGCAAGTTGGCTTCATTCGTGTCACCCGAAAGGAACCAGAACAACTCTTCCGCGACCCACCTGAAAGGTACGCGCTTCGTCGTGACGAGAGGAAATCCTTCGCTCAGACGAAAGCGCGTCTGGTAGCCGAAGTGTGAAATCGTGCCAACGCCCGTGCGGTCTTCGTGGCGCGTGCCGTGCGCGAGAATCGATCTAAGCAGGTCGTGGTATTGTTTCATCTCGACGTAAAATCGCCGCGCGTGGAGAGCGGCTCGCGCCGCCTCGACCGGAGTCGCGCGCAATCTTAACCCAAAGAAGTCGGCGGAAGAAGAAGGATGACCGTTCTCAAGATCACGGAGTACCCGGCACGAGTCCTCGGCGAAGTGGGCGAGCCCGTCACAGAATTCGACGCGAAGCTGGCGAAACTCTGCGAAGACATGTTCGAGACGATGTACGCCGAGGAAGGTGTGGGCTTAGCCGCGCCGCAGGTCGGACTCCGCGTGCGCCTCTTCGTCGTTGACTGCGAGGGCATCAAACTCGTCGCAGCGAACCCAAAGATCATTCACACAGAGGGCGAGCAGGCGGGCGACGAGGGCTGTCTCTCGGTCGGCAAGATTCACTCGCCGTTGAAGCGCGCCGCGCGCGCCACGCTGCGCGCGCAGGACGTCGCGGGCAACTGGTACGAGCGCGAGGCGACCGGCTTAGCCGCGCGTTGCTTCCAGCACGAGACAGACCATTGCGACGGCACGCTCTTCATCAACCGCCTCTCGCCGCTCAAACGCGACATGGTCTTGAAGCGTTTTCGGAAGATGAAAACTTAAGCTCGACGATCAGGCCGCGGGCTGTTGCTGCGAGAGGCAGTGGATCGTGCCCATGCCCCAGACCAGATCGTCGGCGCGGATGGGCGTGACGCGGCGCGTAGGGAAGAGTCGTTGGAGTGTGGCGACGGCGCGGGCATCGTTGGCATGACCGAAGACGGGGGCGAGGACGACCGCGTTGGCGATGAGGAAGTTGGCGTAAGAGGCGGGGAGGCGATCCTCCCTTCCCGTGACGACGCCAGGCATCGGGAGCGTGACGATCTCAAAGGGATGACCGGCGGCGTCAGTCGCGTGCTCCAGGCGGCGGAGGCTGTCTTGCAGCAGCTCGAAGTTGGCGTCCGACGGATCGTCTTCGACGGCGCAGACGACGGTGCGCTCGCCGACGAAGCGCGCGATGTCATCGATGTGCCCGTCCGTGTCGTCGCCGACGATGCCTTCACCGAGCCAGATCACTTTCGCTATGTTCAGGTAGTCGGCGAGGTAAGTCTCGATCTCGGCGCGCGAGAGGTGCGGGTTGCGGTTCGGGTTCAGGAGGCACTGCTCGGTCGTCAGCACGCAGCCAGCGCCGTTCACGTCAATCGCGCCGCCCTCCAAGACGATGCCCGGCTCGAAGCGCGTGACCCCCAGGATGGGCTCTAACTTTTTCGGGATCGCGTCGTCGTGTTTGAGCGCGTCGTACTTGTCGCCCCACGCGTTGAAAATCCAGTCGTTGTAGGCAAGCCCGCCGCGGTCATTGATTAAGAAGTTCGGGCCGTAGTCGCGTATCCACGAGTCAACCGTCTCAAGCCGGATGAAGCGCACGTTCGCCGCCGCGCCGGGCTTGAGCCGCGAGCGCACGTCGCGCTCGGTCGCCTCGTCGTTGACGAGCAGGTTGACGGTCTCGTGCGGCGCGAGCGCA
>JBJMGS010000151.1:0-5256 GCA_045807785.1 Pyrinomonadaceae bacterium
AATTGCGATTGCGGCGCAGGTCGCTCCACCTGCTAGCGCGCCACCCACAGCGCGCTGATAGAGGCAAGCATTCATTTTAGCTTCGCATATAGAGAGATTTCTCCCAATACATGACGAGCAGAACCTTGGGTCAGAGCCATCAAATATCCCCCCTGCATCACCAGCCGAGTCACCGAAGCCTCCCAATGGATCGCCACAGTTCATACCGAATCTATCGCCAAAGGTGTCACCCTCGAACCATTCATCGCCGCCGAACGTGCAAGAGTCCTGCACAGGTGCCGGAGAAAACGTTGAGGGTGAAGTGAATGAGGCGCGCAGGTATTGACCGAGGTCTAACCCGCGCTTACTGTCCCGCCGGACGGCGATGAGTTTGCCCGCGCGGTCGTAGTCGTAGCGCAGGCTGACGCCGTCCGCGTCGGTGGCGCTGCGCAGGCGCCCCCGGTGGTCGTAGCCAAAGGTACGCCGCCTGCCGCGCGCGTCCGTGTAGCCGACGAGTGAGCCACGCGCATCGTAGGAGAAGTGGCGCGATTTGCCGGAGGAGTTCGTGAGCGTGACTATCCGACCCGCTTCGTCGCGCGCAGCGCGCACCCATGCCCCACCCGCTGCGACGAGACCAGTGACGGCGCCGCTCGGGTCACGCTCAATGTCTAACGCGCGTCCGGTGCTGTCGCTCTGCTCGGTCAGCAGCCCTCGTGCATCCCTCTTGTAACGCAATTCCAGACCGGGAGAAAAACGCTCGGAGACTTTGAAGCCAGCCGCGTCGTACTGCCTCTCGAAGCGCAGAGCATCAGAGTAGGAGACCACGGTCTCATTGCCGCGCGCGTCATATTCGAGCGCGACGGTGCGTCCGCCTTTCGATGCAATCGAAGTCGCGCGCCCGCGGGAGTCGCGTGTCACGTCGTAACTCTGCGCCGGGTCTGCGCTCCGCGCCCTGCTCACGTTGCCGCGTGCGTCCAGGGCGTATTCGGTGCGTTCACCACCGTCGGTGATTGCGGTGAGCCGATCGCGGTCGTCATAGGCATAGGACTTCTCGGAGCCGTCGCCGGACGTTTGTCGAAGCAGACGGTTCCGCGCGTCGTAGGCGAATCTCGTCTCGTTGCCGAGCGTGTCGCGGACGCGCTCAGGGCGGTTCGCGCCGTTGTACTCGACGTTGAAGGCCTGCCCTTCGTCATCGCCGGCGCTCACGGGCGCGCCGTCTGCGGTGTGTGTGACGACTGTCTTCGCGCCTACCGGATCGGTCACGATCGTGCGCTGGGAGATAAAGCCCGCGCTCGGATCGTATTCAAAGCTGTAGGTGCCCGCGGCGTCGCCAGCCTCGATGGCACGCCCTAACTTGTCGTAGCGCACATGCAGGAGCGTCCTGCCGAGCGGGTCTGCAGCTTCCGTCAGTTGATCAGACGTGTAACCATATGCCCACCGCATCCCGTTCGGATCAGTGACGGTGCGCAACCTCTGACCGTCATGTTTGAAGGTGACGTGACGCCCGGCGCTGTCGGCGACGGCGAGCAAGTGGCTGCCCTGTCTGTCCGTCCATTCGAGCGCGAGCGCAGCACTGCCGTTATCGATGCGGGAGACTTTGCCGCGTGCGTCGAAGGTGATCGTGATGGCGTTACCATTGATGTCACTAATCCGACTGAGGCGGTAGACGCCGCCGATCTTTTGGTAGGTGCGCGAGAGTCCGGCTTCCTGCTCGCCGACCGTCACGGCGCCCGTTACGTCGAATGACTGGTGCAGATCGGGCGCGGCTTTCGTCCTGACAAAATGCTGGCTCTGCCCGTCTCGCTGGAAACGGATGACCGAGCCGAGGCCGGTCGTCAATACTGCCGCGTCGCCGTCGATGACGATGCGGTCGTCAAAGACGAAAGACCAGCCCGCGCCCAGGCCGGAGTCAACGTCTTTGCGGGCGCTGTCGTAAACGCGTTGAAAGAGGATGGGCATCACGCCGGGGAGCGTGAGGTCTGTGACGGCGAAGGCGAGACCGCCCGTCGAAGTGCTGACCAGATTGATTCTCACTCCCTCGAACGTTGAGCGCTGGATCGGCGTGAGTGGCTGCATCTGTGAGCGACGACCGAGCGTCGCCAGGTTATCCGGGAATCCAGGTTGCTCGCCCCTCGCGCCGAGGGCGCAGGTGGGGCATGACGACTTCTTCTTCGTCGGCGTGGAAGCAGCCGAGGCGCTTGACGAACTTGCGAGGGGAAGCTGGCAGAGAAGCAGAATGACGCTGAGCGGCAAAGACAGGACAGGGGATCGTCTGAACATCGTGAGGCTCCTTTTCAAGGTGAGGTTTCTCGTCGAGGACGGCGACTGCGAAGCGCGATGTAGCTGGTACGCCGCGTTGCAAACGTCGCACGGAGAAGCGCCAGCCCAGCGTCGGCTCAACCGTCCTGTTGATTAAGTGTCTGACAGTTTTCATGTTCGCTGAGGGGCGTAACATGGTGAGTGTTTGGGTCTCCATTCGTTTCACGGTGAAGACCTTGACAGACGCCGGGATTATATTGCCACCGACACTATTGTCAATACTTTTCTGCGACTGTTGGCGGCGTAAAAATTTCAACTTTCAAAGCCTCCGACGCGTCTAAATCGTTGAGCGCGCTTGTTAGGGGCGCCGGTGGGAAGCGGTGGCGGCGGCGGTGACTGCCGGGCGCAAGTTGATAATGATGGAGATGGCCGGGACAAGCGACGAGCAGATCGTCGAGAGAGCGCTCGCGGGCGACGGCGACGCCTTCGGCGAGATCGTGCGCCGTTGGGAGCGGCGCATCTTCGCGCTCGCCTACGGCATCCTCGGGCGCGAGGAGGACGCGCGCGACGCGACGCAGGAGACGTTCGTCGCGGCGTTTCGCAACCTCAAGGGCTTCCGCGGCGAGGCGAAAGTCTCTTCGTGGCTGCACCGCATCGCCGTCAACCAGTGCATCACGCGCCAGCGACGCGCGCGCGTGCGCGGTGAGACTTCGCTCGAAGCGCAAGTAGAAGACGGCGGCGTCCAGTTCGCTGCCGCGTCCGGCGCGAGCCCCGCCGAGGGTGCGGAGGGGCGCGAGCGCACGGAAGCCGTCCGGCGCGCGGTCAACGCCCTGCCGCCCGAGTTGCGCTCGGTGGTCGTGATGAAAGAGTTCGAGGACTTGACCTTTCAGGAGATCGCCGACACGCTCGGCGTCCCCTTGAGCACCGTCAAGAGCCGACTCTACACGGCGCTCAAGCAACTGCGCCTGCGCCTCGAAAAGTATGACGCCGCCGCAGCGCATCTTTAAGTTCACCGTGCGTGTGTTTAAGTTCGCCGCGCGCGTGCGGGGCGACGATGGGAGAGAGTGATGAACAAGATTCAGGAGAGCAACCCTTGTGGTCGCGCCGAGCAACTCGTCAACTACCTCTACGGCGAGTCGGACGCAGAGGAGAGCGCGGGCTTCGAGCAGCACCTCTCTGTGTGCGCCGCGTGCCGCGACGAGCTACAGGCGTTTGGGCAGGTGCGCGAGGCGGTCGGGGCCTGGCGCGCGGAGTTGTGGCAGGGCGCGCCTGCGTTCGCCACCGCGGACGTGCTACCTGCAGCCGCGCCGCGTCGAGGTTTAGTCGGCGCTGGGTCGGCGCGTTCGGCTTGGGCGGCGTGGCGGGAGTTCTTCGCGCTCTCGCCCGCGTGGCTGCGCTTCGGCGCGGTCGCCGCCGCGCTCGTCGTCTGCGCGCTCGCGGCACTCGCCGTCGTCAACGCGGAGGTCGGGCGCGACAACGGCCGGCTGGTCTTCAGAACCGGCGTCTGGCACAAGGCGTCGCCGAATGCGACCCAGTCCGTAAACTCTCATCGCGTTGACGCCGCGCAACTGAATCAGCTCGTCGCTGAGCGCGACGCCGCCGTGCGCCAGTTGGAAGAAGCGCGGGCACAGCTCGAAGACAGCCGCGCGGCGAACATCCAGGCGGTCTATGACGTGATTGACGACTCGTCGCAGGCCGACGCATCACCGCAGTCGCAGAGCAAGGACGCGGGCGCGAGCCGCGCGCGGCACACGGGCGGCGCGCGCAAGTCTGCGCGGCGCGGCGCGCGTAGCGAAGAAGACCTGCCGCGCCTGCTCGATCTACTGGGCAGCGGAAACTGAGCGGTGGTAATCTCTGCGCGTCGAAGCAGCATTCGCCTCGACGCCGAACCGTGATTGAACATGGCGCTTAGAAAAAACATTCTCGTCGCGCTGCTCACCATCACGTTGCACGCCTGCGCCATCAGCGCGTCGGCGCGGCAGGGCGGCGTACCGGCTTCGCCGCCTGCGAATCGGCCGGAGACGGAACAGACACAGCCCGTTCAGGATCAGTCGGAGCTGATGCGCTCGCTCAACCTGACGCCGGAGCAGCGCGCGCGCGTCGCCGAGATTCGGCGCGAGACTGAGCAGCAGTCGCAGCAGATCACGCAGCAGTTGCGCCGCTCGCGCCGCGCTTTGGAGCGCGCCATCTACGCGGAGAACGCCGACGAGGCGATCATCCAGCAGCGCGCGAAGGAGGTCGCCGACGCCGAAGCCGCGCGCGTCAAGATGCGCGCCGACGCGGAGTTGAAAGTCCGCCGCGTGCTGACGCCCGAACAGTTCGCCACCTTCCGCGAGCTACGCCGACAGACCCAACTCAGACAGCAAAGCCAGAACGCCTCGGGCGGCATCGCGCCGCCTGCGGGACGGCGACAGGGTCTGCGCAACCTGGCGACGCCACCGCCGACGCTCACGCCGCGCCAGCAGCGCCGACTTGAGGAGCGCAACCGTCGCCCGCCTACGCGCCCATAGACCCAGCCGCCGAGCCTCTCAATTAACTCTGGTGGCAACCCACCTGTTCACGATCCGCCCCGCCCCCGCGCCGCGCCCGCCGACACCGCGTTCATCCCCCGCCGCGAACTCGACTACTCTCGCGCCGAGATGGTTTAAGCGCACCCTGATCTGAGCCGTGACAGCTGCGGTATGAATAGCTTCCACCCGGATATGCTGAAATATAGCTCCGGGGCGAGTTGAAAATCGCCCCGCGGTAACTGGATTTCACACTGATATGGGCACATTTCGCCCTGATATGCTCGACTCACGCCCTGATATAGTTGTCTCACACACTGATATGGTCACCTGACGCGCTGATATGGTGACCTGACGCGCTGATATGGTCACCTGATGCGCTGATATGGTGAGCTTTTACGCGGATATGGGCGGTTTATGCCACGATATAAACGACTTTCACGCCGATCTAAGCGCGTTTCGCCCTGATATGACTAGCTTTTACCTTGATGTGGTTAGCTTGCACCCTGAT
>JBJMGS010000152.1:0-5721 GCA_045807785.1 Pyrinomonadaceae bacterium
AACCCGCCGCTGCCGCGCGTCAAGTGGTCGATGCGCAACAACGTGAACATGCAGGAGTCGGGTGTGCTGCTCGCGATGAACTACACGGCGCGCAACCGCGAGAAGTTCCTCGACAATTTTTATGTCAAGAGCAAGCGGTCGGTGGCGAAGGCGGCGAACGAGGGGCCTTATGCCTACGTCGTCCCAGGCGACACGACGCGCCCCGTCGAAGCCGCCGACATGGTGAACCTGCTCCGCCTGATGGGCGTCGAGGTGCAGCGCGCGACGAAAGAGTTCACCGTCAGGAACACGCGGCCCGCCGGGCAGCGCGGGCAGGGAGGGCAAGGCGCGGCGGGCGAGCAAGCCGAGCCGCGCACGCCGAGCGAGATGGCGACGCCGCCCCAACAGGGCGAGCAGGCGACGCCGACGCCCGCGCCGCAGACGGGAGGGCAGGGAGGTCAGGCGCCGCCGCAGCCACAGGGCGCGCAGAGAAGCCAATCGTCCGGCACGCAGACGTTCCCCGCGGGCAGCTACATCATCCGCATGGATCAGCCCTACTCGCGCATGGCTGACATGATGCTCGACACGCAGTATTACAACACGAGCGACCCGCGCCCCTACGACGACACGGGCTGGACGCTCGGCGCGATGCGCAACGTCAAGACCGTGCGCGTCACCGACCCGAACGTGCTGAAAGCGTCGATGGAGTTGTTGACGGCAGACGCGCACGTGCGCGGCAAGATGAGCGGCGGCGGGAACTTCTTCGTCATCAACCATAACACCGACAACACGCTGATGACGCTGCGCTACCGACTCAAAGACGTGAAGATGAGCGTCGCGGAAGGCGACTTCAAAATGGGCTCGCAGAACTTCAACGCAGGCTCGTTCATCGTCCGCGCCGAAGGCAATCCGGCGGACACGAAGAGCCGCCTGCAAGCGGCAGTCGAAGAGTTAGGGCTGACCGCGTCCGCGTTTGATCAAGCCCCGACGGTCAAGACGCACGACATCACCGCGCCGCGCATCGCCATCATGCACACGTGGCAGAACACGCAGAACGAGGGCTGGTGGCGCATCGAGTTCGACCGCTACCAGATTCCTTACACCTACATCTCCGACCACACCGTCCGCGACACGCCGAACCTCCGCGCGCAGTTCGACGTGCTCATCTTCCCGCCCGTCGGCGGCTCGGCGCAGAGCATAGTTAACGGCATCCCGATGCGCGGCGATCCCATTCCGTGGAAACAGTCGGACGTGACGCCGAACCTCGGCCAGTCGCCCGACACGACCGACGACATGCGCGGCGGGATGGAACTCTCTGGCGTCAACAACCTGCGCAAGTTCGTCGCGGATGGCGGGCTCTTCATCACCGTCGCCAACACCTCGCGCGTCCCAGTGGACTACGGCATCACGACGGGCGTCGCCATCGACAACGCGCGCCAGCTACAGGCGGCGGGCTCGATCTACAACGCGACCTTCTCAGACCGGCGCAGCCCCATCGCCTACGGCTACGACGACACACTGCCGATCTACTTCAATCAGGCTCCGCTCTTCCAGGTCGCGGCGGCGGGCGGTGGCGGCGGTGGCGGTGGGGGCGAAGGCGGCGGCGGAGGCGGCGCGGGCAATCGTCCTTCGGGACGCGGCACGCTCTCAGACCCGGACATCGTGCAGGCAATGCCGCAAGCCGCGCCGCCGCCACCTCGCGCGTCCGCGGATCAGACGACGGAGGAGCAGCGCCTGCAACAGGGGCCGTTCTTCACGCCGCTCGCGGAGCGCCCGCGCGTCGTGCTCCGCTTCGCGCGCAACGAGCAGAATCTGTTGTTGAGCGGGATGCTGGCGGGCGGGTCGGAGCTGGCAAACCGTCCGGCGGTCGTGGACGTGCCCGTCGGGCGCGGTCACGTCGTCATGTTCGCGACCAACCCGATGTGGCGCCACCAGACGCAGGGCGAGTTCTTCCTCGTCTTCAACGCCGCGCTCAACTTCGACAACCTCGGCGTCGGTCGAGAGCCCACGCCCGCCGGCGCCCGCCCGAGCGCGGACGACGATCAATGATCAGCGGTTAGCTGTTAGCTCATAGCCAGAAAGAATATTGCTTTGCTAACAGCTAATCGCTAATCGCTAACTGCCAACAGCTAACAGCTAATCGCTAACAGCTAATCCTAAGGAGAGAATATGCAGAACAATCCGCCACCGAACTACACCCCGCCGAACTACCCGCCGCCGGCTGGACAGCCTTTCGGTCAGCCGCCGAAGAAGTCGAAAGCGCCTTGGATCATCGCGGGCGCGCTCGGCTGTCTCGTCATCGTCGTCGTCATCGTCGCGCTCTTCGGCGGCCTGGCTTACCTCGGCTTGAAGAAGGCCGACGAGGCGGCGAAGTCTTTCAACACGAACGACGGCGGCAGCAGCGGCACGAACCGCGCCACGCCGCCGCCGCGCGCGGCCAACATGGTGCATTACGTGAACACGAAGGAGGGGCGCACCGGCAACTTGGAGAAGTATTACGTCCCCTTCTCGTTTGATTATCCTTCGACGTGGAAGCTCGACCCCGACCCGGCGCCGAGCTACGTCCGCGTCGAGCGCACGACGAGCGGCGATCAGACGACCGAGAATTTCAGCGTCGGCTGGTTCGGCGCGACCGGGAGCGCCAAGGGCAACACAGAGTTCCTCTCGAAGATGGTCAACCAGCTCTCGGAGCAGATTTCCGGCAACTTCCCCGGCTACGAGAAGGCGTCTGAGGGCGAGACGACGATCAACTCTTACGACGGCTACGAGCTGCGCTTCCAGCGCTCCGAAGAACAGGTGGACGCGGGGCAACTGCCCTACTGGGGTCGCATCGTCGTGATTCTGGACGAAGGCGACCCGTCGCGCGGCGTCGCGCTCATCATGCTCGCGACGAGCAAGGCGCAGGGCGTGAAGGGACTCGACGACGTGGGCGTCAAGGGCGAGCTGCGCTCCATCGTCGACTCCTTCCGCCTCGGGACGACGGAGTGAACGCACGGCTTTGACTTCGCGCCTTCGCGCCTTTGTGAGAGAAATCATCATCACGCAAAGGCGCGAAGGCGCGAAGCGTTATCAAGCGACTGGCAAGCGCCGTCTGTAATTGGCAAAGACAGAGAACAGTGTGAGCGCTGAGTCGCGAAGCGGGGAATTAATCTCGCCGTACCTGTTCGTGCTCGGCGCGGCGATTTTGTGGAGCACGGGCGGGCTCTTCATCAAGTGGAACAACCTGACGCCGTACGAGCTCTCCTGCGGGCGCGCGCTGTTCGGCTGCTTGACGGTCGCGCTCCTCACGCGGCGCGAGGGGTTTGGCATAAACCTTGTGACGGGCGCGGCGGCGGTGCTCTACGCCGCGCTGCTGCTGCTCTTCGTCGTCGCGACCAAGCTGACGACCGCGGCGAACGCGATCTTTTTGCAGTACACCGCGCCCGTCTATATCCTGCTGCTCGAACCGGCACTCTTTAAGGAGAAGTACCGCGCGGCGGATTTCGTCGTCGTCGCCTGCTGCCTCGCCGGAATGTCTCTCTTCTTCGTCGGGAACTTGCGCGGGCAGGACTTGCAGGGCAACGTCGCCGCGCTCGGCTCCGGCGTCTGCTTCGCCGCGTTCTTCCTGCTGCTGCGGACGCGCCGCGCGCGCGCGGTCAACCGCGCCTCGTCCGTCATCTACGGCAACCTGATCCTCTTCATTGTCACGCTCCCAGCCTTCGTCGCGGGCGCGCACAAGCTCGACGCGCGCAATATCAGTGTCGTCGCTTATCTCGGCATCATCCAGATCGGCGTCGCCTACACGCTGCTGACGCTCGGCATCGCGCGCGGGGTGCGCGGTCTGGACGCGGGCGTCATCGGCTACGTCGAGCCCGTGCTCAATCCCGTCTGGGTCTTCCTCGTCCTCGGCGAGCGACCCTCGCGCTGGGCGCTCCTGGGCGGCGCGATCATCATCGCCGCCGTCCTCGCGCACACGTTGTGGAAAGCGAGATCATCGCTCAATCGCAGGCCGACACCACCGGCTGCTACAATCGCGCCATGATGAAACGTCTTCTGAGTCTTGCCGGCTTCGCGCTGCTCTTGTCGGTCGGGTCGGCTGCCGCCGCGCCCGCGCCGGGCACGATGCGTCTCGACTACTACCACACGGGCGACGCCGCGCGTGAGCTGTTCAGCATAGATCGCGTCGTCATGGAGCCTTTGCCATGGGCGGGCAATCCGGCGCGCCTGATCGACGACACGAACCTCGGCAAATACTTCTTCGAGGTGAGAGACGAGAAGACGGGGCGCGTCATCTACTCGCGCGGCTTCTCTTCGATCTACGGCGAGTGGGAGACGACCGACGAGGCGACGAAGGTTAATCGCACCTTCAGCGAGTCGCTGCGTTTTCCCGCGCCCGACGCAACAGTGAAGATCGTCCTGAAGAAGCGCGACAAGCAGAACGCCTTTCAGGAAATCTGGACGACGACGATTGATCCCAAAGACATCTTCATCGACCGTTCGCGCACGGCGCCGCCCGGTCGCGTGATCCCCGTTCAGCGCACGGGCGACTCTGCGACGAAGGTCGATTTCCTCATCCTCGGCGACGGCTACACCGCCGCCGAGCAAGGGAAGTTCGAGCGCGACGCGCGGCGTCTGACGGAAGTCCTGTTCTCGACCTCGCCGTTCAAAGAGCGGCGGCGCGACTTCAACGTCTGGGCGCTCGCGCCTGCGGCGTTCGAGTCGGGCGTCTCGCGCCCTTCGGGCGGCATCTACCGCGACTCGCCTGTCGGCGCTGCATACGACGCCTTCGGCTCGGAGCGTTATGTTTTGACGTTCGACAACCGCGCCTTCCGCAAGGCGGCGCAGTTCGCGCCCTACGAGTTCGTCGAGATCATCACGAACAGCCAAACTTACGGCGGCGGCGGCATCCACAACCTCTACTCGACGGTCGCCGCCGACAGCGCGTGGGCCGACTACGTCTTCGTCCACGAGTTCGGGCACCACTTTGCCGGTCTCGCAGACGAGTACTACACCTCTTCGGTTGCCTACCTGCCCTCCGCCACGCGCGTCGAGCCGTGGGAGCCGAACGCGACGGCGCTGCTCAATCCGGGGAATCTGAAGTGGAAGGATTTGGTCTTGCCCGACACGCCGCTGCCGACGCCGTGGGGCAAGGAGGAGTTTGAGCGATACGCGCGCGAGATTCAGGCGCGGCGCGGGAAGATCAGGAGCGAGCGCCGACCGGAAGCAGAGATGGACGCGCTCTTCCGCGAGGAACTCGCACACGAGGCGCAGATGCGCGCGGGCGAGAAGTACCGCGACCGCGTCGGCGCGTTCGAGGGCGCGAACTACGAGGCGCGCGGCTACTACCGCCCGCAGATAGACTGCATCATGTTCTCGCGCACCACGCGCTTCTGCGCCGTCTGCCGCCGCGCCATCGAGCGCGTCATAGATTTCTACTCGCGTGGATGACGCGGCGGCAGTGCGACGTGCGCGCTACTTCGCGCCTCCGCCCGTGACGGTGAACTTGATGTCGTCGGCGCTCTCGGAGAGTTTGACGTCGTTGCTGTTGTAGGCTTCGACGCGGATGCTGTAGGTGCCCGGCGTGAGCGGCTTGTCGAGCGTGTAGGAGAGCCCGTCGATGCGCTTGTTGATGTAGTCGTACTCGGTCTGCGCCCCCGTCGAGCTGTCGGCGTTGATGCTGAACTTGTAGTACGCCGCGTCGGGGTAAGCGTCCCACTTCACTTCGATGTTGCTCGCGCCCGTCTTCGCGCCCGCCTTCGGGCT
>JBJMGS010000153.1:0-3970 GCA_045807785.1 Pyrinomonadaceae bacterium
CGCACAGGTGAGTCGCGCGCGCACCTACCGCCTGTCCAATGGCAGAGTCGTTACTGTCCTGCCGAACGGCAGACGGATTTATCGTTAATCTAACAGCCCGCATCTTGGGCGCGGCGGTCGGCTGGCGCAAACGGCCGACCGCCGCGCCTGAGAAGGGTTTGTAACCCGCCGTCAAGGTACGGTGTCTGACGTAATAGAGGCTCTCCTAAGTGAACTAAAACAAGATAGACTAGGAGTAAAAGGAAGATGAAGAAACTCGGTAAAGTTAAAACGCTCGTCGTCGCCGCGATCTCAACCGTGGCGCTGGCGGCCCCCATCGCCATTGCGCAACAGCGGGCTGGCGTCGATCAGGGCAAAGGACAGCACGGCGAGTGGCGCGGCGGTCGCGGCGGTGAACGCGGCGAGCGCGGCGGCCACTTCGGCGCCGGACGTGAGTTCGCAGGCATTGAACTGACGGACGCGCAGAAGGCACAGGCGAAGCAGATCAGGCAGAGCTTCGGCGAGAGCACCAAGTCTCTGCGCGAGCAGCTTCGCGCCAAGCACGAGGAGCTGCGTCAGGCCGAAGCGGGCGGCACGTTCAACGAGGCGCTCGCCACGCAGAAGCTGACAGAGGCGGCGGGCATCGAGGCGAAACTGATGGGCGCGGAGTTCAACCTGCGTCAGCAGATGCTCGCCATCCTGACGCCAGAGCAGAAGACGCAACTCGATCAGCGTCGCGCTCAGTTTGAGCAGCGACGCCAGCAGTTCAAAGCCAACGGTCGCGGCGAACGCCACGGCGATCACAAGCAGCCGCAGCAGTAAACCCTAACCGGGCGGCGTGCGCGTCCGCGCGGACGTGCACGCCGCCCGCACAAATCTCTCGCGTCGGGGAGCGCCTTCTACTGTCGAACGGACTCGAACAGGCGTCAGACTTGGAGTTGGCGCGGCGCGCGACGAGCGACGAGTCCGCCTTCGCGGAGATCGTGCGGCGACACGGCGCGCGCGTCTTCCGCGTCGCGAGCCGCTTCTTCCGCCGCCGCGAGCAGGTTGAGGAAGCCGCGCAGGAAGTTTTTTTGAAAGCGTTCACGCAGCTCGAAAGTTTTAAGGGCGAGGGCTCGCTCGAAGGCTGGCTGACGCGCGTCGCCACGAACACGTGCCTCAACCTGCTGCGCAGCTCCCGGCGGCGACCGGAAACGACGCTCGCCGATCTGACCGAAGACGAAGGCGCGTGGCTCGACGAACACGCTATGGATGCGGCAGAGGCGCAGAGTCAGTCGTCGGTCGAAGACAAGCTCGTCGCCGCCGATCTCGCCGAGCGTCTACTTGAAACCATGTCGCCCGACGACCGGCTCGTCCTGACGCTCGTTGACGGCGAAGAGACGCCGATGCGAGAGGTCGCAGAGATGACTGGCTGGTCAGAGTCGAACGTGAAAGTCCGCGCCTTCCGTGCGCGCCGCAGGATGCGCGCAGCCGTGGAGAAGCTACTCGGACGCGGCGCGAGTTAAGAGACAAAGACGAAGGATGAAACTGTCAGGTGCGCGATGCGCGAGGTGAGAGATGAACGAGAGACACGTCACGAGCATTCTGGAAAGCGCGCCGTTCGCCGCGTTGACGGAGAGCGATCTGGCGACCGTGCGCGCGCACGCCTCTGAATGTGCCGACTGCCGGCGCGCTTACCAAGCGGCGCGCGTCTCTGCGCTGCTCGTCAGAGAGCGCGCGGCGGAAAGTTTCGAGCCGTCGCCGTTCTTCCAGACGCGCGTCGTAGCGGCGCTGCGCGAGCGGCAGGCGGCGAACGCCACTTTCTCCTTCGCGCGTCTGTGGAAGTCCGCGGGCGCACTCGTCGCCTCGATGGCGGCGGCGGTCGCGCTGCTCGCCGGCCTGACCTTCGTCGCGCCTTCGCAGGCGACAGCCGACGCGACCAGCATAGCGTCCGTCGGCAACCCCTACCCGGACGACGACGTGATTCTCAATCAAGCCGACGCCGCCGGCGATGACGTGACAAACGATCAGGTGCTCTCGACGCTCTACGACGGCGACGAGACCAACGCGAGGTGACGATGGAGACGACTAACCGAGACAAGTGGCGCGTGCGCGCGGCGGCGCTCGTCATCTTCCTGCTCGGCGCGGCGGCGGGTACGCTCGCGCCGCGCGCCTATCACGGCTGGCTTGCGCGCGACGCCGCGCCGCAGACCCGACCGGGCTTCCACGAAGTGTTCGACCAGTTGCAGATGAGCGCCGACCAGACGACGCAGGTGCAGCAAATCTTCAACGACACGCACGAGCAACTGCGCGCCCTGCGCCAGGACTCCGCCACGCGCGTCACAGAGATTCGCCGGCAGGCCGACGAGCGCCTCCAAAAAGTTCTCACGCCCGAACAGTGGCAGCGCTTCCAGCAGGCGCGCGAAGAGATGCGCGCGCGGCGCGGGACGAGAGGCGGGCGCGGGCGTTGAAGGCGCGCGCGCAACAGCCGCAATCGTCACGGGGTCGTCCTGCGCGGCTGCCTACAGTGACTTGTCATGCCTGACGAAACGGATTGTATCTTCTGTCAAATCCTCACCGGAAAGTCGGAGGCGAGCCTCGTTTATAGAGACGAAGTTTGCGCCGCCTTCCTGGACATTCAGCCCGTCAACCCCGGCCACCTGCTCGTCGTCCCGCAGAGACACGCCGCTTTTCTCGCGGACTTGAACGAGGAAGAGGGCGCACAGATGTTCCGCGTCGCGCGTCGGCTCGCCGCGGCGTTGCGACAAAGCGGCGTCAGGTGTGAAGGAGTTAATTTCTTTCTGGCGGATGGCGAAGCCGCCATGCAGGAAGTTTTCCACGTTCATCTGCACGTCTTCCCACGCCACGCGGGCGACGGGTTCGGGCTGCAATTCCCGCCGAGTTATTTTCAGAAGCCCGAGCGGAAAGAGTTGAACGAGGTCGCCGCGAAGATAAAAAAGGCTCTCACGGCAGAGTAAGCCGGCGCGGCACAGCTACCCAGGTAAAGAACGCTTCCGACGTTCAGGGAAATGCTTGCGCGCGGCGCTCAAGGCTTCGCGCCCGCGCCTTTCACCACCTCGCCGGATTTCATGACGAACGACACGCGCTCTACCGTCTCAATGTCGCGCAGGGGATCGCCTCCGACGGCGACGAGGTCGGCGAACGCGCCCGCCTTGATCTCACCGATCTGACCCGACCAGCCGAGCAGTTCGGCGGCATCAACGGTCGCAGCGCGTAGCGCCTCCGCCGGAGAGAGCCCGGCTTTCGTAAGTTGCACGATCTCGCGCGCGTTCTCGCCGTGCAGGCCGGCCACCGCGTCCGAGCCGGAGACGACGAGCACGCCCGCCTTCTTCGCCGCGCGCAGGTTGTCTAGGTTGCGCGACTTCAAGGTCTCGAAGAACTCCCACGTCGAGTCGCCGAAGAGGAACTGGCTCTTGTGCGCGAGGTAGTGCGTCGGCAAATAGAGCGTCGGCACGAGCGCCGTGTGGTGGGTGGCGAGGAGACGGATCGCCTCGCGGTCGAGGAACGTCCCGTGCTCGATGGAGGCGCAGCCGCCCTCGACGGCAGCTTTGACGGCGGCGGCTTCGTGCGCGTGGACGGCGACTTTAAGTCCCGCGCGTCCGGCATCGTCCACCGCCGCGCGAATCTCTTCGCGACTGAACAGGGGTTTGCCTGCGCCGTCGACGCCCTCGAATATCTTGATCACGTCCGCGCCTTCCGCGACGCGCGCCGCGACGAAGCGGCGGACGAGCGCGAGGCGCGTCGCGGCGTCGGTCGCACCATTGAGATCGTCCGCCGTCATCGGCTCGCCGGAGGCGACGATGCGCGGCCCCGGCACGTCGCCGCGCTTGATGGCGTCGCGCAGGCGCAAGTCCACCTGCGCGCCCGCGCCGAGGTTGCGAATCGTCGTGAAGCCCGCATCGAGCGTGCGCCGCGCGTTCTCGGCGGCGTACTTGAAGGTCACGTCCGTGCTCGCGTCGCCGCGCGCGCCGAAGTGACCCGTCTCGTGGAA
>JBJMGS010000154.1:0-25973 GCA_045807785.1 Pyrinomonadaceae bacterium
CCGCCGAACGTCTTGCCGGGGGCCAGCGTCTGCCACGCTTTCAAAATGCGCTCCATCTTCTCCTCGTTGGTTTTCGGACTGGTTGGCATTGGTGAGTGTCTCTTTCTGTGCGCGTGAGGCGCACGGTTGTAAGGTTGAGGTCGGCGTGCCGGTGAGGCACGGCTAAGGTGCAAGTGCGCGGGAAACGCTATTTTACTGAGGAAATCTGCGAATCCCGCTTCCGGGTGGCTGAGTTTCGCCCCCCGGAGACGCGATTCTGACATCAGAAACCGCGATTTTCAAGCCAAAAATCGCGTTACCGAAGCAAAGTAACGCGATACAAAGGCAAAGTAACGCGTTACTGAAGCTTCGTATCGCGTTACCAAGGCTTTGTATCGCGCTACAAGAGCTTCGTATCGTGCTACGAAGCCTTTGTATCGCGTTACCAGAGCGTTGTATCGCGCTACGAAAGCGTTGTATCGCGCTACGGAGGCTTTGTATCGCGCTACGGAGGCACAAAATCGCGCGACGTGAGCCGCGGAGAGCGATTCCACGGTGCCGGATCGTGCTCGGTCGGGCGCGGCGCGTGTCCCGTAACCTACGACGATTGGTAGTAATTCCCTGCGCGGGTTAACCTTAGTGTTTACCGCAAGTCCTCCTTTGAGGGAAGTCGCTCCCTGACGCGCGCTCCTGATAAGGGCTGTGCTTCGGTCGGTACCCAACCCCTGACACTTTTGCACTTTCGCCCGGAGTCGCGCCGCAGCCTGTCCGCAGTCGCGGCTCGACCAAATCTGTCTCGAAGGAATTGATCAGAATGAACCACTCTCTGACGGGAATCCTCTTGCCCCGCGCCTTCGCGCGCAAGTCTCTCTGTGCCGCCCTGCTCGCCTGCGCCATCCTCGCGCCTTTCGCGCAGGTCGCCGCCGCGCAGTCGCCCAACACCGCGTCGCTCGTCGTCACGGTCGTCGATCCGAACAACGCCTTCGTCCCGGATGCCAAAGTCTCGGTCGTCAACAAGGCCAACGGCGACACGCGCGAACTGTTGACGGGCGGCGACGGCAGCGTCACCGCGCCGGGGCTCGCGCTGACGGGCACCTACACGGTCACCGTCTCCAAGCAGGGCTTCGGCGATCAGGAGTTGAAGGACGTGCGGCTGCGCGCGGGCGAGACGGCGACCCTGCGCGTCAAGCTGCCCGTCGGCGCGCAGGAGGCAGAGGTCACCGTCTTCGGCACGACCGAGGGCGTGCGCGCCGATCCGCAGATCGGTCAACGCCTCGACACCACGCAGATCGCCGAACTCCCGATCCTCGGGCGCAAGACGACGACGCTGCCGCTGCTCAACTCAGCCTTCAGGCAGGCGAAGGGCACCGGCGATCTCTTCGTCAACCAGACCTACTTCGTGACAGGCGTCGGCGGACGCCGCCAGACGACCGTCACCGTGGACGGCGCGAACAACGACGAGGGCTGGGGACGGCAGACCATGATCGCCACCATCCCGCTCGACTCCATACAGGAGATCACGATCCTCTCGAACGCCTTCTCGTCCGAGTTCGGCTGGACGGCAGGCCCTGCCTTGAACATCGTCACCAAGTCCGGCACGAACAACCTGCACGGGCAGGGGCTGTTCATGCTGCGCCCCGGCGGCGCGTGGCAGGCCAAGAGTTTCTCGACCAAGAACTTCTGCCCGCCGTCCGTGCCTTCGTGCGTCACGCCCTCGACGCTGCAGGCCATCAACCCCGTGGACATCCCCGACAAGCTCTCGCAAATCTCCGGCACCGTCGGTGGCCCCATCATCAGGGATAAGACCTTCTTCTTCCTCGCCGCAGACTACACGCGGCAGAACCGCACGACGTTCCTCTCGACCTCTCTGCCCGCCTTCGTGCTGCCGGCGGACGGGCACCTCGACTACACGGGACACTACCGGCAGACGCTCTTCGACGGGCGGCTCGACCACAAGCTCACCTCCGCGCAGACCTTGATGTTCCGTCTGAACTACGACAACTTCTTCGACGACAACCCGCAGGACGCCGTGGGCGGCACGAGCGCGCCGAGCGTCGCACGCCGCTACTCGCGTCGCTCCATCACCGCGCAGGTCAATCACACGGCGGTCATCAATTCGTCCCTGATTAACGAGGCGCGCTTCGCCTACCTGCACGGCGACCCCGTGACGCGTTGGGAAGCGCAGACGCTCTCGACCACCTACACGCGCGGCGGGGCCGTCCCCTTCACCGTCGGGCAGTCGCGCCTCTCCGACCTGTGGGGGCACCAGTGGCAGCTCGCCGACACGCTCTCGTGGTCGCTCGGCAAGCACTACCTGCGCTTCGGCGGAAGCGTCATTCGCCACAGCTCGGGCGGCACAGGGAGCGAGCCCGGCACGGCTGTGCTCGGCACGTTCACCTTCAGGAACACGACGACCGCGCCCCTCGGACAGCTCACGCTCGCGGACGTGCAGAACTACACGCAGCCGATCAACTTCGGCATCAGCAGCTACGATCTCTCGCAGTGGCTGCTGACCGGCTTCGTGCAGGACAGCTTCCACGTCCGCAGCGATCTCACGCTCGATCTCGGCCTGCGCTACGACCAGCAGACCTTGACCGACGCGAACACGAACTTCGCGCCGCGCGTCGGCTTCGGCTGGCATCCGGGCGGCGACGCGCGCACCTCTGTTCGCGGCGGCTACGGCATGTACTACACGCAGATTCGTGCCAACGCCGTCGCCAGCTACCTCGTCAACGGCCTCGACGGGCTGACGACCTACACGGCCACGCCGACCGGGGCATCTTCCGTCGGCTTCCCGACCTGCCTGACGTGCGTCCCCGTCAACGTCGATCCGCACACCGTGCCCGCGAACGAGCTGCCCGCGCGCGACATCACCATCGGCGCAGGCCGCCGCGACTTCTACCGCGCGCAGTTCGCCAGGTACGGACTGAACTTCGATCTGCTCCCGAACTATCCAGACCAACTCGTCAACCCGCGCAGCCAGGTCTTCTCCATCGGCGCCGAGCGCGAGTTCATGAAGGGGTTCTTCCTGAGCGCGGACTACGTGCGCCAACACGTGACCGGCATCGACCGCACGGTTGACCTGAACGCCCCGACGCCCTTCGCCCGCACCGCGCCCGGACAGACCCGGAGCGTCACCGCCGCCAACAACACGCGCGCCATCGTGCCCGTCCCCGGCGGCGTCCGACAGGTCAACGTGCTGACGAACCTCGGCGTCGCCGATTACGATGGACTCCAGACACTGCTCAGCTACCGCGGCCACTCGCGCCTCTACGCCTCTTTCGGCTACACGCTCTCGAAGGCGACGAACACGACGGAGCCGGACGGCAACGGCATCGGCCCCAACGAGAGCAACCTCTCGCAGTTGGGTGAGCAGGAGCGCGGCCCCAGCGTGCTCGACCAGCGCCACCGCGCCGTCTTGATGGTCAGCTACCGCTTTCCCTTTAACATCACGGCGGGGACGCTCTCGATGTTCGCCTCCTCTCGCCCGTTCAACTCGACCACGGGCGTGGACAACAACGGCGACGGGCTCAACAACGACCGCCCAGTGATCAACGGACAGGTCATCGGCAAGTCTGTGTTTCGCGGCACGCCCACCGAGGATGTCGGCATCTTCGTCGAGAGCCGCATCAAGACCTCGGAGCGTACCGCCATCATGCTCCGGCTCGAAGGCTACAATCTGTTCAACCACGCCAACATGCTGGGGCGCGGCGTGACGACCTACGGCGACGCGGCGACTCCGGCGACCACGTTCGGCCAGTTCGTCGGCGGCGTCGGCACGGCGGCCAACGCCATCCCCGCGTTCGCCAACATCGACCCGCCGCGCATGTTCCAACTGCAAGCGCGGTTCATCTTCTGAGTTGAGCCGACGCCGCCACGGGCACCACGTCTTCATTCACGATGAAACGAATCCTACTCTTCGCGCCGCTCATCATCGCGCTCGTCGTGGCTGCCGGGTGCAACCGCTTCCGCAACTCCAAGAACGAAGCGAAGGCGGAACGCCTCGTCGTCATCTCTCAGACCTATAACGAGATCATCTGGGCGCTCGGCGCGCAGGGGCCGGTCGTCGGCGTCGATCTCTCCAGCACCTACCCGCCCGAAGTGAGGAACGTGCAGACGGTCGGCTATCACCGGGCGCTGAGCGCCGAGGGCATCCTCTCTCTGCACCCGACCGCCGTCATCCACGACAACAACATCGGGCCGCCGCAGGTCGTCGAGCAGCTCCAGGCCCTCAACCTTCCGCTCAAGACCTTCAACGCGAAGAACGATTCCATCGAAGGCACGAAGGCGCTCGTGCGCGAGATGGGCGCATACTTCCACAAGGAGGCGCGCGCCGAAGAGCTGTGCCGCACGCTCGACGCGCAGACCGCCGCTTCGCTCGAAGCGGCGAAGCAGTACGCGGATCACCCGCGCGTCGTCGTCATCCACTTCGGGCGCGCGTCGAACGTCTATCTCGTGGTGGGCAAAGGCGGGGGCGGTGACGGCGGCGCGGCGAGCCAGATGATAGAATGGGCGGGCGGGCAGATGGCGGTTGACGCGCAGGGGATGCAGCGGATGGCTTCGCCGGAAATCATCGCGCAGGCGAACCCGGACGTCATCCTCGTCACAGACTTCGGCTTCGACCGGCTCGGCGGCTCGCTCGATCAGATCAAGGAACTGCCGGGCGTCGCCACCTCGAACGCCGCCAGGACGGGGCGCATCTACCGCGTCGAAGAGAACCAGTTGATGTACTTCAGCCCGCGCACGGGCGAGAACATCGGGAAAGTGGCGGCACTCATCCACCAGAAGTGACGAGGCGGCTTCGTCACACAAGTGATCTTCCACATCCGTCACAACGGTGACATTGCCAACTTCGTCACAACAGTGACGGGGCAACTTCTTCAGCGACAGTGACCACACCACGCGCGCCCCGGCGAGGGCTTCTCTTCGCGCTGATCTTCGCCACGCTCCTCGTGCTGGCTGCGTCCATCCGCTACGGGGCGATTGACTTCTCGCTCTCGTCAATCGGCCAGGCGCTCGCGTCGCTCCTTCCCGGCCATCCCGAACCGACTCTGGATCAACGCATCTTCCTCGAGCTGCGCCTGCCGCGCGCTGTCCTGTGCCTGCTCGTCGGCGCGAGCCTCGGCGTGGGTGGCGCGCTGATGCAGGCGCTCTTTCGCAACCCCATCGTCGAGCCGGGACTCGTCGGCACCTCCAGCGGCGCGGCCTTCGGCTCGGCGCTCTTCTTCGTCCTCGGCGGCGTCTTCCATCTCGGCGCGAGTCTGTGGAGCCTGCCGCTCGCCGCGTGCGTCGGCGGCGTCGCCTCCACCTACCTCGTCTTCCTCCTCGCACGCTCGCGCGAAGACGGGCGCGCGTCGGTCGTCTCGCTGCTGCTCACGGGGCTTGCCGTGAACGCCTTGTTCATGAGCGCCATCGGGTTCCTCTCCTACGTCGCGCGCGACCCGCAGGCGCGCTCGATCACTTTCTGGAGTCTGGGCACGCTCTCGGGCGCGAGCTGGCGCGCCGTCGCAGTCGTCGCCGTCTCGACCGTCGGGGGCACGCTCGTCGCGCTCCGCTACGCGAAGCAACTTAACGCCCTGATGATCGGCGAGGAAGAGGCGACCTACCTCGGCGTCAACGTCAACCGACTGAAGTGGATCATCCTCTCGGTCAACGTGATCATCGTCGCCGTCGCGACGGCGTTCACCGGCGTCATCAGCTTCGTCGGCCTCGTCGTCCCGCACATCCTGCGCATGTTGCGCGGGGCGGACAACCGTTTCCTGATCGTGGGGAGCGCGCTCGCGGGCGCGACGCTCCTGAGCCTCGCGGACCTGATCGCGCGCCTCTCGCTCCGACCGGCGGAGCTGCCCATCGGCATCGTCACTTCGGCGGTCGGCGTGCCCGTCTTTCTCTTTCTGCTGCGCCGCCG
This sequence comes from Pyrinomonadaceae bacterium, assembly GCA_045807785.1. Classification (GTDB taxonomy): domain Bacteria; phylum Acidobacteriota; class Blastocatellia; order Pyrinomonadales; family Pyrinomonadaceae; genus JAIVGV01. The sequence goes on from JBJMGS010000154.1 coordinate 5,888, forward strand.
CCGTTACGTCTTCTGATCCCATGCTGGAAGCCAGCGACATCACTTTCCGCATCGGCGACAAGGCGCTCATCTCCGGCGCGTCCGCACGGTTCGCGCCCGGAAAGCTCCACCTCATCATCGGGCCGAACGGCGCGGGCAAGTCAACCCTCGTCAAAGTGCTGGCGCGACTGCTGCGCCCGCAAGTCGGACGAGTCTTGTACGAGGGCGCGGACGTGCGCGACGCGGGCGAAGCCGATCTCGCGCGGCGGCGCGCGGTGCTCTCGCAGGCCGTCGAAGTCGCCTTCCCCTTAAGCGTCCGCGAGGTCGTCATGATGGGGCGTTACCCACACTTCGGAAGCCGCCCCGGTCCGGTGGACGAACGCGTCGCCGACGAGTTGATGGAGTTCTTCGACGTCGCGCAGTTCAGTGAGCGCAACTACCAGACGCTCAGCGGTGGCGAAGCACAACGCGTCAACTTCGCGCGCGTGCTGGCGCAACTCTGGCGCGACCCTACGGACGCGCCCACGGCGAATGATTCGCCACACACTCCCGCGCCCTGCCGTTACCTGTTCCTCGACGAGCCGCTCACTTTCCTCGACATCCGACACCAGATCGAGTTCATGAAAAAGGTGCGCGCCTTCACCGCCGCGCCCGACGTCGTCACGGTCGGCGTGGTTCACGATCTCAACCTCGCCGCGCGCTTCGCCGATCAGATCGTCCTCATCGACGGCGGGCGCATCGTCGCCGCGGGCACCGCCGCCGAAGTTCTGACCGCCGCACACATCCGCGCAGTCTTCGGCGTGGAGCCGACCTTCGTCACCACCGGGCAGTCCGGCGTCCATCTCATCTTCGACTGAACTTGAGTCTGTTTAGCTGAGCGCGGAGACGACGTGTTCGAGCGCGGCGTAGAGGGCGCGCGTCACGCCGTGTTGGGTGGCGAGCAGGAGCGTCGAGAGGAAGATGAGGAGGTAGCTGGCGGTCGCGGCGTGGCGCAGGACGGCGGCGCGGGGGGGCGCGGCAACTTCGTCTGCATCATTCGCCGCGTCGGCGAAGGCAAGCAGTCGATCGACGCGCTCGGCCACGCCCGCCTCGCCGTCAACGAGCATGGCGATGGCGGCGGAGGTCTCGCGCACGCCCGTCGCCGGCATGAGACGCGCGATCTTCACAATCGTCGAGGCGAGCGAGATGGCCGCCGGTGCGCCGCCCGCGCGCGCCGCGAACTCGTCCGCCGCGCTCTCCGACTGCGCAGACCACTCGCGCTCCAACAGACGCGCGAACGGCGCCAGCGGCAGCACGTCGCGGCAGGCGTGCATCAGCGTGCGCTTCAGGTTGTCGCGCGCCGAGACGTGTCCCAGCTCGTGCGCGACCGCCGCCGAGATTTCGTCTGCGCCGAGCACGTCGAAGAGGTGGCTCGCGACGAAGAGGCGCGGGCGCAGAGCCCCGACGACGGCGACGAGCGGGAGCGCGTGCTCGACGCCGTAGGCGGGAACCGTGACGCCGGGCAGCGCGAGCGGCGTCGCGCGGCGCATCAAGCCGCGCCTGACGCGGCGCGTCGCGGCGACGGACGCGGCGGCGCGCCACGCGGCGAGCGCGAAGCCCGCCGCCGGGACGAGCGCCAGCAGCGCCAGCTTGAGGCCGACGCCTTCGTCGGAATGCGTGGGCTCGTAGGTGAAATACGTGGGGAGCAAGAGCGTCGCGACGCAGGTCAGAGCGAGCACCGCGGGCGCCGTGCGCAGCGCGAAGATGAGATCGGCGCGCGCGGCGGGCGGGAGTCTGCGCGCGAGCGGGCGCACGACGCGCCATGCGGCGAGCGCGGCGAGCGAGCCCACGGCGTTGGCAGCGAAGAACGCCGCGAGCGAGACGCAGATGCCGATCAGGTAGTACATCTCTCCGCTTCAGCCTCTGACGCTTCAGCCTCTGCGCTTCAACTCCCTGCGCTTCTCTTTGATCATACGGTCGAGCTTGTCCAGGAGCGCGCGGTCGCGCTCGCCCACGCTCTCGACGATGTAGGAGAGCACGGGCTCCACACCCTCGGAGTTCTGACCGAGCAAGTCTTCGAGCAGGTCTTCGCGGATGCCCTGCGCCAGCGACTCGCGCGTGACGCGCGGCGCGTAGCGGAAGGCGCGCCCCTCTTTGCGGCGGTCGAGCAGCCCCTTGCGGTAGAGCCGGTCGAGCGTCGTCATCAGCGTCGTGTAGGCGGTCGTCTCGCCGAAAGCGGCGTGCACGTCGCGCACGCTCGCGTCAGTGCCGCGCCGCCACAGGCACTCCAACACCTCTCGCTCCAGCGCGCCGAGGGCGGGCGCGACCACCTCGCGCGGGCGGCGAAAGCCTCTGAGTAAAAATTTCGGGACAGGCATGGCGAAAAGTTTTACGACACGCACTCCGCGCTGTCAACGAGCGCGGACGGAAATGCGCGCGGCACGTGCGAGACGCGCCGCGCGTGCGGCTTAGAGCGCGCCTTCGGGCACGACTGCGGTCGCCGGAGACTCTTCGATAGCTGGAGGCGCGGCGCGGCGCGTGGCGTGCGCGCGCGTCATGACGGTCGTGGGGCGTGCGAGGAAGGGACGCTCGAAGCACCAGAAGAAGAGCCACGCGAAGACGAGGCAGAGCGGCACCATGACGACGAGCGCGACGAGCGTCGCGGGGATCGGTATCGCCTCGAACTTCCACGTCTCCAGCAACACGAGCTGGTGCGTCAGGTAGAGCGAGTAGGAGACGAGCCCGACCGCCGCGAGGCGCGCGATCCACTCGGGCGTCGCGGCGGACGTGCGCCACGCGCGCTCGGCGGCGACCGCGCGGTTGAGTATGGCGAAGAAGCCGAAGCCCCAGAGCGGGTGGACGAGGAGCCAGCCCACCTCGTGCAGCGCGGGGTGCGATTCGTAGATCGGCAGCAGCCACGCGAGCGTCGCCGCCGCGACGAGCCCGACAGCGCCGACGCTCAAGCTCCGGCACCAGCGCGGCAAACGGACGAGCCCGAACGCCGATTCGACGGCGAGCGCGCCGAGCGCCCAGGTGAACCAGTGCGTCGCCGCCGCTTCCGGGACGGGGATGTCAATTCCCTTCCACTCGCGCAGCCCGTTCAACGCGAACAGGCACGCGACGCGCGCGCCGAAGCAGAAGGCGAGCGTCGCCGTCCACCCCCAACGCCGGCGCAGGAAGAGCAGCAGGAAGTAGGCGAGGTAGAGTTGCTCCTCGATGGCGAGCGTCCAGAAGACGCTGTTGATGCTGTAGCAGGTGCGCGCGTCGAAGTTGTGGAGCATGAGGAGGTGCGCCGACAAGTCCCACGCGAAGAAGCGATCGAGATGCAGCCAGCCCGTCGCGTAGGCGACCCAGAGATAGAGGAGCAGCGCGACGAGATAGGGCGGGTAGAGTCTCCGCACGCGTCGACGCCAGAAGGAGAAGAAGCGGACGCGCGGCGCGCGCCCTTCGGCTTGCGCCTTCGCCTGACTCAGGTGGATGCAGAAGCCGGAGATGACGAAGAAGAGGAAGACACCCGCGTAGCCGTAAGAGCAGACGGCGTGCGCGGCATGGCCGAGCATGGTCGCGAACGTCCCCGCGCCCTCTTTCGGCTGGCCGACGGCGTGGTAGAGGACGACGGCGAGCGCCGCCGCGCCGCGCAGGGCGTCGATGCTGCGCAGCCGCGCCGAACCTGAAGACTTACCGGAAGACTTGCCGGAAGTCTCGCGGGAAGACCCGGCGGAAGTCTCGGCCAGAGACTCGGCGAGAGCCTGTGTGTTGACGTGCGCGGTCGTGGTCAAAGGAAGTCTCGAACTGATTTTCGCCGGGAAAGGATCGGGGCCGCAGCCCTCGGCGCGCGGGCTGTCCAGACCGTGGCGCATGATACACAAGCGCGCGAAGGGCTGTCCATTTACGCCGCGGCGAAGCGGGGGCGCGCACGCGAAGAGCCGCCGCGTGAATTAACTCGCGGCGGCTCTTCTTTCCCCCAAAGGATAGTCTTACACAGGCGCGACGCGCCTTCTAGTGGTTGCTGTTGCCCTTCGTCGCGCCGTTGTGGTTGGCGTTGGCGTTGTGATTCGTGTTGGCGTTCGTCGAGGTGATGCCCGCCGTGTTCTTGTTGCCGTTGTTGTTCGTCACGACGGCGGTGTTGGCCGGAGCCGTCCGCCCGTTCATGTTCGCGGGCACGTTGGCGTTCGTCTCGATGACGCCGTCGCGCCCCGCGCCGTTGGCGTTCGACGACGACGTGGCGTTCGTGTAAGCGCGCGTGGAGTTCGCGTTGTTCGCGTTCCCGTTGTTCGTGTTCGTGTCGCTGCCGCACGCGGCGAGCGCGCCGCCGAGGGCGAGCGTCGCCAGGAGAGTTGCTGTCCGTCTCATTCCGTCTCCTCCCGTTTTCGTTCGAGTGGCTTCGCGGAGAAGCTCTACCGGTAGATGTGCTCGCCGTTGTTGTTGCGCCACTCGTTCTCGAAGTACTCGGCGTCCTCGTCGTTGCGCGTGTTAACGCCCATCACGATGCCGCCGTTCTTGACGCCCGTCTCGTACTCACGCGCGCGATCTTCGGGGATGCCATGGCCGATGAGTGCGCCGACGAGTCCGCCCGTCGCCGCGCCGGTGCCCGCACCCGCGAGCGCCGCCGCCAGCGGCCCCGCGACCAACAGGCCGAGACCCGGCAGCGCGACCGTCGTGCCGATGGCGGCAATCGCCGCGAGCGTCGCGCCGACCGTGCCGCCGATCGCCGCGCCCTTGCCCGCGCCTTCCCAGGCCTTCGTATCGAGATCGCTCTTGTTGGCGTTGTCGTCGTCGGAGAAATATTTCTTGCGCGTGTCGTCGGTCATCATCAGGTTGAGATCGTCTTTGCTGTAGCCGCGGCTGCCCAAAGAGCCGTAGGCGCGCTCCGCGCTGTCCCTGTCCCTGAAGAGCCCCGTCACCATGCGTGAGCGTCCGGTGGACGCGCCAGTAGTGTCTGCCATTTGTAGTTCCTCCCTGGTTTCGATTGTTGATTTATGAAATGATCCGCGACGGCACAAGCGCCATCCGAGATCACCGTTGCATTGCCGGATGCCGAAAGCGGGCAGGTCTCGTTAGACGCCCGTCCTCATGCTCTTCCCCTTGATCAGCCGATAGACCGCGAGCACGATGATCGCGCCAATCACGGCGAGCACGATGCTCATCAAAAAGCCGGGACTGCTCAAGTCGCCGGTGCTGTTCGCCCTGCCGTAGCCGAGCAGCGGCGCGACGAGGAAGCCCCCGAGGATCGAGCCGACGATGCCCAGCAGGATCGTGATGATCACGCCGCCCGGGTCTTTACCCGGCATGATGGCTTTGGCGATCAGCCCGGCGATCAGGCCGACGATAATCATTGCGATAATGCCCATCTAATTGATCCTCCTCAAATGTCTCTGTTGTGATGTTCGGGTGCACGTTGCGCCCTGCTTCGCACGCTTGCCGTACCGATTCCGTACCGAATTGAGCGTGCTCCCTATCACATAGCAAACGCCCTGCCACAACTACGAGCCGGAGCCCCTTGCGCCACAGGCGGCTCGATTCCGCCCGATTAATCACGAAAGCTCGCGCGAAGAGGCGCGACGCCGCGAGGCTTGCCAGCCGCGGCGTTTCTGGTTATAAGGCAGATCAACGATCCAATAACGCTCGATCAAACTCTGTCCGGTGGGAGCAATTTCAGTCCATGTCTTTACGCAAACTATCGCACGCCTTCATCGTGTCGCTCACAATCGTCTGCGGTCTGTTGCCCGTGAGTGCCGACGCGCGCGACAAGTCGAAGAAGAAGAAGCCCGAGCCGACCGGCACGCCCGTCCTCTGGCGCAGTCCGGGCGACGTGTCGGCGCGAGACACGTATTACGGCCCCGGCGGCAGAGCCTCGAAGCCGGATTTGCGCCGCGTCACCTTCGTCAAAGAGTCGAAGGGCGGCGGCTATTCGACGAAGTTCCGCGTGCGCGACGGCGCGGGGCGCGAGTGGGTGGCGAAATTCGGCAAGGAGGCGCAGTCCGAGACGGCGGCGGTGCGGCTGCTGTGGGCGGTCGGCTACGTGACGGAAGTCAACTACCTCGCGCCGTGCGTGCAGATCAGGAACGCCCCGAAGCCCTCGAAAGAGGTCGAGCGTTGCGCCAACAACGGGTTCGCCAACGTCCGCTTCGAGGCGCGGCCCAAAAGCGTCAAGCGGCTCGACCCGTGGAAGTGGGACAAGAATCCCTTTACGGGCACGCGCGAGTTGCAGGGGTTGAAGACGCTGATGGTGCTCATCAACAACTGGGACATCAAAGACTCGAACAACGTCGTCTTCCAGACCAGTCGCGGCGGGGGAAGTGAGCTTGAGTACGTCATCAGCGATCTCGGCGCGACGTTCGGCAAGACCGGAGGGCTCCCCGTCTTCTGGCGCATCACGCGCAGCCGCAACGACCCCGCAGGCTTCAGCCACGACCGCTTCATCGAGGGCGTGCGAGACGACGGGCGCGTCAACTTCGAGTTCGAGGGCAAGAACACAGGGCTCTTCAACGACGTGCGGGTCGAAGACGCGCGCTGGATCGGCGGCCTGCTCTCGCAGCTCTCAGACCTCCAGCTCGTCAACATCTTCCGCGCCGCCAACTACACGCCCGAAGAGATACGCACCTTGAGAAGCGCCGTGCGCGGTCGCATCCGTCAGCTCGTCAACCTCCGGCGCGAGGGCTCGCGATAGATGGGTACACTCAACATCGACCGCTACCACGCGACGATGGGCGACGCCGCCTACAAAGACGCCGCGCGCCTGCACGACGGGCCACTGAGCGAAGCCGAGGCGACCTTCTACGTCTCGCAGCGCAAGCTTCCATACGCGCCGTGCCTCGGGCACGAGCGGCTCGTGCGCCTCCTGACCGACAGCCAGCTCGACCGCCCACGCATACGCTTTCTCGAACAGGATCGCGGCGGGCTGGAGCGTTTCGCCAAGGCGGTCGAGGACATGTCGTTCGTCGGCGCGGTGCGCGCAGTTGCCCCCGGCACGATCGTCTTCGCGGGTCAGCCCTTCGCGGACATCACGGGCGCGTTCGGTCTGACGCAGGCGCAGGAGATCAAGTTCGAGCACGCCTTCGATCTGCCGATGACGACCGCCGCGCTCGCCATGCAGATGCGCGCGGCTGCCGACGGGCGCTGGCTCTCGGATTTTTCCTTACGACGTAACGGCGACATCGAGCGCGGCGTGGACGTGACGACCTACGCCTACATCGGCGGCTTCAACGACACGTCGAACATGGAGGCGGCGCACCGGCTCGACATCCCCGCGGTCGGCACCGCCGCGCACTACTGGCAGCAGTCGTTCGTCGAGTTCATGGACGAGCCCGAAATCGATCCGCGCACGCATGAGCCCAAGCACTTCGAGCAGGTCGCGTTTGAACGCTGGCTCGACGCCAACCCGCAGGGGACGACGCTTTTGCTCGACACGATTGACGTGAAGTTGGGCGCGGTTCACGCCGCGATGGCGGCGACTTCGACGGACGCGAGGCGGCGCGCCTTCAAAGGCTTCCGCGTGGATTCGGGCGATCTGGCGAGCCTAGGCGCGTGGTGTCTTGAATTTTTCGAGGCGAACGGGTTGACGGGGCTGATGCCGGTGCTGACGGGCGATCTCGATATCGAGCGCGTGACGGAGATCGTGCGCGAGTTCCCCGCCGTGGCGGGCTTCGGTGTGGGCACGAAGCTCTCAGGCGAGGTGCAGCGCATCGCGGGCGTCATCTTCAAGGAGTGCGTCATCGGAGGGCGACCAACGATGAAGGTCTCCGACACGCCGGAGAAATCGACGCTCCCCGGTCGCCTGCAAATTTATCGTGGCATCGACGCGGCGGGCTTCTACGTCGGCGACGTGACGGGACTCGACGACGAGCAGCCGGACATCCCCGACGCCGCCAAGGTCGAGCGACTCCTCACACCCTTCTTCGAAGAGGGCCGTCACCGCGTCGTCCCCTCCATCAAGAAGCAGCGCGACTTCGTCGAAGAGCAACGCGCACGCTTCCGCTCGCTCGACGCCTACCCGCACGACCTGAGCCCGCGCCTGCGCCACCTGCGCGACGATCTGGCGCGCCGCATGCGCCACGACACCTCCGGCTGGCAGCGCGTCCTACGCCAACCCGAAGCGCCCGCCGCGCACGCCGACCAAAGAGATTAAGCCGTGACTGTTGGAGTTGAAAGCGGAGATAAGCTGCGGGACGCAGCACCACGCTTATACGGAGTGATATACTGCGCCCCGCAGCTTATACAGTAGTTCGGTGTCTAAAATATGAGCACAGCCAAGATAGATAGTGCCGAGCCGATTCAAACTCCCAAGAAAAATTGAAGATTATCCCGATGATAAGTATGGTCCTAGCTGCCTGATATTCGGGCTGAGCCAATCAGGCAGACCCCTGCACATTCAGTGTAGCTACCCGTCGCCCCCGCTGGTAAAGATCATTACGCTTTACGAGCCGGACGCAAACTTCTGGGTCGATTTCAAAGTGAGGAAGTAACCGAGATGAGTGCTAAAGACACGATGGTGGAGCGCAAGGTCACGTACACGCTCGAAAAAGACGGGAGGGTGATCATCGTCGAGAACGTTCCCGCCAGAGTTTGTGTCGAAACCGGCGAGCAATTCTTTGCCCCCGAAACGGTCGAGCGGCTACAGCAGATGATTTGGGGAGGCAAGGAGCCCAAGAAAGTGATTGAGACCCCGGTGTACGAATTCGCCGCGTAACCTCCGCGTAAGGTCGACCCTCGCCAACCGCGCGGCATAATTCGGGCGTTCGCTGCTCACCTCTTCGTCATCAACAGCTTCTCAAGATGAAAGCGGCTCTGAATCATTCAGAGCCGCTTTCAGTTTCGCGTCTCGGAAACGCTGACTGTGACGCCGAGCTACTTGGGCAGGAGGCTACAGGGCACGGGGTGGAAGCCGCTGAACTGGATGTTGGAGCCGACGGCGACGGGCTGGTCAGAGACGACGCGGACGGTGGCGAGGACGTTGCCGCCGCTCGCCGGGTTGCCCTGCGCGGTTTGATAGTTGACGATCAGCGTGTTCGATGCGGCGACCGCGACAGTGGCCGCGCCCGTCTGTCCGGGGTAGGTGGCGGCGGGGCTCGTCCCCGGCACGGTCACGCCCGACAGATTGTTCCCATCCTTGTTCAGAAAATGCACGGCGACGTTGGCGCTTTGCGTGCTCCCGTTGAAGATGGAGAGGTCTGCGGGGGTCGTGCTGCCGGAGTTATAGTTCGCCGGCGTGCAGACCCAGACGTAAGGCGCGCCGCCTGAGGACGAGCCCGGTGGCCCCGCCGGCCCCGGAGGCCCCGCCGGCCCCTGACACGCTGACTGCGCGAGTAATAGCACGAGCGCGGCCAGAGACAGGCCAACGACGCCGAACGGGCGCACATGGTTGATGCTCATACGAGTCTCCTTAACTCAGACGTGAAGCCGCGTCCGCGCCCTGCAGGTCTGTGCCGGGACGCGGCGCGCGACGATGAACTCTCTGTAGTGGTCGAAGCGCTTGAGGATGAGATCGACGTAGTTGACCGGCTCGATGCCGCGGCAGAAACCGAACTTCACCACGTCGTCCGAGGCGTACTGGTGCGTGGACTTTTGCAGCAGCCAGTAGGAGACATCCGCCCAGGACTTCGGGTTGCCGCCGTACTTCTCCGCCAGCCGCTGCGCGTCCTCGACGTGACCAGCCCCGCAGTTGTAAGAGGCGAGGACGAACTTCAGCCGTTCGTGCTCGTCTTCGATGCGCTCCGCCCAGAAGTCGCCGAGCCACTTCAGAAACTTCGTCGCGCCCTGCACGTTGTCCTCCGGGTCTGTCGGATCATGCACGCCGAACTGTCGCGCCGTCGCGGGCATCAGTTGGAGCAGCCCCGTCGCCCCCGCCCAGGAGCGCGCGTCCGGCTTGAAGCGCGACTCTTGATACATCTGCGAGGCGAGCAGACGCCAGTCCCAGCCCAACTCCGTCGAGTGCCGCTTCAGGAGATCGTCGTAAGCGCACAGCTTCCCCGTCGCCGAAGTCAGGTAGTCGCTCGTCGCGCGCTCTAAGTGCCCGCGCATGTCCACGAAATATTTTTTGTAGAGGCGGTCGAAGAGTGTGCCGTTCTGCTTATTCTCGATCCACTTGTTCAGTTCGTCTAACAGCTCCGGCGAGTTCTTGCGCACCGCCCACGCGACCGGGTGCGTGTGGCCGACGACGGGTCGCACCTTCAGGTTCTTGAACTCCGCCTCCTTCAGCTCGGCGAGGTTCGCCTGCATCACCGTGAACTCGACCTCGCCGCGCGCCACCTTCTGCGCCAGCGCCTCGTCCTGAATCTCGCCCACTTCGACGACGTGTACGTCGCCCGAGATTTCGTCAGACAGTTCGACGAGCGTCCGCTCGTACGGAGACTTCTCCGGCAGGTTGACGGTCTTGCCCGCGAGCTGCGCCGGGCGCGTGACGAGCCGCGCCTGGATGTCCACCTCCGGCGACTCGTCCGCCGGCCCCGGCGCGAGCGCCTTCTCGACCGCCTTGCCCGCCGCCGACGGAGCCGTCTCCTGCTGCACGAGCGCGGGCTCCGTGTGGTAGAGCGCGCGCGTGAAAGCGGCTTGCGCTTCCGATTCGGGGCTGGGGATGAGACGGTCGGCGGCGATGTCGCCCTCGCCGCTGTTCAGTAGCGGCAGCAGGCTCTTCGGGTCTGTCACCACCACCATCTTGAGTGCGAGGTCGTGCTCTTTGGCGAACGACTGGAGCAGCTCGTACTCGTAGCCGAGCGGCTCGCCGCGATAGACGAAGTAGGTGGTCGAGTTGTAAGGCGCGAGCACCGTCAGCGTGCCGCGCTGGCGTATCTCCGCGAGGTCGCGCGCCAGCGGCTCCGTCTGCGGCACGTTCGTCCGGCGGTCGATCTGATCGATGGCTTCGATGGTGGTCTTCGGCTTCCGTCGGCACGCCGGGAGCGCGCAGATAAGGACGAGGCCGAGGGCGCACAGCGACAGCCGGCGTAGTCTCTCCAACGGGTTCATAAGATAAGTGTCCTTACGGGCCGGGGCAGCCCGCGCTCAGATGGCGCGTCGCGACGCGTTTAGCGGGGGAGGGTTTTAAGGTGACACAGCTTTTAAGACAAAAGCGTGGATAAGTCAATGGCTTGATCGCGCGGCATGACGCGACGCGACCCGGAAGTGAGGCGCAGCCTGCGCGCGTGATTTACCGTTTGCAATCCGCCGCGGATTAGTCGATCATCCGAGTCCGACACGAGAGCCCGACATCGGACGACTTCCGCCGAACGCGCGTCGCGGGCGATTCGGCTTCCCGCCAACCGACGCGACCCGGAGAATCGAAGAATGAGATCACTGACAGCCCTGCTCGCCTGCCTGTGCGCGGCGACGCTGCTGCCCGCGTGCAGCCGCTCGAACAACGTGCTGCTCGGTCGCGTCGAGGCGCAGGTCGGCGCGCACACCGTCGTCGTGACGGACTGCTATCGCACGAACGCCCCCGCGCCGCAGCAGGTCGAAGCCGCCGCCTCGGGCGGACACGAGACCTACCGCTACATGCCCTGCCGCGACGCCGACATCCTCATCCGCGACGAAGAACTCACCGTCAACGGCACGCCTTACGGGCGGCTCAAGCCGGCGGACTCGGTTACGGTCGATCATGGCAAAGTCTTAATCAACGAGCGCGAGGCGCAGGCGGTCGCGAGCAAGTGAGTGCGTTGCCGCGCGCGGCGGCGCGTCCGCCGGGAAGGAGTCGCGACTGATGGCAGACGAACAGGTACAGCCGAAGCCTTCCGATCACGAAGTGGCGGTCGCCGTCAGGCAGCTGAACGACGAGTGGGTGCGCGCCGTGGTCGGTCGCGATCGGGCGACGCTCGAACGGATCATGGCGGAGGATTTCAACTTCACCTTCATCCTCGACGGCGACGACCGGGATCAGTTCGTCGCCGATGTCGTCTCCGGCGACCTGAAGGTCACGAGCTTCGGGCGCGATCAGGTTCACGTGCGCGTGTACGGTGCGACCGCCGTGCTCACCTGCCGCGACGACGCCAAGTGGCAGTACAAGGGGCGCGACATCAGCGGCACCTACAAGACGCTCCACGTCTACGCCGAGCGCGAAGGGCGCTGGCAGCTCGTCGCCGCGCAGGTCTGCCCCACCTCCTAAAGCCGCCGCGTCGGCGCTCGCGTCACACGCCGCGACTTTCGCGCGCGGCGTTCAGCGAGGGCAAGAAGATGAGCGACATTCAGATCAATCTCGAAGGTCTCATCGCCTTCCTCGCCGCCGCCGCGCTGGCGCTCGTCCTCCTGCTCGTCCTGCTAATCGTCTCGGCGCGCGGCCTGCTCGGCGCGCGGCGCAGGGGCGAGCGGTTCTCCCGGCAGAGCGCGTTCCCGCGCGCGCTGGGGCTGCTCTTGAGTCTCGCGTGCTGCGCCGTTGTCATGCTGCTCGTCTGGCTGAATGACGGCGGCATATCGCACGCCTTCAACGCCGGGCTCGACCGCTGGTCGCCGCTGTGGGTCGCCGTCATCATTGCCGTCGCGCCCTTGAGCGCGCGCCTCTTCAGGCGTCGGCTGCTGGTCGCCGCCCCGCTCGCGCCTCGTGTATAATCCTCAGCGTCTCCGCATCAACCAGAAAAATTTTGGGGGTTAGCCGAAATGAAGAGTTTACTTCTCGTTTCGCTCGTGCTGTGCCTGCCTCTCGCCGCGCTGGCGCAGAAGCCGGGCGGGCGCGCGCCGCGCACACAGCCCGCGGCGTCGCAGCAGGGGCGCAAGATTTTCCCTTACCGGTACACGATTGACGATCTGCCGAACGGCCTGCGACTCGTCACCGTGCCGACCGATCAGCCGAACCTCGTCGCGCTCTACATCGTCGTCAGCACCGGCTCGCGCAACGAGGTCGAGCCGGGCAAGAGCGGCTACGCGCACTTCTTCGAGCACCTCATGTTTCGTGGGAGCAAGAACTTCACCCCCGCGCAGCGCGACGAGATTCTGAAGCGCGCCGGGGCTTCGTCAAACGCCTACACGACCGACGACCGCACCGTCTTTCACGAGGTCTTCTCGAAGGAAGATTTGGATAAGGTGATGCAGCTCGAAGGCGATCGCTTCAAGTCGCTCCAGTACGAGCCCGCCGAGTTCAAGACCGAGGCGCTCGCGGTCTTAGGCGAGTACAACAAGAACAGCTCGAACCCCGGCTCGAAGCTCTTCGAGGTCTTGCGCGAGACGGCGTTTCGCACGCACACCTACGCGCACACCACGATGGGCTACATCAAAGACATCGAAGACTTCCCGAACCAGTACGACTACAGCCGGCAGTTCTTCAGCCGCTACTATCGGCCTGAGTACACGACCGTCACCGTCGTCGGCGACGTGACGCGCGAGCGGGCGCTCGCGCTCGTGAAACAGAACTTTGGCGACTGGCAGCGCGGCAGCTACAAGCCGGACATCCCGAAGGAACCCGAACAGGACGCGCCGCGCGAGGCGCACATCGACTGGCAGAGCCCGACGCTCCCCTACCTCGCCGTCGCCTTCCGCGCGCCCGCCTACTCCGACGAGTCGAAGGACAAGATCACCCTCGATCTCCTCTCGACCGTCGCCTTCGGCGAGAACTCCGACATCTACCAGCGGCTCGTCCTCAAGGAACAGAAGGTGGACTTCATCAGCGCGGGCGCGGACGACAAGATGGACCCGGAGCTGTTCACCGTCTTCACGCGCGTCAAGAACGAGGCGGATGTGCCCTACGTGCGCGATCAGATTCTCGCCGAAGTCAAACGCTACACGACCGAGCTCGTCCCGCGCCAGAAGCTCGACGACACGCGCGCGCGCCTGCGCTACGGCTTCGCCATGGCGATGAATAGCTCCGAGGCCATCGCCAACGCGCTCGCGCCCTACATCGCCCTGCGTCGCACGCCGGAGACGATGAACAAGCTGTTCGCGCTCGCCGACACCGTCACGCCGCAGGACGTCCGCGACGTCGCCGCGCGCTACCTGAAGGACACGAACCGCACCATCGTCACCCTCTCGACGAAGAAGGGCAATGACGCCGCGAAAGGAGGTCAACGGTAATGCGACACATCATTTCACTCTCGCTCGCCGTCTGCCTGCTGGCGACTACCGCGATGACGACGAACGCACAACGCAGGGGCGCGCGTAAGCCCGCCAAGCCGCCCGAGACGATCAAGGGTCCCGTGATGATGGAAACGCTCCCGGCCAACGAAGTGCTGCTGCCGACCAGCTCGCCGCTCATCACGTTCCGCCTGCTGTTTATGACCGGCTCGGCGGACGACCCGGCGGGCAAGGAGGGACTGGCGTCGCTCACCGCCTCGATGCTCGCGGGCGGCGGCTCGCGCGCGATGTCCTACAACCAGATCACGGAAGCCTTCTACCCGATGGCCGCGGGCTTCGGCTCGCAGGTCGATAAGGAGATGACCGTCTTCACCGGCACGACGCACGCTGACAATCTCGAACGCTACTACTCGATCATCAAGCAAATGTTGCTCGATCCGGGCTTCCGCGAAGACGACTTCAAGCGCATGAAGACGGACGCGATCAACTACCTCAAAGTCTCTTTGAGTCAGTCGAACGACGAGGAACTCGGCAAAGAGGCGCTCTACAATGTCATCTACGCCGGCCACCCCTACGGGCATCACAACATCGGGCGCGTCAGCTCGCTCGAATCGATCACGCTCGAAGACGTGCGCGCCTTCTACCGGCAGCACTACACGCGCGCCGACTTCGTCTTGGGGCTCGCCGGGGGCTACCCGAAGAATTTTGACGCGCGGGTGCGCTCAGACTTCGCCAAGCTCCCCGCCGGGCAAGACGCGCCTAACAACTTCTTTACGCCGAAACTCGAAGCGGGCACGCAAGTCGAGATCGTCAAGCGCGACACGCGCTCGACCGCCATCTCCATCGGCTTTCCCGTCAATGTCACGCGCGCCGACAAAGACTACGCCGCGCTCGCCCTCGTCGCGAGCTATCTGGGCCAGCACCGCTCGTCGAACAGCTACCTCTATCAAAGGCTGCGCGAGGCGCGCGGATTGAACTACGGCGACTACGCCTACGTCGAATACTTCCCACGCGGGATGTTCCAGTTCGAGCCCGACCCGAATCTGGCGCGCCAGCAGCAGATTTTCCAAATCTGGCTGCGCCCCGTCCCGCCCGAACAGGGGCACTTCATCCTGCGCGCCGCGCTCTACGAGTTCGACAAGCTGGTGCGCGACGGGCTTTCGCAGGACGCCTTCGAGCAGACGCGCGAGTTCCTCTCGAAGTACTCGAACATCCTCACCGCGACGCAGGACGCGCGGCTCGGCTACGCGCTCGACAGCCGCTATTACAAGATCGGCGACTTCAACTCCTACATGCGCGACGAACTCGCCAAGCTCACGCTCGCCGACGTGAACCGCGCCATCAAGGAGCACTTGCAGACGAACCACCTGCGCATCGTCATCGTCACGAAGGACGCCGAAGCGTTGCGCGACGCCATCGTCGCGAACAAGCCTTCGCCTGTCACCTACAACTCGCCCAAGCCGCAGACGATCATGGACGAGGACAGAGTGATCCAGACCTACCCCATCAACGTCACGGCGGACAACGTCCGCATCGTGCCTGTCGAGCAGGTCTTCAAGTAAGCGGCGGCTCAACGTGCGAAGGGGCGGGCGAGACTCAGAATCTCGCCCGCCCCTTCTTTTTTGCGTGAGAAAGGAAAATCAGTTCACCACAGAGGCACAGAGGACACGGAGGTTGCACAGAGAAGACTCAAGCCTCCGTGCCCGCTCTGTGCCCTCTGTGTCTCTGTGGTGAATCAAACTCGCCAACCTTCAAGTTAAGGTAACAACCGCCGCGCCGTCACTTCGCCATCTTCGTCGAGTAGAGAATCCCGTACATCGCGTCTTCGTGGCGGGCGAAGTCTTTGCCGCGTGTGGCGAGCATGATGTTGACGAGCTGCTTCTGCCCCTTGTAGTCGCGGTAGCCCTCCCACTGGAGGCGCTGCGGCGAGTCTGAGTCCTCGGGCGCGCTCTCGCGGAACATGACACCGCGCACGCCGTCGAGCGCGAGCCAGCCCATCTCTTCCACCTCGCCGTTCGTTTTGCGCGTCTGCGCCTGCTCGTAGAGGGCGTTCGTCGCCACGTCCGTGGGGAAGTCCGCGCTCATCGGCGAGACGCTCACGATCAGGTTCGCCGCGTCCGACGAGCCGGGCGAGCGCCACAGGAACGACAGGCTGCTCACCTCGCTCTTCGCCCAGCGCTGCGGCACCGTCCAACTGATCTCCTGCTGATCCCACGTCGCCATCTGCCCGCCCGAAACGGCAGCCGTCTGCGCCGCCGTCGGCGCGGGCGCGTCCGCCTCGCTCGTGCTCGCGCCGGAACTCGTGCCGGAACTCGTGCCGGAACTCGTGCCGGGACTCGCGCCGCGACTCGCGCGCGTGCCGCCACCTCCCCCGCTCGCGCTGCCTGAGTTCATGTTTGCCGCCTGCCCGCGTAGCCAGTAGTAGCCCGCGCCGCCCGCGGCGACGAGGATGACGACGCCGACGACGAGCAGGACGGCGACGACGATGGCCGCGATGATGCAGCCCTTCGACATTCCCTTCTTCGCGGGTTGCTGCGGCGCGGCTGAACTTCCCGCCGGTGGCGGGGGTATATTCTGCATGGTTGTCTCTCGCTCCTTCCGAAACGGGTGATGGGACTCGCGCGAGGGTGGCAGCATTGACCGGACGCCTGAGCGCCGCGGGCTGAAGCGGCGCAGAGACTATCACAACGGCTCGACAACTTTCCAACCCTTTCCCGATTGCGCAAACGTGCTCCGACTCGTCTAGAATGTTCCCGCTCGAAACAACGACAGAGAGAAACTAGCAGACGCGCGAAGGAGCAGCATGAGGACAGCCCTTTCCGAAGAGTCTATGCACTCGATCAACGAAGCGCTCAGCCGGGCGAACCGCGAGACCGCTTCGACCTACCCCGGCGAGACTGCCTCGCGCCAGCCCGTCCACACCGTCTATGGCGGCGCGCACCTCTTCAGAGCCGACACGGCACAACGTCTCGGCGCGCTCGCCCTGCGCTCGCTCGAACAGTTCGCGCCCGACGCCGCGACACTCGCCCGCGCGACCGCGATGTTTGACGGCCATGACTCAAACGACGCGAAGCGCGATTCGCGCGCGACACTTACCGAGACGATCTACGCGCGCGTCTCAGAGAAGCTGCGGCGCGAGCCCGTCGAAGATTTCCGCATCGACTTCGAGGACGGCTACGGCAACCGCCCCGACGCGGAAGAGGACGGACACGCCGAGTCCGCCGCCACGCAAGTCGCCGCAGGGTTGAAAGACGGCACGCTCCCGCCCTTCATCGGCATCCGCATCAAGCCTTTTAACGAGGAGTTGCGCGCGCGCTCCGTCCGCACGCTTGATATTTTCCTCTCGACGCTCGTCGAACGGTGCGAGGGCACTCTCCCGCCGAACTTCGTCGTCACGCTCCCGAAGATCACCGCGTCCGCGCAGGTCTCTGCGCTCGCGGACATCTACGATCTGCTCGAACCGCAGCTCGGTCTGACGGCGGGCGCGCTCAAATTCGAGATGATGATCGAGACGACACAGTCGATCATCTCCGCCGAGGGCGAGATCGCGCTGCCCCGGCTGCTCCGCGCCGCGCGCGGACGTTGCACCGCCGCGCACTTCGGCACCTACGACTACACTGCCGCGTGTCAGATTACCGCCGCGCACCAGCACATGCTCCACCCCGTGTGCGACTTCGCCAAGCACATGATGCAGGTCTCTTTCGCTGGCACTGGCGTCTGGCTCTCCGACGGCGCAACCAACATTATGCCCGTCGCCCCGCACCGCGCCGCCGAAGGCACGGAGCTTTCGCCCGAACAGTTGGAGGAGAACACGCGCACCGTCCAACGCGCGTGGCGACTCCACTTCGAGCACGTGCGCCACTCGCTGACGAACGGCTTCTATCAGGGCTGGGACCTGCACCCCGCGCAACTCCCCACACGCTACAGCGCCGTCTATTCCTTCTTCCTCGAAAGCCTCGACGCGGCCTCGGAGCGCCTGCGCAACTTTGTCGAGAAGGCTGCCAAGGCGACGCTCGTCGGCGACGTGTTCGACGACGCGGCGACCGGTCAGGGTCTCTTGAACTATTTCCTGCGCGCCACCAACTGCGGCGCGATCACCGAGGCAGAGGCGACGCGACTCTCCGGCCTCACGCCGGAAGAGCTGCGCTCCGGCTCGTTTGTCAGGATTCTCAACGGGCGACAGAATTCTTGAGTCGTGTCCGACCGGCATGGATCGAGAGAGACTACAGGCTTGGTTGTTGCGACTGGTGGGGGCGGTCGAGGTGCTCGCCTTCGTCGCGGTCGTGATGCCGCGCGCGTGGATGGAGGCGGGTCACGAGTGGCTGGGCTTAGGCGCGATGCCGCCGAGCGTCGTCCTCATGTTCATGATCCGGCAGGCGTCTTACAGCTACGGGATGCACGGCGTCTCGCTCTGGGTTCTCGCGTCGGACGTGCGCCGCTTCCGCCCACTCGTCGTCTTCAACGGCGTCGCATACCTCCTCGCCGCGCCCGCCTTCGCGATAATCGATCACACTTCGGGGATGCCGCTCCTCTGGACGCTCTCCGACTCCGCGTCGTGCCTCTTCTTCGGCGGCGCACTTCTCTGGCTCACGCGGCAGGACGGTTCAGCGCCGAGTTAAAATTTACGGAGACGACTATGACCACTCACGACACGAGAGACGACGCGACGCTTCCCGCCCTCCCGCTCGAAGCGTGGGAGCCGACGCGCGCGACGCTGCACATGTGGACGCAGGTCGTCGGCAAGATTCGCCTCGCCCAGACGCCCGTCGTCAATCACTGGTGGAACGTGCCGCTCTACCTCACCGCGCGGGGCCTGACCACCTCCGCGATGCCTTACGCGGATCGCACCTTCGAGATCGAGTTCGACTTCATCACCCACCGGCTCGTCATCAGCGCGAGCGACGGCGAGACGCGCACGCTCAAGCTGGAGCCGCGCACCGTCGCGGACTTCTACCGCGAGACGATGGCGCTCCTCACGGAACTCGGCATCGAGGTGAAAATCTGGACGACGCCCGTCGAGATTCCCGATCCGATTCCGTTCGAAGAGGACACCGGGCATGCTTCGTATGATCCGGATTACGCCAACCGCTTCTGGCGCGCGCTCGCGTGGTCGGAGAAAGTGTTTGCGGAGTTTCGCGCGGGGTTCTTAGGCAAGTGCAGCCCCGTGCATTTCTTCTGGGGCAGCTTCGATCTGGCGGTGACGCGCTTTTCCGGTCGCCGCGCGCCCGCCAGAGACGGCGCGGACGCCATTACGCGCGAGGCTTACTCACACGAGGTTATCAGCCATGGCTTCTGGCCCGGCAGCGGCAACGTCCAGTTCCCGGCCTTCTACGCATACGCCGCGCCCGAACCCGCGGGCTTCCAGCAGGCGGCGATCAGCCCTGCGAGCGCCTACTACAACCCGGAGACGGGCGGCTACGTCCTCGCTTATGACGAAGTGCGCCGCGCCGCGTCGCCCACAGGCGTGCTGCTCGACTTCATGCGGACGACCTACGACGCCGGCGCGAACCTCGGCGGATGGGATCGCGCGTCACTCGAACGCACGGTTTAGGCCACCGAGAAAAAACTTCACCACAGAGACACAAAGGACACGGAGGGGGCACAGAGGAAAGCAAGATTTTCTCTATGTAATCTCCGTGCTCTCTGTGCCTCTGTGGTGAATGTCTTACAGCTTTACTCAACCGTGACTGACTCTGAGCCAGAAACAACTCTCTCACGCCCGGCGCAAAAACTTCGCGACGATCCAGCCGACGAGGATGAGGATCGAGAGGATGAGCCAGTTGTCGCTTCTGCCGTAGGTCGCCGACGGGAAGTGGTTGCTGATCATCGTGAAGACGAGCGGCACGACCATGAACGTGTTGTGCTTCGAACGCTGCTTCGCTCTCACGCCCAGTCTCTCGTCGAATTTCTCGCCCCGCTTCGTCGCCGCGATCATCCGCCGCTGCGCCGGCAAAATTCTCATCCACACGTTCGCCGCCATGATCGTCCCGAACATCGCGCCCACCTGAATGTAGGTCGCGCGCCCGCTCAACTTCTGCGAGAGCAGGAACGCCGAGACGACGACGAGCGCGTAAGCGACGACGGCGAAGACGAGATCGTTTTTGCCGAGCGGCGTGTGCGCCAGCAAGTCGTACACGAC
>JBJMGS010000155.1:0-2043 GCA_045807785.1 Pyrinomonadaceae bacterium
ACCACGCCCTCTGCGCCGACCTCGAAGCGGCTCAAGCCGTCAGGCGGCGCGGACTTGTTGTCCGAGCCGATCCAGCTCTTTTCCGCCGCGAGATCGAGCACGAGGAAGTTGTCCTCGTTGCCCTGTCGGACGCGACCGACATCAGTCTGTGCGTACAGCTCGACGCGCATAAGTTCGGGAATCGTGAATCGAAAATCGTGAATCGTCAACTGTGAATCGTCTTCGCGACTTTCTCTGTCTTCGCGATTGACGATTGACGATTCACGGTATTTTGCTCAGTGCCTGATCGAGATCGGCGATGATGTCGTCTGTGTCTTCGAGCCCGACCGAGACGCGCACCAAGCCGTCGGTGATGCCGAGCCGGTTGCGTGTCTCGGGGAGCACGGAGGCGTGCGTCATCGTCGCCGGGTGCGAGATGAGCGACTCGACCGCGCCGAGACTCTCGGCGAGCGTCAGCAACTTGCACGACTCGAGGACGATGCGCGCGTTTTCGAGCGAGCCCACGTCGAAAGAGATCATGCCGCCGAAGCCGCGCTGCTGCCGCTTCGCTAGCTCGTGCTGCTTGTGCGAGAGCGAGCCGGGGTAATACAGCTTCTCGACTTTCGGGTGCTCTTCGAGAAATGCCGCGACCGCCCGTCCCGTGCGGTCATGCTGCTCCATCCTGAGCGCCAGCGTCTTCGTCCCGCGCAAGGTCAGCCAAGAGTCGAACGGCGAGAGGATCGAGCCGACGCTGTTCTGCACGAACTTCAGCCACTCCGCGTCCTTCTCGTCGTTTAAGGCGACGATGCCGCCGACGCTGTCGGAGTGGCCGTTCAGGTATTTCGTCGCCGAGTGGAGGACGATGTCCACGCCGAACTCCAGAGGGCGTTGCAGGTAGGGCGACAGGAAGGTGTTGTCGCAGACGACGCGGATGCCGTGCGCGTGCGCGAGATCGGAGACGCCCTGCAAGTCCGAAACCGTCATCACGGGGTTCGTCGGCGTCTCGACGTAGATCATGCGCGTGTTCTCTTTGATCGCCGCCTCGACGTTCGCCACTTCGGAGGTGTCAACGTATGAGAACTCGATGCCGTAGTTGGCGAGGATGCGCGAGAAGAGGCGGTACGTGCCGCCGTAGGTGTTGTCTGAGACGACGACGTGATCGCCCGCCTTGACGAGCCGCAGCACGGCGTCAATCGCCGCCATGCCGGAGGCGAAGGCGTAGCCGTAGCGCGCGCCTTCGAGGGCGGCGACGTTTCTTTCGACGGCGAGGCGCGTCGGGTTCTGCGTGCGCGCGTACTCGAAGCCGCCGCGGGGCTTGCCCAGGCCGTCCTGCGCGTAGGTCGAGGTCTGGTAGATCGGAACCGAGACCGCGCCGGTCGCCGCGTCGGGCTCGTTGCCGGCGTGGATGGCTGTAGTGGCAAATCCCATAAGTTGCTCGCGTATGAAACGGCGGCGGGGCGCTCGGAGAGATGCGCTTTGCCGCCCGTCGCGGATGCTGGCTTGCGAATAAAGTTCTACGGACACGGCATGGTATCCCGCGCCTCTTTTTGCTGTCAAACAACGCCGTCAATCAATTGGTATGGATTTAATTTAGGCGTGAAACGCCACGTGCTTTGTAATTCAAATTCTTGGCGTTGCCGCCAGCTTTAGCTGGCGGACGGGAGAGGTCAAGCAGACTCCGGCTTTAGCCGAATGATTCGGCTAAAGCCGGGACCTTATTTATAGAACCTGTCCCACTAGCTAAAGCTAGCGGCAATTCGTTAAACCCAAAAATTATGGTGACGTAGCACTAGCGTCAATTATGCAATGAATCGATTTCTCCGATCCGCAATTCCGTTTGACACCGGGGCGTCGCCAAGTTAACTTGTTGCCCCGTGAATCGCACGGGCTCCAACCTCCAACATTCCGCCATCGCCGTCATCCCCGCGCGCTTTCATTCGACCCGTCTGCCGGGGAAGCCTCTGCTCGACGTCTGCGGGCGGCCGATGATCGTGCGCGTCGCCGAGCGCGCGGCGTCGGCGCGCAACGTCGCGCGCGTCATCGTCGCCACCGACGACGAAAGAA
>JBJMGS010000156.1:0-2081 GCA_045807785.1 Pyrinomonadaceae bacterium
CGGGCGTTGGCACGAGGTTCTGACCGGCGTCGCGCTCGTGCGCGCCGAGACGGGGCGCGCTTCGGTCGCGCACGAGCGCACGCGCGTGAAGTTCGCGGAGATGTCGGACGAGGAAATTGACTGGTACGTCGCGACGCATGAGCCGGCGGACAAGGCCGGGGCTTACGCCGTGCAGGGTCGCGGCGCGCTCTTCATCGAACAGATCGAAGGCGACTACTGGAACGTCGTCGGCCTGCCCGTGCGGCTGGTGTACGAGTTGGCGAAAGAGGGGCGCGGCTGAGAGTCGCGCGAGCGTCTCAAATGGACGAGGGGCGGCTTCAAAGTTTGAAGCCGCCCCTCGTCCGTCATGGCGAAATTACGTGCGGTCATCACTGCTCTCCGCCGAGCAGTTTCGTGAGCTTCGGCGAGAGACGGTCGAGGAGGTCGCCTTGCGACGAGAGTCCGCCGATGGTCTCCGAGACGTTGCCCTGCTTGTCGAGGATGACGATAGACGGAAGCTGGTTGCGCTCGACGCCGAGCGTCTTGAACAACTCGCCGTCAGGGTCGCGCAGGATGGCGATCTTCAGACTGTTGCGGCGCCCGAAGGAGCGCAACTGATCATCGCTCGCGTAGTTCTTCGAGCCGGGCTTGTCCGAGTCGGTGCTGACCCAATAGACGCGCACGTCGCGTGCGGCGAACCCTTCCGCCAATTTCTGCACGCCCTCGACCTGCGCGCGCGTGACCGGCACCCAGGACGCCCCGAAGGCGAGCACCACCACGTCTCCGTGCAGCATCTCAGAAGTGATGTTCCCGCCCTCGACCGTCTTCAGGTTGAAATTGACGCCCGCCCCTTCAGGGCGCGCGACGCGAGCCGCCGCGACCGTCCCGAAGGCGACGACCGAGGCGAGCAACCACGCGCCTAAGATACGGGGGAACTTGTTAGCCATTTTCTTCTCCTGACTCTTGCGGCCTGCCGAGTGCGCCGCGCGACCTTCGCACTTGTCGCGCGCAAAGGCGGGGACGCCTCATCGAACATTAGATGTGAACCGGAGAATAACCGTTGGACGAAAACCCGACAGCCGCGGTCAGCTTGAACCCTGACCTGGCGGACTCTGCATCGGCGGCGGGACGCCGAACACTTCTTCGTGCAGCGCGCGGTAATCTTCCCACGTGTCCATGTCGCGCGCAACGTATGGGCAGGCGACCTCGATGCGTGCGACTTCGGCGGCGTGAGCCTCGAAGAGCCCGCGCAAGCCCCGCGTCTCGGCGAGGCGCAACAGCTCTGCGCGGTACGAGAGATCGACGAGGACGGGATGACCGCCGCGCCCACGCCACGTGGGGACGACGAAGCGCGCTCCCGTGCGCACGCGAGCGTCGAGCACAGATTTGATCGCGCCGGGTGTGACGGCGGGGTGATCCGCCAGCGCGACGACGACGGCGCTCGATGCGTGTGACAACTGCTCGACCCCGCGCGCGACCGACGCAGCCATCTCGCTCGCCGCCTCATCGTTCAGAGCGAAGCGCACCGGCGCTTCGGCCAGCCGCGCGCGCAGCTCTTCCGCGCGGTGACCGAGCACAACGACGATCTCCACTATCCCCGCGCCGCGTAAATTACTGATGCAACTCTCGACGACCGTCGTCGTCCCGAACGGCAGCAGCGGCTTGAACGCGCCCATGCGCCGCGAGCGACCAGCGGCGAGAAGGATGGCGGCGACGCCGCCGGTCAGTCGTCCGTCGTCAGTTGTCTGTTGTCCTTGGCTCATCGGGTGACGGCTAAAGTCCGACGCTCAATCGTCGAGGTGAGAAAACAACGGACGACTGACCACTGACCACAGACAGCCTCAGCGCAACTCTTCGAGCGCGCGCATCACGTAAGGCTTCGTCATCTGCTTGCGCCAGTTCATCAGAAAATCCGTGTTGTCGAGTGGTCGCGCCTTGACGTAGCACGCCTCCGCCGCGCGCTGCATCCGCTCGTCGTCGAGCGCGCCGCCGACGAGCGCGGCCTCCGCGTCCCGCACTTCGACGGGCGCGGGCGCGATGCCGCCTAAGATCACTTTCGCATCCTTAACCGTGCCGTCGCGCTCCACGTCGAGGCGCACGGC
>JBJMGS010000157.1:0-40525 GCA_045807785.1 Pyrinomonadaceae bacterium
GTCGATCAATTCGGTCGCGAAGAAGCGCACGCCTTCGCTGGTCTGCCCCACGTCGTAAACCGTGATGATGTTCGGGTGGTTCAGCGCGGAGGCAGCTTTCGCTTCCTGTATGAAGCGATTCATGCGCCGCTCGTCGGCGGCGACTTCGGTGTGCAGAAATTTCAGCGCGACGGGGCGGCCCAGTTCAGTGTCCATCGCGAGATAGACCTCGCCCATCCCGCCCGCGCCGAGCGGCGATCTGATTTCGTAACGACCGAGTTTGGCTCCGACGTGAAGAGACATGAGCGTTGCTTAAACTTCCAGAAGACAATCCCGACTGCGATGCTTCTGACTGTCATCTTACCCGGCGCACCCTTGTGTTTTGAGGCGACGGACGTGAAGCTCATTTTATCCTTAAGGCATTGTATTCCACGCCGGGAAACTCTTTGAGTCGCAAGTGCGTGACTTGTCCTTTGTCATTCCGAACGAAAGCGACGCGATAATAATTACCATCCTTTTGGGCAAAAGTATTTTCGTTCTCCGGCACCAACTCTACCTTTTGCCCGCGCGTAAAAAAGAGTTTGTCGCCTTCGCGCGTAACCAAGTAAGTGCGCTTCGAGTTGATGCGGTATTCTCCCACGTAATCGTCATAAACTTTCGTGTCGATTTTGGTAGCAAACGGCTCGCCCGGAATCACCACTTCCGTATTGAGAATGGACTGCCAGCGTCCATCACGCTTGATGAATACTTGATTACAACGAAATTGTTTGACGACCGCCTCGCCGTTAGTCATCAGGTGCATGACGAGACGGTAGTTGACGACCGCCGTGTCTCCGTGCGGCTCGACGCGCACGTCCTCGACGCTCTGCGTATATCTTGCTTCGGCAAGCTCTTCGAGCGCACGCTGATAAGCTTCCGGGTTGCTCCGACTTTTGAGAGCCTGTGGTTTGCCGCCGCCGTTCGTGCCGATCTCGTCCGTCGAAATGAAACCGTCCGCGAGCGTCCGCTCAGCGACGGCTTTATCACCCTTTATTTTACCATCCTGCATTTCCTCGACGAGTTGCTTGAACTCTTGTTCGAGACTGTTTCGAGCGGCGTTCGCCGGACTCGGAGTAGCGGACTGCGTTTGTGCAAGCGAGCTGCTGCCCAAGATGAACACCACAAGGGTTGATCGAAGAAAGAACTTCATGGTTTTCCTGCTATTTGATTTTCTTGATTGTTGTATCCGAGCCGTAGAAGCGCGCGATCGCGTAGGCGACTCGACCTTGCTCGTCGCGGACGAAGAACATCGACACCATTGAATTGGAAGGACTGTAAAATTCGAGCTCGGTCTGCGGTGCGAGATCGAATTTCGAACCGTCGGAGATTGAGACCAATAGCTTTTCGCCCTCTCTCGTAATCGAGAAAGTATCTCCCTCCGGGGATTGATAAACTCCCGCATAAGCGTCGAGCGTCTTCGCGTCGAGAGCGACCACTTGACGTCCCGGCAGCAGCGCCGCCGTACTCGATGAGACGAGATGCCAGCCTTGGCCCGACTTTTTCCAGACGTCGAAAGAGTGGTCGTGGAATGTTTGCTCGCCTTTGTTGCCGCGAAAGACATCCGTGATTTTATACGCGACTATCGCCGTGTCGCCGTAGAAATGGAATTGAAAATCGTCGGCGGTAATCGTGCTTTTCGCGGTCTCTTTGGGGTTTTTCGTCGTCCATAGTTTGATGAGTGTGGCTTTGTCTTTGGACTTGTTGCCGAAGTCTATCGACACATAATTATCATCCAGCAGACGCTCCAGCGGCGCGGCATCGTCATCGACCGCAGCCCGCAGGAGTTCATTCGTGAGGCGTATCAACTCCTGCTCGGCGCTCTTTAGATTCTTTTGCCCGGACTGTTGACCGAAAGCATTTGGCGCGGCGGGCGGTGAAGACAACACTAAACAGGCTATTACTAGAATCGTCGCTTTTGTAACCCTCATTGTTCGTCGAACCTTTCTATCTATCCCGACCGTGAACCGACGGCTCTTCTTTCACCCGTCTTCTCTTAACTTTGCCCTTCCGTGTCCGCCGCCACCCGGCGTCTCGATTCGCACGCGGTCGCCCACACCCAGTTGCCAAGAGCCCTTCGCGTCGATGCCTTCGACCGTCCCGCCGCCGCGGATGATCGCATCGACACCAGCGCGACCCGGCTCGCCGCCCGCGAGCCCGTATGGGCCGACGTTGCGCCTGTCCGCCAGGAGCGACGCGCGCGCGGGTACCAGCGTTTCGATCTCGCGGACGACGCCGCAGCCTCCGCGCGTCTGACCGTCGCCGCCCGAGCCTTCGCGCACCGCGTAGCGCCGCACGCGCAGAGGGTAAGCGTATTCGAGTGCCTCGGCGGGCGTGTTCAGGCTGTTCGTCATGTGCGTGTGGACGGCGCTCATGCCGTCGGCGGACGGTCGTGCGCCCATGCCGCCCGCGACCGTCTCGTAGTAGGCGAACTCGCGCCCGTGCTGATCGACGCCGCCGATGGTCAGGTTATTCATCGTGCCCTGACTCGCCGCCGGGACTCTGTCCGGCAGGGCCTGGGCCAGCGCCTTGAACAACACGTCCACGACGCGCTGCGAGGTCTCGACGTTGCCGCCCGCCACCGACGCGGGCGGGGCGGCGTTGACGACCGTCCCACGCGGCGCGACCAGTTCAATCGGCGCGACGAGTCCCGCGCTCGCCGGCACTTCGTCCGCGCCGACCAGACACCGGAAGACGTATGAGACCGCCGATAGAGTGATCGCCTCGACCGCGTTCAAAGGCCCCGCGACTTGCGCGGCGCTCCCCGTAAAATCCACGCGCGCCCGCTCGCCCTTGATCTCGACGTGCACTCTCAGCACGACCGGGACGCCGGTCACGCCGTCGCCGTCGAGCGCGTCCTCCGCCTCGTAAACGCCGTCCGGCATCTCGCGGATGACGGCGCGCATCCGCCGCGCCGAATACTCGATGAGGTGCGCCGCGTACTCGCGCGCTTCCCTCGCGCCTGCGCGCGCGACGATCTCCAGCAGCCGCGCCGCGCCGGTTTTCAAAGAGCCGATCTGCGCCTCGAAGTCCGCGCGTCTTTCGGTCGCGCCGCGCACGTTCGCCATCAGGAGCCGCATCAGGTCTTCGTCCGTGCGCCCGGCTTTGACGAGCTTCACCGGCGGGATACGCAAGCCCTCGCCGTAAATGTCCGTCGCCATCCCCATCGAGCCGGGCGACGCGCCCCCAATGTCCGCGTGGTGCGCGCGATTGGCGACGAAGAAGAGCGGACGCGGGGAGGGGGCGACGCGGCGACGCGGCGACTTCTGTTGCTTACCGCCGCGTCGCCCCGTCACCCCGTCGCCGCGTCCTTCTTCGCCGAAGACGCCCGCGACCAGAGTCACATCCGGCAGGTGCGTGCCGCCCGCGAACGGGTCGTTCAAGGCGACGATGTCGCCGGGCTCGATCCGCAGCGTGGCGAGCGCCGAGGCGACCGACGCGGGCATCGAGCCCAGATGCACCGGCATGTGATCGCCCTGCGCGATGACTTGTCCGGCGGCGTCGAAGACGGCGCACGAGTAGTCGCGCCGCTCCTTGATGTTCGGCGAGAATGCCGTGCGGCGCAGCGCGACGCCCATCTCCTCCGCGACCGATGTGTAGAGCGCGCGGTAGATTTCGAGCGTGACCGGATCGAATTTGGGTTGACGTCTCCTCATAACAAGCTCACAGCTCGCCGCGCCGCGTGAACAGAGTTGGTAGGGGCAGGGCTTGTCCCAGCCCGCCGCGCGTCTCAGCGAACGAAGGTTCATGATCATCCGACGTTGAATGATCGCGGACGGTTTGAGCGACCTCGCGGTCGCTGCGGGCAGGGACAAGCCCTGCCCCTACGATCACTAACCGCGCCCCGCTCTTTCAATCACGCGGCAGCTCAATGATCAGATTCCCCAACTCGTCCACACTCGCCCGCGCGTCCGCCGGGACGAGCGTCGTCGAAGAGTATTCGGTGACGACGCAGGGGCTTCGTAGCCGCGCGCCCGCGGGCAGTTCTTCGCGTGCGTAAACGGCGGCGCGTGACGGTCGCACGGCGAAATAGACTGCGGCGAAGCCGCGCGGCGCGAGCGCCGTGCGGCCCGACGCGCGCGCGCGGGGCCGGTCGCCCTTGATCTTTTCGACGAGCCCGCGCGAGCGCACGCGCGCACTCACCAACTCGACGGCGTTCTCACTTTGCGCGTAGCCGTAGCGCGCGAGGTGTGCGCGGTGGAAATCCCTGGCGACGCGCGCGCGGCTCTTGAAGTCGATCTCCAGCTCGAACGACTGCCCCTTGTAGCGCGCGGCGACCGAACGCGTGTGGCGCTGGCGCGTCTCGGCGAACCCTTCGCGGCGCAACTCTGCGCGCGCCGCGCGCTCCATCTCGGCGAAGGCGCGTTCGAGTGTGTCCAGTCCGCCCGCCGCGTCGAGCATGACGGTGCGGCTTGCGTCGCGCACCACGTCCGACTGGAGAGCGCCGAGGGCGGAGAGAGCGCCGGGCTGCGCGGGCACGAGGACGCGCGGTA
This sequence comes from Pyrinomonadaceae bacterium, assembly GCA_045807785.1. Lineage (GTDB taxonomy): Bacteria > Acidobacteriota > Blastocatellia > Pyrinomonadales > Pyrinomonadaceae > JAIVGV01. The sequence continues at coordinate 4,509 of JBJMGS010000157.1, forward strand.
TTTTCAAACCGCGCGCGAGCGCGACGGCGTGCAAGCCCCCGGCGCCGCCAAACGAGACGAGCGTGAAGGCGCGCGTGTCGTGCCCGCGCTCGACTGAGACGACGCGCAGCGCGCGCTCCATCCCGGCGTTGACGACGCGCACGACGCCGAGCGCGGCTTCGACTGCCGAGACGCGCCGCCCGCCCGCAGTTGTCATCGCGCGGGCGAGATCGTTCAAAGCGTCGAGCGCACGCCCTTCGTCGAGTTTGAAGTCGCCGCCGAGAAGCTGTGCGCCGCCGAAGCGACCGAGCACAAGGTTCGCATCCGTCACGGTCGGTCGCGCGCCACGACCGTAACAGGCGGGGCCCGGATCGGCTCCCGCGCTTTCGGGGCCGACGCGCAGACTGCCGCCCGCGTCCACGCGCGCAATCGAGCCGCCGCCCGCGCCGACGGTGTGGATGTCGAGCACGGGCACGGCGACGGGTACGCCGGCGACGACCGACTCGTTCGTCGTCCGCAACTCGCCCGCCGCGCACAGCGCCACGTCGGTCGAAGTGCCGCCCATGTCGAACGTCACGATGTCGGGGAAGCCCGCGGCGCGCGCGGCGTTGAGCGCGCCGACGACGCCGCCCGCCGGCCCCGACAGGACGGTTCTCACGGGCTCGCGCGAAGCGACCCGCGCCGAGACGCTGCCGCCCGAAGACTGCATCACGCGCAGGTGCTTGGCGCGCGCGGAGAGCCGATCCAGATAGCGACTCATCAAGGGCTGGAGGTAGGCGTTGACGGCGACGGTCGAGGTGCGCTCGAACTCGCGGTATTCGGGCAGGATTTCGTGCGAGACTGAGAGCGGGACGCAGAGCGCGGACGAGACGGCGCGCGCGATCCGCTTTTCGTGCGCGGGGCGGACGAACGAGAAGAGCAGAGAGACGACGACCGACTCCGGCGCGGCACGTCTGAGTTGTTCGATGAGTCTTTCGATCTCTTCGTCCGCGAGCGGCTCCAGAATCTCGCCCGACGCCGTGACGCGCTCCGCAACGCCGAAGCGCAGCTCGCGCGGGACGAGCGGCGCGGGCTTCACGGCTTCGAGATCGTAGAGGCGCGGGCGAGCCTGCCGCCCGATCTCGATCACGTCCTCGAACCCGGCGGTCGTGATGAGCGCGACGCGCGCGCCGCGACGCTCTAACAGCGCGTTCGTCCCGACGGTCGTGCCGTGGACGACTTCGATCTGCGACAGACTCGTGCCCGTCTCGCGCGCCGCGCGGCGCAAGCCTTCCGTGATCGCGAGCGACGGGTCGGCGGGCGTCGAGGCGAGCTTGAAGACGTGCAGACGACGCCCGCGCGCGAAGACGAAGTCCGTGAACGTCCCGCCCGTGTCAACGCCGACGCGCACGCGGGCGTCTCCGTTTTTCTTTGCCGCTGTCTTCTTCGTCTCCATTCCCGTCGGGCGCTAGAGCGCGATGCTGCGACCACTCTCGTTGGCGCGGCGCGCGGCGTCGAGGACGAGTTGCGTGCGGTGGCCGTCGTCGAAGGTAGCCGCGCCTGCGACGACGTTGCGACCTTCGCGCATGGCGTCGATGATGTGTTGTGAGAAGACGGTGAAGCCGCGCGACCATTCGCCGTCGCGCATCCCCTCGGCGAGCGGCGCGTCGTCGGTCTCGACCTCTTCCCACACCCCCGTGCCGACCTCAGCGCGCCACAACTTCAGCCCCTCGATCTTCAACGCCCCGCGCGCGCCGAAAATCTCGACGCGGTGCGCGGGCTCGCCCGACTCGACCATCGAGAGCGAGACGGCGGCGGTCGCGCTCTCTTCCGTCACGTCCGACGCGCCGAAGCGCAGCAGCAGGTTCGCCTCGTCGTCGCTCGTCACGCGCCGCGTCACGCCCGTCTCACCGTCTGGTCGCTCCGCGACGTGCGTCGCGAGGCGGCAGAAGACTTCCGACACCTCCGCACCAGTCAGCCAGCGCAGCGCGTCCACCGCGTGCGAGCCGATGGCGCCGAGCACGCCGCCGCCCGCGTGCTCGTCCGACCACCAACTCCAGGCGCGATCAGTTGCGGCACGCGAGTCGGCGCGGAACAGCACCTTCGCGTGGCGCACGCGCCCCACTTCGCCCGCCGCGATCAACTCGCGCGCCCTTTGTCTCGCGGGCACGAACCGCAGCTCATGATCGACGTGCGCGAGGACGCTCGCCTCGTCGGCGAGCCGCCGCATCTCTTCCGTCTCCGCCGCCGTCATCGCCAAAGGCTTCTCGCACAGCACGGCCTTGCCGCGTGCGAGAGCCGCGCGCGTCATCTCCAAATGGAAGACCGGCGGTGTCGTGACGCACACGAGATCGACATCGGCGCGCTCGACCACCTCGCGCCAGTCGGCCCCGACGAACGGGATATCGAACTCGCGCGCCACGCTTTCGGCGTTCTCCCTGTGCCCGCTCGCAATCGCTGAGACCCGCGCGCCCGCGCACGCGCGAAACGCCGGAACCTGCGTCGAACGCGCGAACCCCGCGCCGATGACGCCCACGCCGATGAACCCTCTTGTATTTGGAATGACTTTATTCATCTTGGGACTCCTAACAAACTTCTACCCGCTTTTGGCAGCGCGAGCTTGCAGTAAGCTTCGCCGGTGACCGAACTGTCTTGAAGTTTTGCGGCGATGACAATTTGCACAACGCACGTCGCACTTCTCGATCTCGACTCTTATGCTTTGCCACGAATAACGCCTTTCAATCATCTGCGCTATAGCCAATTTTTTGCCGGCTGAGTCGCGGTGATCGAACTCAAGCACTACCGGATCGGGCTCACCGCAATCAACGCAAGGGTGCTCCACGAGATAGTTAAATACTTTCTCCGCCTTGTCATCCCTTAACTTCTTGTTAAAGCCTCTCAGCCGCTCTCGGTAATGTTCCGTATGTTTCGTGTACCTGCGCTTGTTAGCTGCGTTCACACAGGTACGGCAGCGCGAGGTATGACCGTCTCGATTCTTGCTACGCACGGTAAAAGATTCGAGCGGCTTAGTTTCTTTGCAGACGGTACATACTTTAGTGGGGGCGCGTCGTACAAGCATCGGCATCTCCCGGAGAGGTGAAGAAAATGCCCCCGGTACGATTCGAACGTACAACCAACAGATTATGAGTCTGCTGCTCTAACCGTTGAGCTACAGGGGCAATGAAGTTGACGAAGTGCGGGCGATTATAGGAGCGCGCGTGCGGGTTCGCAAACGATGCGGGCGACGATGAAGTAGGAACGATGAACGATGAACGAAAGGCAAGCTGTCTTCACTTCATCGTTCATCGTTCCTACTTCATCATTTCGCTCTGCCGCTCGATCTGGCGGAGGTGGCGCGCCTCGTGGATGCCGATGAAGGCGAGCCACTGCCCGACGTTGAGCATACCGAAGGCGGGGTGCGGAAACTGCGCCGAGTAGTCCGCCACCTCGAAGCGCGGGCGCATCGCTTCGAGCGCGGCGCGCGACGCTCTGAGGTGCGCGAGCGATTCTGACAGCATAGCGCCGCGCGGGCGGATGAACTCCGGCGCTTCAAACTTCTGATCGCGTGATTGCTCGATAAAGGCTTCGAGTGAGAACGGCACGAAGGATTGCCCCGCATCCCCGGTCGCCGCGCCCGCCCCGTCGCCATCAACGTGCGGCAGCATCCCGTCCAGCGCACGCGAGACGCGCCGCTCGGTGAGCGAGAGGTGCTCGACGATGTCTGCGACCGACCAGCCATCGGCGCTGGCGCGCTCGCCGCAACGCCCCTCGCCCAGAGACTCGACGCGCTCGACGAGTTTGCGCCGCACCTCTGCGTTCGCCGCGAAAATGTCCGCCACGCTGTTGTACATGATTTCGCTCTTCTCCTCGCGGGATGAATGGAAGCGCGCCGCGCTTGAGTTAACGCGGCGGCGGGTTTCGCTACTGTAGCACGATGGCCTGCGGGCTCAGGTGCAGGATGTGCCAGCGCAGGTAGCGGCGCGTCGGCTCGGATTCGTTCTGAAAGATGCGCACGTAGCCGGTCTCAACGAGCAGCGTTTCGGGCGTCACCCATTCGAGGCGGATGACGGGGTTGAACGAGAGCGGCGTGCCGCTCGCGGGCGTTGTCGGCGTCGTGCCCTTCTCGTCTTTTTGCTCGCCCGCCTTCGTCGCCTGCGGCTGCCGGAGGTGCTTCGCGTCGTAGTCCGCCGACGATGTGATAAGTGGATCGCGTAGCGGCAGGAGCGCGCCCGTCGGGTGATCGCCCGCGGCGTCGAAGACGGCGACGTTCGTCTCCGCGGCGGTCGCGACCTTCGCCGCGTCGGGCGACCAGACGGGCAGCGCGTCCATCAACTGATCCGAGAGCAGGCGCTCGTGTCCCTCGCGGTCGATGAGGCGTGGGCGACCGGCGATCTGCTTGTTGGCGTTGATGCGCGCCGCGAGTTCGTCTTCCTTGCAGGCGAGCGCGGCAATGGCATGACCGTCGGGAGCCCACGCGGCGTGGAAGTAGATGAGCCCTTCGCGGTTGGTCAGCGGTCGCAAATTCGACCCGTAGCCGTCGCAGATGTAGAGCTGCTCGGTGCGGTAGGCGGGGACGGGCGCGATGTTCGGCGCGACCGTCGGTGCGGGCGTCGGCGTCGCATTTGGATCGGTGACTTCGGGCACGGGCGCTTCCGGCGTCGGCGTCACCGAAGGCTGCGGCTTCGTCGTGCGCCGACCGGCGAAGACGATCCACTGACCGTCGGGCGACCAATCGACCGCCGACATGAAGACGCCGGAGAGCCCCTGCGGCAGGACGTTGCGCAAAAACTGCCCCTGCGAGTTGTAGAGATCGATCAGGAACTCGTCCTGCGGGAACGCCGGATCGTTCGGCGCGTAGAGCGCGAGCGCGCGCCCCCCGTCGGGCGAGACGACGGTGCGCAGCAGCGCCTCGTCCTTGCGGCTCGTCTCGAACTGCGTGCGGACGGCGGCCAGAGGCTCTTCGGGGCCTTCGTTCTTGACGGGCTCCGGCAGCACGTCTGGCGAGATGTCGGATTCTAAACGGAAGGCGAGCCGCGCCGCGGGCACGTCGCGCAGCGCGCGCGGCGTGACGCTCACGCCCAGCTTCTCGCTGATCGGTTTACGGCCCGCGAGCGGCGCGAGGGCGCACGCGGCGGCGACGAGCGAGAGGGCCCGCGCGCGGCGGCGGCGCGCAGGCAACCGCCGCGCGCCGCCGCCGCGCGCGCGCGCCATCGCGCACGCAGACCCCCTCGCACAGATGTTCGCTTCCAAGCTCTTCTTCACGTGTCGCCGTCGTAAAATTTTTCTACCGTGCGCGAATGATAGAAACGCGCGCGGCGCGGTGTCAACGCGGTGCGGCGGGCGGGCGACGCGTCGAAGCCTTGCGCCGGGGCGCGACGCCGCGCCCGCGCGACGGTTCACGCGCCGCGCCCGCTTTCAATTCGTGGCGCGCGGCGCGCGGCTCGGTGTGGTTGAGCGGTGCAGACGGCTCGGCGTCCGCCTCGCCCGTCACTTCGGCGGCGAGCGCGGGCGTCAGGGAGAGGATGGCGCGCATCGTCTCGCGCGGGCTCAGATGCGCCGCGTCCGTCTCGTCGCGCTCGACACAGTTGTGCTCGACGGCGCGGGCGGCGCGGCGCGGCAGCGGCTCGTCCGACGCGTTGCGCGCGACGAAGAGGCGCGCCGCCATCACGCCCACGAGATCGCAGGTCAACTCTTCGCCCCGCCGCGCCGTCACCTGCCGCAGCCCGGCGTCCGCCTCGGCGCGGCGCGCGACGCGACGGAAGAGCGGCGCGAGCGTGCCCCGCGCGCCGTCCGCCGCGTGCGTCAGCTCGTGCGCCATGACGCTCACCATGCCCTCGTCCGATCTCAAAGACGCGAGGAAGATCGTGCCGAAGCGGATCGCGCGCGGGTCGCCGTAAACGATCGAGGCGTTGTCGCGCAAGGGCACGTCGAGCTTGATGCGCTGCACCTGATCGATGCGCGCGAGCGCCGCGCGGCGCGACGCGGAGGCGACGCCGTTCTCGGCCATCAGCGCCGACAGACTCTCCGCCGCGAGCTGCTTCGCCGCGGGCAGCAGGCGCTCCGCGCGCAGCGCGCCCGCGACGACATCGGGGTTGCGCGCCGGAAGCGACGGGTGCGCCTGCATCACGTCAATCGGCACGCTCCCGCGCGGGTCTAGCTCGCGCTCGGCGCAAACGGCGGCCTCCGCACGCCCGACCGCACTCTCTTCAACCTGATCCGCGCCGCGCCGCGCCGCGTCCTGCGCCGCGACCGCGACGCACGCGACGATACACAACGGAACAGAGAGCAGCGCAGTTCTTCCGCGCGCGCACCGTCGTTCTACGTTCTTCGATGTTACTTCCATTTGCATTCCGCCGTGGCTCAAGGCGCATGAAAGATGAGCCCGCACGAGCGCAGCATAAACGCTCCACGTGGCGCGCGACGTGCTACTTCGCCGCGAACGCTGCCGGAAATCGGCGTTCAATGTTCGCCGTCCCGGTCGGCACGGTCTTTGCTCCTCACGCGGGAGCAAGTGTCGAACACGAAGCAGGAAAAAGTCTAGCCAGAATGGAGGCGGAAGATGAACAAACATAAAATCAACTCGTGCGCGCTCGCGCTCGCCGCGTTAACTCTTGCCTGTGCCGCGAGTGCACGCGCGCAGGACAGCACGCAGAACGTGAACGTCACCGTGCGCCCTTCGCAGACGGTCGAGGAGAAGGTCGCCGACGAGACCAAGGAGAAGGAATTGCGCCGAGCAGCCGAGGAGAAACTCGCGGCTGAGGAGTCGGCTCGCGCCGCCGAGAACAGCCCGCGCGCCCTGCTTAAACGCGCGCGCACCTTCTACGTCGAATCGAACACTTCTTACTTCGAGCCCGTGCAGTTGCAGAACGAGTTGCGCAAGCGCGAGGAGTTCGACCAGTGGGGCATGGCGATGGTTGACGGCTGGGGCAATCGCGCAGTCGCGGACGTCGTCATCGAAGTTGATCGCCCGCTCTTTACCTACACTTTCACCTACAAGCTGACGGCGCGCGACACGGGCATCCTGCTGGCAACGGGGAAGCTCACGGCGTTTGACGGCAACGCCGCCGCACCCACGCTCGCCGGTCGCATCATCGAAGAGATTAAGAAGGCACGGGGCGAGTCGAAGGCGAAGAAGTAACTTGTAGCTAGAATCGGTCTCCGTCGTGCGGCTGCAACCAAGCGAACAAGATTCCCATCGCGGCGCTGAAGAAGAGCCAGTGCCAAAACTTTCCTTCTTTCCTTCTGCCCATTTTGAGGTTAGGTAACCAGTAGAAGGAGAGAAAACTGAGAAAGGCGCTAACGCCGTAAGCCAGAGAAGGCCGAACTACGCGACTCGCCCAAGACGGGACGAGCCATACTCCGACCGCAATGAAGATAATGTAACCCGCGGATAAGAGAGTGAACAGGGGAAAGCTCAAAGGCGGTCTTGGCGGGAACCAGTATTCGATCAGGGCTGAGACACCGAAGGCGAGGATGAGCCACACGAACTTCGGCAGCAGTCCGAGAGTGTGGGACAAAATTTGGGCGGCGACGACGCAGAGAAAGCCGGATACCCATCCCCGCATCTCGCCGCCGCGCCTCCTTATTTGTCGCGTCTCCGGCTCAGACATGTTTCTTGTTCGTCAGCGGTTGCGCCACGCGGGTTTGCGCTTCTCCATGAAGGCGCGGATGCCTTCGTGCGCGTCCGCGGTCTTCATCAGCTCGTTCAGGTAGATGGTCTCGACGCGCGCGAGTGCCTCTGTGAAGTTCCAGTCGCGCCCGGCATCGAGGGCGCGTCGCGTCGCTTCGAGCGCGGACGCGGACAGCTCGCGCAGGCGGTTTAGAATCTCCTGCGTCTTCTGCTCCAACTGCGTGGAGTTGACGCCGTAATTCACGAGCCCGAGGCGCAGGGCTTCGGGCGCGTCGATCAGTTCGCCCGTCAGGATCAGTTCGCGCGCGCGCTTTTCGCCGATGACGCGCGGCAGCAGGATCGACGCGACGGGCGGGAACACTCCCAGCTTGATCTCCGGCTGACCGAAGCGAGCGCGCTCGCTCGCGATGACGATGTCGCACGCAGCGACCAACTCGCAGCCGCCGCCGAGCGCCGCGCCGTCCACGACCGCCACGGTCGGCTTCGCCATCCCTTCCAGCGCGCGGAAGATGTTGTGGAAGGCTTCGAGCATCTGGTAGATGGTCTCCTCCGCGTGCTCTTCAATCGCCACGCCCGCGCTGAAGGCGCGCGACCCCTCCACCGCCTCGAACACGACCGCCACCATCTCGCGCTCGCGCGCCGAGCATTCGAGCGCGTCCGCCACCTCGCGCATCATCGCGATGTTCAGGACGTTCAGCGGCGCGCGCGCGAAACTAACGCGCCCGACGCGATCCTCGACGGAGAATTGAATATGCTGGTAGCCCATGATTCGTGAATCGTCAATCGTTAACAGACAACGCGCGTTCGACAGTCTAACCTTTTGGCACTCAACTCGAAATACTTCCAACTACGATTCACGATTGACGATTCACGATTGACGCTCAAAGCGTCTGCCCACCGTCAACCTTAATTACTTCGCCGGTGACGTAGCGCGCGGCGTCGGAGCAAAGGAAAGTGACGACCGCGGCAACCTCTTCGGGCTCGCCGAGGCGTCCGAAGACGGACTCGCGTGCGGCGGCGTCCAGAATGTCTGTGGGGAGCTTTTCCGTCAAGGGCGTCAGGATAAAGCCGGGCGCGACGGCGTTGACGTTGATCCGGTCACGACCGAGATCGGCGGCGGCGGCGCGCGTGAACCCTAAGAGCCCCGCCTTCGACGCGGCGTAGTTGCTCACGCCGAAGCGCCCGCGAAACGCCTCGACCGACGAGACGTTGACGATCTTACCCGACCTTTGCGCGCGCATCACGCCCGCCACCGCCCGCACGTAGTTGAACGCCCCCTTGAGGTTCGCGTTCAAGACGCGCTCCCACTGCGTCTCGGTCATCTTCCAGACGGGCGCGTCCTCGGTCGTGCCCGCCGCATTGACGAGGATGTCGCAGCCGCCGAGCCGGATGCGCGTCTCCGAAACGATGCGCTCGGCCTTGCCGAAGTCCGACACGTCGGCGCGGAAATTGACGACGCGCGCGCCCGCCTCGCGCACCAGCCGCGCCGTCTCAGTCATCGCGTCCTCGCCCGCAACATCCACGACCGAGACCGACGCGCCGCCCCGCGCCAGCCCGACGGCGCACGCGCGCCCGATGCCCGACGCACCGCCCGTCACAATTGCTACTCGACCTTCGAAGAGCATAGGGCTGTCAGTGGTCAACCGACAACGGGTCTTCTCCTACTTTTGCAGCGGCGCGCTCATCCACTGCTCGTAGAGCCGCGACTGTTCGGGCGTCGGGTTCTTCACCGCGACGATGCGGTAGCCGTTGTCCGGGCGCGCGCCTAGTTTGATCGTCAGGTCGCGCAGATCGTCGTTGCGGAAGACGGTGACGCGCACCGCGTCGCCGGGCTTATGTTCGTTCAGACGCGCGTTGAGGAAGTCGAGCGTGGCGCGCATCCCGTCCACGGCGACGATCTGATCTCCGGCGTTCAAGCCCTGACTGTAGGCCGGCGATCCGGCGAGCACGTTCGCGACGTTGAGCCGCTCCTGCTCCTGCCTGAGCGTCGCGCCGAAGTAGGCAGGCTCGGCAGAGGGGCGCGTCCGGTCGCCCGCGTAGAGTTCTAGCTGGAGACCGACGCCGTTCAGAGACGTGTTGTAGTCCAGTTCTTCGCGACCGCGCACGTAGCGGCGGAAGAACTCTTCGAGGCTCGCGCCCGACACCGTCTCGGCGGCGCGCTGGAAGTCCGCGGGCGTGTAGTTGCGATTCTTCTTGTAGAACTCCGTGTAGAGGTAGCGCATCACGTCGTCGAGCGACTTGGCGCCTGACGTGCGGCGGCGGATTTCCAGATCGAGCAGGAACCCTAAGAGCGCGCCCTTAGTGTAGTAGGAGAGCGTCGTGTTGACCGAGTTCTCGTCCGGGCGGTACTCCTTGATCCAAGCGTCGAAACTCGCCTCCTCGGCGCTCACTTCAAGGCGTCCCGGCGTGTTCTGCGCATTGCGGATCGAGCGCGCGAGCGTGTCCAGGTATTCCCTGTCGGTCAGCAGCCCGGCGCGGCGCAGGAACAGATTCTCGTAGTAGCTCGTGACGCCTTCGGCCACCCAGAGCAGGCGCGTGTAGTTCTCGCGCGTGTAGTCGAAGGGGCCGAGCGCGTCGGGGCGGATGCGCTTGACGTTCCAGAGGTGGAAGAACTCGTGCGAGACGAGCGTGAGGAAGTCGCGGTAGCCGCTCTCCGGGCGGAAGCCGAAGCGCCGGAAGGTGAGCGCCGTCGAGTTCAGATGCTCTGTGCCGCCCCCGCCGCGCGTCGGGTCAAGTATCAGCAGGAACGTGTAGTCGTGGTAGGGTATCTCGCCGATCAAGCCCGCTTCCGTCTCGACGATCTTCTGCACGTCGCGGCGCACGTGCTCCGGGTCGTAGTTGCCCTCGCCGTCGATGACGATGCGGTGCGGGATACCTCGCACCTCGAACGAGATCGTTTTGAAATCGGAGACGAGGAACGGCGAGTCGTAGAGCACGTCGAAGTTTTCGGCGCGGAAGGTGTCGCGCTCGCCCGTGACCGGGGGCAGCCCCGTCGCGACCTTCCAACCATTCTGCGGCACGACGCGCAGCGTGGACGGCGCGCTTAAGTTGCCGTCCGGGTACATCAGTGTCGCGGCGTTGTTCCAGAAGGCGCGGCGGTCGTTCACGTCGTTCGTGCGCGGCGAGAACTCGTTACAGTAAACGGCATACTTCGCGAGCACCGCCCGTGCGCCCGCCGTCTCGACGCGCCAGGTGTCCTTGTTCGTCTTCGCCCAGTCGAGTCGCTTGCCCGCGCCGTCCGTCGCGGCAAAATCCTGCACGTTGCGCTCGTACTCGCGCACGAGGTAGGAGCCGGGCGTCCAGACGGGCATCACTAGATCGAGTTGCGGCGGAAGCGACGCGCCGCCCGCGCCGGCGACCCTCATCTCGACCTGCAAGAGGTGCGTCTGGGGCTGCGGCATCGAGACGATATAGGAGATTTCGGGCGCCGCCGGCGTGCGTGCGTCCGCCGCGGCGCGGCGCGGCTCTGCGCGCGTGCTTTGAACTACGGCGGAGAATAGTGATAAAAGGAGTATCGTGAAGACGAGTGCTGACAGGCGAGTCGGTCGCATCGTGCCGAAGTTCCTTCGTTCCGCGTGGTCTTTGACTGAAGCAGCTTTCAGGTCGCGCATCTTACTACGAAAGCGCGGGCGCGACCACCGCGTGCCTGCGCGCCGTTCGCGTGGCGTCGAAAAAACATTGATTTCGCGGCGGGGGTCGGTTACCCTGCGTCTCCTGGAGGAACGCCTCTCCCGGACTCGCCGCCGTGAACCTCCCGGCGGGCTCTTCCACCTCCTCGCACACGAAGACCCGCCTCCAGTTAGCCCCGTCACTGCGGCGAACACCAGCGGACTTTAGAAGGGACTCCTTTAGTAAAGCGCGAGCATCGCGCCGAGCGCGAGTTGCACGGTCTCCAGCACGATGTCGGTCGGCGTCAATTCGTCGTTCGACGTCGTAGGCGCGGGCGCCTCTGAGAGGTCTGTCGGCGGGGGCGACGGCGGGGGCGGTGTGCGGTCACCGTGAATGATCCCGTCATCGGCTGCGGCGGCCTGGGTGAGGACCAGGATCAACACGGAGACGGCGCAGAGTTTGCTAAGGCTTTTCATGGTTTTCTCCAGAGTCGCGAAGGAAGGGGCGAACTGCTACAGACAGAAGTGGGCAATTTGCGAGTCGAGGTGGCATCATAGGTAATCGAACGTGCCCGTGCAAGTTAATCGGCAAGCGGGAAGAAAGGTAAGCCTCACATGAATTTAACTGACGATCTAATCCTTCGCGGCGAAGACCTGACGCTGAGCCGGGACGAGCGTGCGCGGCGCCGCTGCGCCGACGCGAAAAAGCTTCAAGACGTGGGCGATCACGAGGGCGCGCGGCGCGCGTTGGGCGGGCTGTGGCAACGCGTCGGTGAGCGCCCGAACCTCGAAGGACTGGGCGACGCGGCGCGCGCAGAAGTGCTCTTGCGCGCCGGCGCACTCTCCGGCTTCATCGGCAGCAGCACCCAGATCACGGGCGCGCAGGAGTTCGCCAAGAACCTCATCGGCGAGAGCGCCGAGTGGTTCCGCGCGGCGGGCGAGACCGAGCGCGAGGCTGAAGCGCTGCGCGAATTGGGCTATTGCTACTGGCGCGAGGGCGCACACGAAGAGGCGCGTGTCCTGCTCGGCGAAGCACTCACGCGACTCGCGCCCGAGAGCACGGAAGAACGCGCGCACACGCTGTTGCGGCTCGCCATCGTCGAGTCGTCCGCCACGCGCTACCACGACGCGCTGCGCCTCTTGACGGAAGCCGCGCCGCTCTTCGACCGCAGCAGTAACGACGCCAAGCGCGGGACGTTCCACATGGAGTTGGCCGTCGTGCTCTACAGTCTCTCCCTCGCCGAACGGCGGGAGGATTACACGGATCGCGCGCTCGTCGAGTACGCCGCCGCGAGCTACCACTTCGAGCGTGCCGGGCACGCGCGCTACCGCGCCGCCGCCGAGAACAACTACGCGCACCTTCTCTTCAAGCGCGGCGACTACGACGCGGCGCACGCGCACCTCGACACCGCGCGCCGCATCTTCGTCGAACTCAAAGATCGGACGCACGTGGCGCAGGTTGACGAGACGCGCGCGCACGTCCTCGTCGCGGAGGGTCGTTTCGCCGAGGCGGAGGCGATCGCGCGCGCGGCGGTGCGCGCGCTCGACGCGGGAGGCGAGCAGGCGATTCTCGCCGAGGCGCTGACGGCGCACGGAGAGGCTCTGGCGCGGCTCGGTCGTCAAGACGAAGCTCGCGCCGTGCTGCGCCGCGCGGCGGCGACCGCCGAGAGCGCGGGCGACTTTGGCGGCGCGGGACTCGCCGAGTTGCTGACGCTGGAAATGCTGTGTGACCGGCTGACACCCGCCGAGATGCGCGAGACGTACCTCGCGGCCGATCGGCTGCTCGAACACACGCAGCAGCCGGAGACGCTCAAGCGGCTGCGCGAATGCGCGCGCCGTGTGGCCGCCGCCGAGACGCCCGTGCCGGGCGTCGTCGAGGGCGCGGGCGACATCGAGAATGTGATCGCAGAGGCGTGTGCGCGCGCGGGTAAGCTCGTGCGCTTCGAGCCCGCAGCCGTCGCGGCGCTGCTATGTCTCCCGCACGGCGTGGACGCGGCGCTGCTGCACGGGCTCGTCGAGCGAACCATCGCGCGGGCTGAAGAGGGCGCGACGATTACCGCCGCGGCGGTCGAGACCGTCGCGCTGCGCCAGCAGATCGACGGCGCGGATTTCTCCGACCCGTGGGCGAACTTCTCGTTTCGGGGCGAGGTCAAGCAGTTCGAGGAGCGCCTCATCGAACGTGCGCTTCACGACGCGCAGGGCAGCGTCTCGCGTGCCGCGCGGCTGCTCGGCTTCAAACACCACGAGTCGCTGAGCTGGCGACTGAAGAACCGCAACAAGGACTTGCTCCAGTCGCGCACGCCCGCGCGCAAGCGTCGGCGCAGCGTCATCCGCAAGCCCGCTTAAAGACGCGCGAGGAGGTTTCGTCCGGGATGTTAGTCGTGAGTTGCGCGAGGTGCGGCGCGAAGAATCGTGTGGATGAGCGCGCGGCGACGGGGCGTTTACCCGTGTGTGGCCGGTGCGGGGCGGCGCTCGAAGTGACGGGCGGCAGCGCGGGCACGCACTCCGGCGACGCGGGTCAGCCCTTCGTCGTGACTGACGCGACCTTCGCGCGCGAGGTCTTACAGGCCGGGGAGGCTCCGGTGCTCGTGGACTTCTGGGCGGCATGGTGCGGGCCGTGCCGCGCGCTCGCGCCGACGCTCGACAAGATCGCCGCGGAGTCGGCGGGTCGTTACCGCATTGCCAAGCTCAACGTGGACGAGAACAAACAGACCGCCGCGCAGTTCCATATCCAGGGCATCCCCACGCTCCTCATCTTCAAACGGGGACAACTCGTTGATCGACTCGTCGGCGCGCAACCCAAGCAGGCAATCGTCTCACGTCTCTCGGCGCACGCCTGAGGGTGCCGCGTGCGCCTGAAATTTTCGCCCGCCGCCTTCCCGCCTTCTATTTTACCGTCACGCTCAACTGTTTCGCGCCGCAGGGCGACTTGATCGTGACGGCGAACGTGCCGCCGCCCTTGCTGATCGAGGTGACGGTGAACTTAACGGCGCTCGCGTCCGCCGAAGTTGGTGGCTCGCGCAGCACGATGATGTCCGACCAGTTCGGCGTTGTGGCGGTCACCTTCGACGCGTCCGCGCCGCCGTCGAGTGTGGCGACGACCGACGCGCTCCCGCCGCCGTCGAGCGTCAGGGCGTCGGAGCTGACCGCGAGCGCGCAGTCGCCCGACGCAGGGCGCGCGCGGCGCGTTTGAGCCGCGCTTCGCTCACCGACCGGCTTCGCCGCCGCGGCGTCGTCAGCCCTCTTGTCGGCAGACTTGTCTTCGACTTTCCTGTCTTCGACTGTCCTACCATTACCCTTCTTCTCGCCAAGCTGCTTGTCGTCAGCCTTCTTACGCTCGGTCGGAGTTTCAGTTGACGGCTCCGGCGTCGGGGATGCGGGAGCGACGGGCGTCGGCTCCGGCTTGACCTCGGTCGCGGGAGTTGACGCCTCGGCGGTCGGCGCGTCTTTCGCCTCTTCCTTCTTCGCTTCTTCCTTCTTTGTCTCTTCCTTCTTCGCCTCTTCGCCCTTCACCTCGGAGGGCGTCGTCTCGGCGGGTTTCGTCTCAACACGTTTCGCCTCCGAGTCAGAGCGTTCGGCAGGTATCTTCTCAGGGGTCGCCGCCGCGTGCGCGTCTTCGGCCCTAGCCGCGCCCGCCTCGTCGGACTTCGTCGTGCCGGACTTCGTTGCGTCGGACTTCGTCGTGTCGGACTTGGCCCCTTCAGGCGGCGCAGGCTCGACCGCCGTCGTCGCTTTCGTCGGCGGGGGCAGGCGCATCGGCGGCGGCGCGGAGCCGAGCAGCACGTCGAGACCGGCGAGCGAGCCGTTCAGTTTGCGGTAGAGCAATTCGATGACGGCGCGGCGCGCTGGGTCGGGCTCGCCCGTCGTGTAACTGCGGATGTAAGTGTTGAGCGCCTCCTGCGGCGCGCCGTTCACCGCGAGCGCGGTGCCGAGACGCCAGAGGGCGTTGTGCCAGAAGAGGCTGTTTTCGGGGAGCATGCCGACGGCCCGGCGCAGTGCCGCGACCGCCTCGGCGGGCTTGCCCTCGTCGAGCAGCGCGCGCCCGGTCAACTCCTCGATGCGACCACGCACGAAGGCGTCGAGCATCTCGCGCGGCAGCGTGGGAAGGTTGGGCGTGCCACCCTGGTTGATGGCGCTGGCGCGCATCTCGCGCAGATCGTCGGCGGTGATGGCGATGGTCGCCTGCGGCGTGCTGATGGCGGCGTCCACGCCGTCCTTCGCCGACTCAAGCAGTTCGAGCGCGGTGCGCGACGCGACGCCGCGGCGCAGCAAACGATCCGCCGCGTAGAGCTGGCGGAAGGCGCGCATCGGATCGTCGCCCGCGGCGAACTCTCTGGCGGCAGCAGCAGCGGCGGTCTCGACCGCCGCGCGCTGCGCCCTCGTCTCGGCTGACTTGAGCGCGACGCTCAAGGCGAGCAGGGCTTTGAGCGTGCGCGCGTTGGCTTGCGTGTCCGCCGCGTCGTAGGCGAAGAGGCTGGCGCGTCGCTCGGGCGCGAGCAGCTCGACGAAGTTCGGCGCGCGCGCCTCGACGACGCCCGCAAGCCGCGTCTCGAGTTGATCGCCTTTGAGCGAGAAGGCGCCCGCGAGTTCGTCCGACTCCTCGGCGTAGAGGCCGTTCGCGGCGAGGGCGTTGGCCAGCTCGTAGTCGAGCGTGGCGAAGTGTGAGTAGATGCGCGCGAAGCGCAGCGAGCGCTCGGCGTCCGCCGCGTGATTGTTGGCGACGAGGCTGCGTGCGAAAGCGACCTGCGCCCACGGGTAGCGCGGCTCGATCTGCACCGCCTGACCTGAAAGATCGAGCGCGCGCTTCGCGTCGCCGTGCGCCGCGTACCAGTAAGCCGCGCCCGCGAGCAACGGTAGATCGCGCGGCTCGTCCTTGAGCGCGGCTTCGAGTTCGCGCCCCGCCTCCTCGCGTCGCCCCGCGTCGAAGAGCGCGAGCACGACGCCGTCGCGCGCCGCGCGGTCGGTCGCGTCCGCCGCGAGCAGCTCGCGGTAGATGGCGAGCGCCTCTTCGGGCTTGCCCGTCGCGCGGCGCAGGTCTGCGACGCTGTGGCGGGCGGCGACCGACTTCGGATCGAGTTCGGCGGCGCGCGCGTACTCGGCGGCTGACTCGTCCAGATGGAGCGAAAGGCGGGCGGCGGCGGCCAGCGCTTGATGCGCGGCGGCCAAGTCGGGCGCGAGCTTGGCGGCGCGTGCGGCGAGGCGCGCGGCGTCGGCGGTGTGCTCGGCGGTCAGGTAGAAGGCGGCGAGCGCGAGCAGACGTTTGGCGTCGCCCTTCGCCGCCGGTTCGATCTTGCGCGCCAGCTCGAACGCCGCCGCGGGCTGGCCGCGCAGGACGAGGTTCGCGGGCAACTGCGAGACGACATCGAAGTAGAGCTTGTCGGAGACGTCTTCGGACGCCGCGGCGACCGCCTGCTGGAAAAGCTCGACGCCGCGCACCACGTCGCCCGACTGCAAACGCTCGTCGCCGTAAGCCGCCTGCGCGCTGACCAGATGCTCTGCGGCGCGATCCGCCAGGGCGTCGGGCAAGTCTTGATCGAGGAAGTCTTGCAGCTCGGCGATGCGCTCCCACGCGGGGAGCTGCAAAAGCTCTTCGAGCTTCGCCTTCAGCTCGGCTTCCTTCGCCGGATCGAAGGCGACCGCTTCCGTCTTCGCCGCGTCGTTCTTCTGCCCCTTCGCCGCCTGCGACCTGGCAGTCTTACTCGCCGCGACGGGCTTCGCCGCCGCGTCATTCTTCGTCGTTGCCGCCGCGTCCGACTTCGCGTCCGTCGCCGGCTTCGTGTCCGTCGTGTTAGCTGAGTCCGTCGGCGATTTCTCCGCAGGAGCCTCCGCCGCGTCGGCCTCCGCCACAGGCTTTGCAGCCTTCGGGCGCGGGCGGCGAGGCTTGGGCTGCGACTGTTTCTCCGCGTCGGCTGCTCCCGCCGAGTCTTGCGCCGCTTCGCCGCCGCCCTTTGCGCCCGCGGCTTTCGCCGCCGCAGCACGCTTCGCCGCAGCCCTCCTCGCGGCTGTGGCTGCCGTCGTCGCGGCGGGTTTTGCGGGCGCAGGCGTCGCCGTCGTGTTCGTCGCCGTCGGCTCAGACATCAGCGACTTCGGCGCGGGTTTCCGTTTGACCTGACTTGCGCTCGCGGGCTTCTTCTTCGGCGAGACGGGCAACCGTGTCACGTCCTGCGCGCGCGCTGGCAGCGACGCGACGCAGCAGATGACGACGAGCGAAAGGAGCGAGTTGGTAAGTCTAATTCTCATAAATCACTTCGATGTTTTCTCAGAGCCAGCTTCGTCGCCCCCGGCACTCACTTTCCGCTGAGGGCTTCGGCGAGGATGCGACCCGTGGCGTTGCTCGGCGGCTGCACGCGCAACAGATTCGCGAGCGTCGGCGCGATGTCGGCGGGCGTGGCGCTCTGGCTGTAGCGACCCGCCACCAGCCCTGCGCCCATGACGATGAGGGGCACGTGCGTGTCGTAGTTGTAGGGCGAGCCGTGCGTCGCGGGGATCGTGTCGCCTAAGTATTTGAACGGCTCGACGATGACAACGCAGTCGCCGCTCCGGCGCTGGTTGAAGCCGTGCAGGACGCGGCGCGCGACCGCGTCCAACGGCGCGGCGTCGCCCGCTTCCAGCCGCGCGCGCGTGAAGCAACGGCTGACGCCAGGCACGGTGAGCGCGCCGTCGCAGGCCGCGCGCTCGGCTTCGTCGCGATCCACGCCGTCGCGCCTCAGCGCGACCGTGTTGAAGAAGACGTTGCCGTTGACGAACGGCTCGCTCACGTAATCGGCAGTCGTATCTTTGTCGCCCGACTTTGAGAAGCGCGCGCGCACGCTGTTGCGCACGGCGCTCAACACGTCCGCGTTGCTGACGCGCCCGCCCGGAAGTCCCATCGCCGCGGCGCGCTCCGGGATCGGCGCGACGCCGTGATCCGCCGTGAAGACGACGAGCGTGTGCTGCAAGCCCACTCTCTGATCCACGAAGTCGAGCAGCGCACCGATCTGCCTGTCCACGCGCAGCGTCACGTCCATCACCTCGTGGCTGTCGGGGCCGTAGCGGTGCCCCACGTAGTCGTCCGCCGAGAAGCTGACGGTGAGCACGTCTATGTCCGCGTCCTGCCCCAGCGCCTCGTTGTCAATCGCCTGTTCGGCGAAGTCAACCAGTAGATCGTTCGAGAAGGGCGTGTAGTCGAGCGCGGCGTAGAAGGCCGCGCCCGGCTTGTCGGCACCCCCCGTGACGGTGTGCGGGAACTTGTTCGTGTCGCCGGGAACATTACCGATTGTTTCCCACGGCGGCGCGTCCGCGCCCTGACGACGCACGTACTCCGCGTCGTCGCCCAGCAGATAGTCCCACTTCCTGCCGAAGAACTTGTCAGCGGGGCGCGCGTCGTCGAAGCGCTTGACCCACGCGGGCAGATCGTCGAAGTAGTAGCTCGACGAGACCATGTTGCCGGTCACGCTGCTGAACCAGTAAGCCGCGTTGGCGTGCCGACCGGCGGGCAGGATCGCCGCGCGATCCTTGACCGAGATGCCGATCACTTTCGCGCGGTCGTTCGTCGCCAGACGCAGCTCGTCGCCGAGCGTCGAAGCCGTCAGCCGGCGCGGGCTCGAAGCGTGCTCATCCGCGCCGCCGCCGAAGAGCCGCCAGCGCGACTGGTACTTGCCATCCGCCGCAACCTTGTCTTCCGGGTCAGAGACGTTCGAGACGACGCGTCCCGCCTCGCGGTCGTACCAGTCGTTGGCGACGATGCCATTATCGGAGGGCCAAGTGCCCGTCATCGTCGTCGCGTGGCCGGGCGCGGTGTAGGTCGGCACGTGGTCGTAGTTGGCGTTCGTCCACGAAGCGCCCTGCCGCGTTAGACGGCGCAGACCGTTCTGGGCGAAGAGATCGCCGAAGCGTTCGAGATAGTCTGCGCGAAACTGATCGACGACGACGAGCAGGACGAGCCGCGGTCGCACGAACTCTGCGACGGGCGCAACTGCCGCGCCGCGCCGCGCCGTCTGACCCTGCGATGTGGACGCTGTGCCCTGCTGCGCCGCGCCCGTTGGTTGCGGCGCGAACGTGCCCGCGAAGGCCACGCCCGTCAAGGCGAGCCAGAGCGCCGCGCGCGCGTTGAAGCGCGAGCCGGGGCGGAGCGGGCGGGCGGCATTCAAGTTGTGTGCTCGTCGCAAGGACATGGTCTGTTGGTCACGCTTGATGTATGTCGGGCACACTAACGAAGAGCTTGCGCGCATGATACCATCCGCGCGCGAGGTCGCGTAAGGCGGCGGCACGCGCCGCGCGGACGGCGCCAAGAACGATGAGCGAGTTGGACGCGGAGTGGGAGCAGCGGGTGGCGGAAGCCGCCGCGCGCGCGGGCGAGGCGGGGCGCACGGACGTGGCCGAGTACCTCTCGCTGCGCGCCGCCAACGACCTGGCGCGCGCCGTCGGCGTCGCGTGGCTCATCGACACCTTCGCCGCGCTCGCCGACGAGGCGATGCTTGGCGGCGCGGACATCAGGCTCGCGCCCGACGACGAGCACTCGTTTCGCGTCGCCCACGCGACGATGGTCGGTAGGCGACTAACCCTCGCCGCCGGTCTCGTGCGTTCGCTCACGGTCGAGGCGGGCTGGCCACGGACGCCGCGCGACGGCGTGGTGCGCGGGCGCGGCATCGCCCGCGCGCGCGTCTCACACTTCGGCGCTCCTAGCGCGTGCGAAGAACTCCTGCTCGTTAAATCCGACGAAGGCGCGCCCCGCTGGGTCGTCCTCACAGACTCCGGCACGCGCGAGAGTTTCGACGAAGCGCGCGCCCGCCGACACCTCGACAAGCTCCTCGGCTAAAATTTTCGCCTTGCCCTAACGCGCACCGCTTCGCGACGGCAAGGATGAAAGAGAACCACTCGACTGCTCTCTTCTTCATCCCTCATCCCTCATCCTTCATCCTTGCTTTTAGCGCCCCGCGTGCGAGAATGGCGCGCATGGCGGACAACTCGGCGGGCACGCTCTACCTCGTCTCGACGCCCATCGGCAACCTCGAAGACGTCACGCGGCGCGCGCTCGCCGTGCTCGCGGAAGTCGATCTCGTCGCCTGCGAAGACACGCGCCACACGCGCAAACTCCTCGAACGCTACGGGATTAAGACCAAGACCGTCAGCTACCACGAACACAACGAGCGCGAGCGCGCCGCAGAACTCGCCGCGCGCATCAGTGAAGGCTTAAACGTCGCGCTCGTCTCCGACGCGGGCACGCCCGCCGTCTCCGATCCCGGCTACCGCCTCGTGCGCGCGGCAATCACGCAAGGGGCGCACGTCGTCCCCATCCCCGGCGCGTCGGCCTTCGTCGCCGCGCTCACCGCTTCCGGCCTCCCCACGGACGAGTTCTACTTCGGCGGCTTCCTCCCCCCGCGCTCCGCCGCGCGCCGCGCCAAGCTTGCGCAACTGCGCTCGCTCGCCGCCACGCTCGTCTTCTACGAAGCGCCGCACCGCATTGCCGACACGCTGCGCGACGCGCGCGAGATGCTGGGCGAGCGCGAGGCGGCGGTCGCGCGCGAGTTGACGAAACTCCACGAAGAGATCGCGCGCGGGCGACTGAGCGAGCTGGCGGAGAGGTTTTCCGGCGAGCACGCCGCGCGCGGCGAGATGGTTCTCGTCATTGACCGCACAGTGATCGAAGTCTCTACGAACGAACGCGACGCGGCATCAGAGAGCGTCGCCGCGCTCGTCGCTGCGCTCGAACGCGACGAGGGGCTCGACCAGCGCGCGGCACTCAAACGCGCGGCGCGACAGTTGGGCTTGAGCCGCGACGAAGCCTACCGCCGCCTCGTCGCCGAGCGCGCGCAAACTGTTCGTGAGTAATGTCTATGATTGAAGAGGTGGAAGCGATGAGCGAGGAGGAAGAGGATCGAACTTTTAACGACGAGCAGCGCGCCGTCTTCGAGCAACCGGACGACGCGCCCCTCAAGACCCGCCCGCGCACGCCGGGCGAGCGAAACGCGCCGCAGCCCGACCTGAATGACGAGGATCGTGATGGATCAGACGCATCGCGAAGTTAGCTTCGGCGCGCCTCAGTCGTTCCCTTCCAAGACTTCGCGCAGCGCTTCGAGTTCGGGAAGGACGAGTAAGTCTTTCGTGCGACCGGCGGCGCGCTTGGCGGCAATAAGGGCGTCGAGCGAAAGTACATGGCATTGCACATCGAAGAGAGTCATCACGACGGATTGTGCGCGCACTTGATCGAAATCTCCGAGCCCAGTTACTTCGCCCAACAGGTCAATGTTGCCCAGATCGGTAGTGAGCGTGAAGTTCGCGCCTTGCTGTAAAGTCCGCTCGTCCCAGGCAAACGGCAGGTTGGGGGCAAAGTCGCGCGGGCGCGGGTGATATGGCGCGAGCGCATCGGCGAGGCGTTTGAGATTGTCGCGCGAGCGCGCGTAAGCAACATCAAGGTCATATGTCAGGTAAGCAGAGCCGTGCGCGCTGATGGCGACGCCGCCGACAATGACGAACTCAACTTGATGTCGGGTCAACAGTCGTAAGGTTGTCTCGACTTGAATCATTGACTTGAGATGTCCGGCGTGCGATGCCGCGTATCTGTTCCATCTCAATCATCGCCCGCTGGAGTTGTCGCACGCGCTCGTCCGGCGTGAGCCGCAACCGTTGAATCAATAACGTCAGATCGATGCCGAACTCACGCGCACGCGCCGCCGCGCTGCCGGGAGGCGGATTCAATAGGTGTTCTTCGACGTTGCGGCTCATGCGCTATGATCTTCGCTGCGTGGAGATCATTCTAACAGACTCCGCTTAGTGCGCCGCGCCCGCGGCGTCCTTAAACAGCTTGTCGAGCCAGAGGTTCGCCTGCTTCTCCTGCACGGTATTGGCGCGCAGGCGCGCGTTCAGGTTCTGGAAGTCCACGCGGTCGAGCAGTTGATCCTGATTGAAGCAGGAGAAGACGAAACTTTCCGCGCCCGTCGTGGGATCGACGTGGCGTTGCAGACACTGCGCGCAGACCTCCTTCATCATGCACTGCATCGGGCTGTTGATCGACCCCACGCCGACGTGCGTCGGCTTGAAATAGGGCGCGAGCGTTTCATGCCGTGCCTGCTTGACCGCCGCCATCATCCGGTCAGACCCGATGGCGATGATCCGATCCACCTCGCGGAGATCAAACACCGGCGGGCGCAAAATCCCTTCGGCGTAAGCCTTGATCGACTGCACGATGTTGCCGCGGAAGTGGTAGTCCTGCTCCCTGCGTGGCTCGATCTCGGCCCCCGTGTCGGTTGACCAGATGACCTGATCGGTCGCCGCCTCGACCTCTTCGCGCTTGAACAGGTCTTCGCCTTTTTTGTAGCCCGCGAAATAGACGACGTGGCAGCCGTTCTCTTTCAGCGCCGCGGCGATGGAGAAGAGGACGGCGTTACCAAGTCCGCCGCCCGCTAAGAGCACCGTCTCGTTTTTCGGAATCTCAGTCGGCGTCCCCGTCGGCCCCATCACGACGACGCGCTGCCCCGCCTTCAAGGTCATGCACAGGCGCGACGAGACGCCCATCTCCAACACGATCAGGCTCAGCAGCCCTTCCGCCTTGTCCACCCACGCGCCCGTCAGCGCGATGCCCTCCATCGTCAGCTTCGTGTCGGCGACGACCCGCGCGTCCGTCTCGTAATTTTGCAGACGGTAGAACTGACCCGGCTCGAACTTGCGCGACTGCATCGGCGCGCGCACGACGACCTCAACGATGGTTGGCGTCAGCCGATCAACCCGCACGACACGCGCAATCAATTCATCGTCCAACTTCTCGACGAGCCGCGCAAACTCTTCCTCACTCGCGACCGACGCGCGGATAGCAGACTTATGCGCCGCGCCGCCTGCTCCTTCCCCAACCCCCGACCCCTTCCCCCCAGCCCCCGCCGCGTTTTCCGCGGCAGCGATCTCGTCCGCGAACAGCGCGGCGACGTGCTGGTAGCCGTCCTTGGCGGAGGCCATCGCCTTGACGACGTTGCCGGCATAGACCGGGTGGTTGTCGCCGTAGTAGGTGATGAACTTTCCGTCCTGCTGGTACGAGGTGAAGAACGCGCGCTCCCCCTTCTCCGCCGGGACGAGCGTGCGCGCGCCGTCTGCGCCTTCGAGCTTGTGCGGCGCGAAGAACTCTTTCCACTCGTCGAGGGCGAACGTGCCGGGTCGCTCGCGCTCGTAGATCGTGTTCGGGCTCGTGCCCGCCGCGACGCAGACGGTGCGCGCCGGAATCCGCACCATCTCGCCCGAAGCTTTCCACTTCTTCGACTCCGCGTCGAGCCTCATGCGCTCGAACTGAACGGCCGCCACCGCGCCGTGCTCATCCGCGACGGCCTCGACCGGCGACATGTTCTCGACGTAAGAGATGCCCTCTTCGAGCGACTTGACGATCTCCTCGTGGTTCAGACGGTACGCGGGCGAGTCCTGCAAACGCTTGCGGTAGACGATCGAGACGCCGCCCCACGCGCGCACGAGCGGCACGAAGTTCGGCTCTTCACCTGCCGCCTCGGCGCGCGCGCGTTCTTCCCGTATCGCGCGGCCGTGCGCCAAAAATTCTTCATAGACGCCGCGCTCCTCTGCGTCGTAGCGCTTGAATATCTCCTCCTCGCCGAACTCGGCGGCGAGCTGTTCGTGGCGCGCTAAGAGCTTCTCGCACTGCACCGGGTAGTAGGCGAACATCTCGGTCGCCGTGTCGATGGCGGTTAGTCCGCCGCCGATGACGACCGCCGGGAGTCGCGCCTGTAGGTTCGCCATCGCGTCGCGCTTGAACGCGCCTGTCAGTTGCAGCGCCATCAGAAAGTCCGACGCCTTGCGGATGCCGCGAATCAAATTGTTCTTGAGCCCGATGATCGTCGGACGACCTGCGCCCGACGCGACCGCGATGTGATCGAAGCCGAGTGCCCAGGCATCCTCGATGGTGAGCGTCCCGCCGAAGCGCACGCCGCCGTAGAAGCGAAACGACGCGCGGCGCGCGAGCGTCAGGTGAATGAGCGTCAGGAAATTCTTATCCCAGCGCACCGTGATGCCGTACTCCGAGACGCCGCCGAAGCCTGCGAGCACGCGCCGCTCCAGTGAAGTTTCGATCTCGCCCACGTCGCGCACCGCGCGCGGAACGCTGCGACCGCCGTCGCCCGTCAGTGTTTCGTCTAACGGCTCGATCTTCAAGCCGTCGATGCCGACGACGCCGAAGCCTTCGTTCAAAAGATAATGTGCGAGCGTGTAGCC
Organism: Pyrinomonadaceae bacterium; assembly: GCA_045807785.1. Classification (GTDB taxonomy): domain Bacteria; phylum Acidobacteriota; class Blastocatellia; order Pyrinomonadales; family Pyrinomonadaceae; genus JAIVGV01. The sequence continues at coordinate 28,887 of JBJMGS010000157.1, forward strand.
GGCTGGCCCTAAACCCACCACGAGCACATTGCGCCCGTTGTAGGGGAGCGCATAAGGGCGTTTGGCGTTCAAAGGGTTCCAGCGCGTGAGGAGAGAGTAAATCTCGAAGCCGTAGGGGAGCGCGAGCACGTCCGTCAGCACGCCCGTCTCCGCCTGCGGGATGTTGACCGGCTCCTGCTTCTGGAAGATGCAGGACTTCATGCAGTCGTTGCAGATGCGGTGGCCTGTGCCCGGACACATCGGGTTGTCCACGACGACGAGGGCGAGCGCCGCAATCGAGTCGCCGCGCGTCTGCATGACGTGCATCTCGGAAATCTTCTCATCCAACGGGCAGCCGTCGAGCACGATGCCGAGCGGGTTGCGCTTGGTCTTGCCGTCCTTCTCGTGCAGGCCCTTCGAGCAGGAATCCTTATCGCGCTCGTGGCAGTAGAGGCAGTAGTTGACCTCGTCGAGCACCTCGCGCCCGGTCGCGCGGAGGTCGGTCAACTCGAAACCGACGCGGCGGCGCAGATTCTTGTCGAGCCCGCGCATCTGCTCCGGCAAGTCCGCTGTGGGGCGTTCAAGTTGAACCAGGTGCTCGTAGTCGAGCGGGTGCGGCGCGCGGAAACTGACCCAGCTTTTAACGCGCTCGCGCGCCTCTGGCCGCGTCATGTGCACGGACGCCCACGTCTCGACGAGGCGCAGCGCCGCGCGGACGAAACGCGCGTCGTCGCTCTCGCCCACGACTGTCTGCGCGGCACTGATCTGAGCGGCGACCGTTTGACCCGCCGCGTTCGGAACCGCGTCCGCTGCAAATTTCTCAAGCGCGCGCGCTGCCTCGCCTTCCGCCGTGCGCCCGCGCGCCGCCCTGATCTCGTCCGCCGCGCCGCCGCCATCCACAGCCGTCGCGCCGCCCGCGCTCAGTTTCTCCCACGCGAGCAGCCGCGCCGTCATGCGCGCGACGCCCAACTCGTCGTCCACCTCGAAGGTGTCTGCGAATGCCGCGCGGCGCAGGGCTTCGAGCGAGGCGTGCGTCTCGCCCACGTCGAACGCGAGCGCCTTCTCCGGCGGGACGCGCTTCAGGGCGCGGCGCGTGACGAAGGTCTTGAACTCGAAGACCGCGTCCTGCGCGCGAATCGACTCCTGATGCGCCGCGCGTTCTGGCTCGACGCGGAACAGTTTCGCGACGAAGCGCGAGAGGTGCGCGGAGGCGGCGATGAGCAGATCGGACTCGGCCTTCGTGCCCTTCAGGCTAGCGCCGCGCGCGCGCGTGTATTCCAAGAGCGCAGCGTGCAGCGTCGCGTCCTCGCGCTCAAGCTCGACGTAGAAGCTTTCAGTCAGCTCGCGCAGGCGCGCAGGGCGGTAGAGATCGGCGTAGGTAAAGCCTTCGACTCCGAGTTTGAAGTCAGCGGCGGGCGCGGGAGTTGACACGGCGCGGCTATCGCCAGCGACAAGATTCTGCATGATGGCGTTTGTCTTTCGAGAATGGGATACAGGAACATGCCAGACGTTTGGCGACTTTGCGCCGCACGGCGGGAGCGCGGGAAGGGACGCGGGCGACGCCGACGCGCGCGAGTATAACATCGCGCGCCCGCCCCGCCTAAACGTCGCTTACCGTGGTCGCGCTTGCCAACCCCGCGCCGGCGTACTTATAATCTTCCTGTTTCCGGCGCGTTGGTGTAGTTGGTTAACACGCCGCCCTCTCAAGGCGGAGACCACGAGTTCGAGTCTCGTACGCGCTATCACCTCACGCGGCTTATGAATAAAAAAGTTAATCTCAGGGGCGCTCGCAAGAGCGCCTTTTTAGGTATGCCTCACGGCACAGCCAACAACCGACTGCGAAAATTAGTTTTGTTTCGACTCGTACAAAAGTGCGGCGAGGATGTCTGCTTCAAATGCTCGGAGCGGATTGAGACCGCTGACGAGTTGAGCATCGAGCACAAGCAGCCGTGGGAGGGGATTAAGCTAGAACTTTTCTGGTCTCTCGACAATATTGCTTTCTCACACTTACGTTGTAACCGCAATCACCGTTGGGAAAGCGGCGGCGCGAAGAGACGCAAGGTCGGACCCGAAGGGACAGCGTGGTGCAGGAGATGCAAGGCGTTCCGCTCAATAACCGACTTTAGTCGCAACCATTCCCGCTGGAATGGTCTTCAGGCTTGGTGCGACAGGTGCCTGAGTCATTACAGAACCGCGAAGGGTGCCCGCGCTGCCCGCTGAATTACAAACGCCAGCCTTAGAGTTATACTGAGCGGCGAAGACGCTCGCCTGCCGTCCATTCAGTTTCGTCAATCTAGTATGCGTCCGCTGAAACTGCACACGAAGACGACGCTCGTCGCCTCGGCGATCACGCTCGCCGTCTTAGGCATCGTCCTCGCGCTCGTGAGCGTGCGCGTCGCCGACCTCGTGCGCGAGGAGCAGCGGGCGCTCTCGGCAGCGCAGGTGCAGGCGGTCGCCGGACAGATCAGCCAGTTGCCTTCGCCGCGCGACCCGGAAGTGCTCGCGCGCGTGGCGACCACCGCGCACGGCGCGCGCCCAGACGCCGTGACGGTGCGCGTCTGGGAGCGCGTCGGCGGCGTCTTCCGCGAGGTGGCGGCTTCGGCGGGGAGCGAGCCCGCCGAGGAGATTCCCGAAGAGACGAAGGCCGCGCTCAGAAGCGGCATGCCCTCGAAGACCGTCACGCCGCTCGGTGATGCGAACAACTCGCGCTACCGCATCTTCGCGCCCGTCACAGAGGGCGGGCGCGTCAGCGGCGCGGTCGAGATCGTCGAGCGCCTCGACAGCGCGGCGACCATTGCCTGGCGGTACGGGCGCAGCGCCATCTGGCTCGGTCTGGCCGCCGTCGCCCTGATCACGCTCGGCGTCTCGTTCCTCTTCCGCCAGACGGTTTACCGTCCCGTCGGGCGGCTGCTCGACGCGATGGCGCGCGCCCGCGCGGGCGATCTCGAAGCGCTCGCGCCCGCACTCGCGCCCAACGAGATCGGCATCCTCGCGCGCGAGTACAACAGCCTCATCACGCGGCTGCGCGAGATGACGCGCGAGCGCGAGCGGCAGAAGGACGTGTTGCAGGAGCGCGTCAATGAAGCGACCGCCGAACTCGCCGACCGCAATCTTCAACTGGAAGAGGCGAACCTCGAACTGTGGCGCACGGCACGGCGACTGACCGAACTCGAACGCCTCGCCGCCGCCGGCCAGACCGCCGCGCAGTTCGCGCACGAGGTCGGCACGCCCCTCAACCTGATCAGCGGCCACGTCCAACTGCTCATGCTGGCCGGCGCGCGCGCCGACTCGGACGCCGCGCGCGAGCGGCTGGAGACAATCAGCGCGCAGATCGAGCGCATCGAGCGGATCGTGCGCCGGATGCTCGACCGCACGCGCCCCGAAACCGGCGAGATGGAGCCGTTGGATTTGAACGCCCTGCTGCGCCGCACCTTCGACGCCACCACGCCGACGCTCGACGCCAAGGGCGTCCGGCTCGATGCCGCGCTCGCCGAAGTTTTGCCGCGCGTGCGCGGCGACGCCGACCGGCTGCAACAGGTCTTCATCAACCTCATCAACAACGCGCTGGACGCGATGCCCGAAGGCGGCGGGCTCGCCGTCACGACCTTCGCGGAGGACGGCGACGGTTCGCTAAGAGCGGCGGCGCAGGGGGCGGGGGACGAGCCGGCGGGCGCGGCGCGCGTCGTCGTGGATTTCGCGGATACGGGCTGCGGCATGAGCGAAGAGGTGCGGGCGCGCATCTTCGATCCGCTCTACACGACGAAGGCGCGCGGGCGCGGCACGGGCCTGGGGTTAGTCGTGGTCAGTCAGGTCGTCGGCGACCACGGCGGGCGCATCGAGGTCGAAACGGCGCGCGGACGCGGCGCGCGCTTCCGTCTCATCTTCCCGGCGGTGGCGCACGGCGGCGACGCAGAAGTTAAAGACGCGGCGGTCGAGACCGAAACCGTCGCGGGCTTGTGAAATGATCTAAGAGGCACAGGGGCTTGACGAAGAAGATTCTCGTGATCGACGACGACGCGGCGTCTTGTGCGCTGCTCGGAGAGATTTTCGCGGCGCAGGGTTGGGAGACCGAGAGCGCGCAGGAGCCTCGGCGCGCGCTCGAACTCGCCGCCGTCGCGCACTTCGATCTGGTTGTGAGCGACATCAATCTTGAAGCTGCGCAGTCGGGTCTCGACATCCTGCGCGCGTTGCGCGATCGCGCGCCCGTCATCCTCGTCACCGGCTTCGGCACCCTCGACGCGGCGGTCGAGGCTTCGCGCGAGGGCGCCTGGGACTTCATCTCGAAGCCCTTCAAGGTCGAGGAGGTCGTGGCCGCCGCGCGCCACGCGCTGGGGCGCGCGAAGCCGGACGCGCGCGACGCATCGAGCGACGCGACGCTGTCGGCGCGCAATGAAGAGGCGGGACTCGTCGGGCGCGCGCCCGCGATGATCGAACTCTACAAAGAGATCGCGCGCGTCGCGCCGTCGCGCTCGACCGTGCTCATCGTCGGCGAGTCGGGCACGGGCAAGGAGTTGGTCGCGCGCTCGATCCACAAGCACAGCCCGCGCGCCGCGCACCCGTTCGTCCCCGTCAACTGCGGCGCGCTTGCCGAAACACTGCTCGAAGCCGAGCTGTTCGGCCACGTGCGCGGCGCGTTCACGGGCGCGGAGCGAGATCGGAAAGGCCTGTGGGAAGAGGCCGAGGGCGGGACGCTTTTTTTAGACGAGATCGGCGAGACGAGTCCGGCGATGCAGGTCAAACTTCTGCGCGCCTTGCAGGAGGGCGAGATTCGTCGCGTCGGCGCGACGCGCTCCGTCAACGTGGACGCGCGCGTCGTCGCCGCGACCAACCGCGATCTCGAAACGGAGGTCAAGGCGGGCCGCTTCCGCGAAGATTTATTCTACCGGCTCGGCGTCGTCACGCTGCGCGTGCCCCCTCTGCGCGAGCGGCGCAGCGACATCCCGCTGCTCGCCGACCGCTTCTTGCGCCGCGCCTCGGCCAACGCCGGGCGCGACACGCGCCTGCGCTTCGCCGACGGCGCGCTCGCGCTGCTCGCGGCTCACGAGTGGCATGGCAACGTGCGCGAGTTGGAATCGGCGGTCGAGTATGCCGCCTTGCGCGCCCGCGGGGCAGAGATCGCGCCGGAGGATTTGCCCGCGAAGTTGCAGACCGCACACTTGCGCGCCGCCGCCGCTCGCTCGCCGCTCGCCTCGCTCTACGCCGACCTGCCGCCGCTCGACGAGTTGGAGCGGCGCTACCTGCTGCACGTCCTCGAAGCCACGGGCGGCAACCGCACGCGCGCGGCGGAAGTCCTCGGCGTTGACCGCCGCACCCTCTACCGCATGGCGGAGCGCTTCCAGATCAAACTCGAAGGAGAGTAAGGGGGGAAGGGATGAAGGATGAAGGATGAGGGATGAAAGCGTGGACTCTCACGTTGAGCACCATTCTTTCATCCCTCATCCTTCATCCTTATTCTTATTGTTCGACTTGGTCGAGCTGGCGGTTGATGGCGAGGAGTTTCTGCTTAGCTTCAGGGAACGCGCCGCGTTCGACCGCCGACTCGGCCTGTTCGAGTTCTTTGATCGCGGCAAGCAGGGTGTGGCTCGGCTGGTCGCGCTGCTGCGCGCGGCGGTCGTAGGCTCTGCGCGCGGCGGCGCGCGCCTCAGAGAGTGCGCGCAGCGCCGCCCCCTTCTGCCGCCGCGTGAGATAGACGGTCGCCTCGGCGATCTTGTCGCCGGCGCGCTCTACGTCCTCGTCGCGCGCGGGCAGTTGCGGCGCGTTGACGACGGGCGCGGGCTTCGCTGGTGTGCCGCCGTCGAGCCCGGTCGTGACCGTCTCGACGACGGCGGGCGCGGGTCGCCGGACGACGAAAGCCGCCATGACGACGAGGGCGACGAGCAGGCACGCCGCGCACACGGCGAAGAACAGGTGCGGCGTCTGCCGCGCCCGTTCCGTGATCGCGTTGTGTCTGGCGGCGCGCACTTGCGGCATGGGTCTCGATGAGTCCGGACGCCGCGCGCGGGTCGTGCGCCTTCGGGGGCGTCCGCGGAGAATAGTCTGCGGAGAATAGAACGGGAGGGCCGCTGTCAGGTGGCTGCTCTTCGTGAAGCCACCTGACAGCAACCCTCCCCAGAATCAGGGCGCGGGCGGACGCCTGCTGTATCCCGCCCGCGCCTTTGTGCTGCACGATATCTCCCGTCCCTCTGGTGCCGTTCTTCGGGAAAAGACCGTGCGGCTCCGTTGCGCCGCCCGCGCTGCCTCGCACGGGCGGTGGCACCTCGCTATCGCACCGGGCTAACTACGAGTTGGCGTTGGCCGCCTTCTTCGCCGTCTTGCGATGCCTGCGATGCTTGCGATGCTTCTTCGACGACTTCTTCATGCCGCCGGTGGACGTGTTCGTGGTGGTGCTGTTGGCGTTCTGCGTCTTGGGCGACTTGGCGAAAGCCGCGCCCGTGCTGAGCGCGACGGCGAGTGCGAGGACGGCTGCGATTCTGCTTTTCATGCTGCTTCTGATCTCCTTCGAGCTGTTGGTCTAAAGTTAAACTTCAGTGTCTGAAAACTTCCGGGGAGCCTCGAACAATATCTGATCGCTGTCGGCTTCCCTCTGCCCGCCCTCTTCGCAACGCGCGTGCCGCGTGCGCGCGCCGTCGGTCGGTCGCGTTTTTACCGTGCATTCCAGCACACGCGCACGCGTCATGCGCCGCGCGCGCCGTGGCGTTTGTGCGCGCGCGCCAAAACCGCCACACCTGACCGTTGACGAAGACGCGCGTGAAGACGATGGATGACGATGGACGGCGGACGCGCTTCGACTTCGCGCACGCGGGCGGGAACGAAAGAGACGGTCGCCACTGAACGTGACGACCGTCTCTTCGTTGTGGAAACGCTGCGGCGGCGGCGTCAGAGCACGACCTCGCCGTAGTCCGCGAGCTGTTTGGCGATCTTCTCGCGGTCGCCGACGACGACGATGGTCATCTTTTCGGGGCGCAGGTAGGTCTGCGTGATGCGCTGCACGTCGCCCGGCGAGACGTTGATGATGTTCTGCACATAGTTGGTCAGGTAGGCGTCGGGCAGGTGGTGCAGATCGAGGAAGGCGAGCTGCCCGATGATGCCCTGCCGCGAAGAGTTCTGGATGACGAAGATGCCCGCCATGTAGTTCTTGATGCCCTGAAGCTCCGCCTCAGGCGGCGGCTCTTTTTGCAGCCGGTCGATCTCGTAGAAAATCTCCTTGAGCGAGGGGCCCGTGACGGCGGTCGTCACGTCCGCCACCTCGACCCAGTAGGCGTCGCGGTAGCGCGAAGAGACCGAACTGTTGGGCGAGTAGGTGTAGCCCTTCTGCTCGCGGATGTTCGAAGTGATGCGCGAGCCGAACGAGCCACCGAGGATCGAGTTCGTCACGACGAGCGGCATGTAGTCCTTGTGCGACGGATCGACGACCGGCAGCCCCAGATAGATGGTTGACTGCGGCGCGTTCGGTCGGTCAACCAGATAAATCTTGCGCGCGGAGTTCGGGTGCGGCACGTTCTCGACCGCGGGCGCGCCCTTCGCCCAAGAGCCGAAGGCTTGCGTGATCGCCTTGCGCACCTGCGCGGCATCGAACTGACCCGCAACGTAGAGGTGCGTGCGCTGCGCGCCGAAATTCTCGCGGTAGAACTTCTGCACGTCCTCAGCGGTGAACGCGTTGACGCCCTCGGCGGTCGGGAAGATGCGCCCGTAAGGGTGCTCGCCGTAGAGGGCTTTGCGGAAACGGGCGAGGGCGAGCGAGCCCGACTGCGACTTGGCGATGGAGAGGTTACGCAGCGCATCGTTCTTCAGGCGCGGCAGCTCCGCGGCGGGCAGCAGCGGGTGCGTCAAGACGTCTGCGACGAGGCGCACGGCGTCGGGCACGAACTCGGAGAGCGCGTCGATCTCCACGCTCGACGTGTCCTGACCGACCGAGACGCCGAGGCTGCCGCCCATGCGCGAGGCTTCCGCCGCGACCGCCTCAGCCGTGCGCGTCGTCGTGCCCTCCTTCATCATCTCGCCCGTGATGTCGGCGAGCGAGACCTGTGTCGCCGACTCGTTCGCGTTGCCGGCGCGCACCACAGCGCTGACCGTCGCCTTCGGGATCGAGCCGTAGGGGACGAGCGTGACCTGCATCCCGTTCTTGAGGGTGAAAGTTTCCTTGCGCGGGAGCGCGAAGGACTTGGGCGCGGAGCCCGCGGGCGGCTGCTGTTTCTGCGCCGCGACTCGTGCGACGGGCGCGGCGAGCGACGCCGCGACGAGGGCGAGCGCGCCGAAGAGTGCGAAGTATTTTCTGCTGTTCATGACTGTAAATCTCTCCTTCGAGTAACGGGCGGCTTCCTAGTTGCCGGACTTCGGCTCGCCTGACTTCGGCTCGATGACGAGCACGGTGCGGTTCGTCGCGCGCAGGTACTTCTGCGCCGCCTGCATGACGAGTTGCGGCGTCACCTTGCGAAACTCCGACTCGATCCGGTTGATGCGCGACGGGTCGTCGTCAAAGAGCGCGAACGACGCGAGCATGTCGGCGCGACCGAAGCCGTTGAGCTGCCCCAGCACGTCGTAGAGCGCGGAGCGCCCCTTGACAAGCGCGCGATCCAGCGTCGCCTGATCGAGCGGCTTCTCCCTGACCTGCGCCAACACGTTATCGACCGCCGACATGATCTGGTCGGGCGTGTTTTTCGGATCGTAGAAGAGGTAGCCCATCCAGAGCATCGGGCCTTCGTAGTTGAAGGGCGTGCCGAGCAGGTTGATGCCGCCCGAGACGTTGTCGGTGTAGCCGCGCCGCTTGACGAGTTCCTGCCGGAGCATCGCGTCGTCACCCTGCAAGAGAATCTGATCGAGCAGGAGCATCGCGTAGTAGTCGGGCGTGTTGCGATCCGGCATGTGGTAGCCGAAGGCGATGGCGGGCTGGCGCGCGAGCGGATCGGTCTTGGTGTGCTTGCGCTCCTTCTCCTGTCGCGGCTCGGCGAGGTCGGGCACGGGCGGAAGCTGCGACGCTGGGATCGCGGCGAAATATTTATCGACCCACGCGCGCGCCTGCGCCTCGTCGAAGTCGCCGACGACGGCGAGCGCGGCGTTGTTCGGCGCGTAGTAGGTCTTGAAGAACTGCTGCACCTCGGGGAGCGTCGCCGACTCGATGTCTTTGAGGTCGCCGTAGAAGTTGTGCGCGTTGTAGAAATTCTCGTTGGCGAGCTGCGGCAGGTCGAGCCACGGGAAGCCGCCGTAGGGCGCGTTCAGGACGTTGACCTTGACCTCGTTGCCGACGACGCCCTGCTGGTTCTTCAGATTCGCCTCGGTGATGTCGAGCCCGCGCATCCGGTCGGCTTCCGCCCAGAGCGCGGTTTCGAGTTTGTGCGCGGGCAGCACCTCGAAGTAGTTGGTGAAGTCGAACCGGGTCGAGCCGTTAAGGATGCCGCCGTTCTGCTGGATGAGTTTGATGAACTCCATCTTGCCCAGATTCTGCGACCCCTGGAACATCATGTGCTCGAAGAGGTGCGCGAAGCCGGTGCGATCCTTTGGCTCGACGCGGAAGCCGATCTTGTAATAGACGCCGACCGTGACGGTCGGGGCGGAGTGGTCGGGCGAGAGCACGACCCGCAAGCCGTTGGCGAGTTTGTAGTAGGTGACGGGGACGTTGATCGCGCCGCCGTTCGCGGCGGGCGCGGCGTTCGCCCCCTTAGACTTCTGCGCGAGCGCCGGGAGCGACGCCGTCAGGAGGACGGCGCAGGCGACCGACGCGGCGGCGAGACGTTGTGCTAGAGCTTTCATCTGAGACCTCCGGACTGAACGGGAAAAGTTCGTTAGAGTGGCGTGTGATTTAACGAAGGAAGCGCGCCGCAGGTTTCAACTCGCGCGCGATCTATTGTCGGTACTGATAGCCGGGGAATCGGGACAGAGTTTGACAGGATTAACAGGGTGTCAGACAGGCGGCGCGGCTCATTCATCTGCTGCCTCTTTAATCCTGTCCATCCTGTCAAAACTTTCCTCTGCCTTGTCAGCTTTCAATCTTGCTACTTGCCGAGCGCGTGGTCGATCTCGTCGCGCAAGCCTTTAGCGTTGGTTTTGGCGGGCGGGATTTTGCTCCCGTTGACGAAGAAGGTCGGCGTGCTCTCGACCCCGACCGACTGCGCGCGATCCCTGTCGGCGACGACGCGTGCGTCCGTCTCCGAGCCTCCCAAGTCCTTGCGGTAGCGATCCACGTCGAGCCCGGCCTGGCGCGCGTAGGTCTCGAAGAGCGCCGTCGGGTCTTGCCCGGGCGACCACGCGCGCTGGTTCTCGAAGATGGCGCGGTGCATCTCCCAGAACTTGCCCTGGAGCCCGGCGGCTTCCGCCGCGTGCGCCGCGAACAGCGCGTGCGGGTGGACGCGGACAAGCGGGTACTGGCGGAAGATGAAACGCAACTGGTCGCCGTAGTCCTGTCTGATCTTCTCGACTTCGGGGAACATCTGACCGCACGGCGGGCACTGGTAGTCGCCGAACTCTTCAAGCGTGACGGGCGCGCGTTCATTGCCGAACGCGTGCATGGGCTGCGCGCCGGGCGACCCCGTCGCGATGACGCCCGGCTGACCCGAGCGGTGCCAGTACCACGCGCCGACGGCGACGGCGGCCAGGAGCACGACGGCGATGATGACGAACGGCAGCGTCGAGCGGCGCGGCGGCGCCGCCGTCTTGCCCGACGGTTTACGATCCGATTGTTTGCGGTCGGTCTGTTTTTTTGACATCGAAATTTTCGGGGAGTTGCGGACTTCGCTTAACTTTAGAGCCGTGTGAGAGCCTTCTGCGCGAGCGTTTTGACTTTGCCGAGACGCGCCGCCTCTTTGTCCGCGCCGCCGATGCTGACGCGGATGAAGGCGTCGCCCTTGCGCGCGTAGAGCGCGCCGTTGACGTTGCTCGCAGCCCAGAATGGCGGCTCTCAGTGTTTCGGCGCGCCGCCGTAATCGCGGAAATAGTCGCTGATGAAATCCTTCTTGCCGTGCTGCCACCAACCCATGCCGTAGCGGTCGGCTTCGCGCTGCGCCTCTTCGGCAGTCCAGTGATCGTGCGTGATGCGGTAGGCGGCGACGACGACGCCCGTGCGATCCGCGCCCTTGTGGCAGTGGACGAAGACGGGCTGATTCTCCTGCGCTTCGATGATGGCGAGCGCCCGCGCGATCTGCTCGCGCGAGGGACGTGCACCCAGGCTCAGAGGCAGGTTGAAGAACTTCATGCCGAGCGACTTCGCCTCGCGCTCTTCCGCCGCCATGTGCTCGTCGTCGCCGCGCAGGTTGACGACCGTCTTGACGCCGAGCGACGCGAGTCTTTGCAACCCGCCGACTTTCGGCTGCCCGCCGCGATAGAGCCGCGCGTTGACCTGGTGAAAGTTCGGCAGCTCCTTGTACTGCGCCTCCGCGCCCGCTTGCGCGCGAGCCGCCGCGCAGAGCAGCGTGAGCAGAGACGCCGCGCAGATCGAACGGTAAATCTGATTCCTCATCGCGCCGCACATTCTGCCGACGCGCGCGCCGACAATGCAAGCGAGCGGCGCGCGCTATAAGGGAAGACGGAGACGGCTCGCGCCGCACGTTCGATGCGCGGCGCGAGCCGTGAAGCTAAGACCGACGGACGATCTATCCGGCCAGCCGCCGATCACAGGACGAGCCGCGTCGCCCAGCGCGTGAGCGCCGCGGGCATCGCCGCCCAAGCCA
>JBJMGS010000158.1:0-4601 GCA_045807785.1 Pyrinomonadaceae bacterium
TACAGCACGTCGTAGCTCGCGTCGTTCGTCTGGTGCGCGACCGCCGTGATCATCTCCCAGCCGTCCTCGCCCGCGAGCCGCAGGTAGTCCCAGACGTCCAGACAATATTTGAACGGATCGGTCTCGCCCGCGACCTGCGCCAGCGGTACGCTGCCCTGCCACACGCCGTCAACGAAGGTGACGTGCCCCTGCTGCACGTTGCACACCCTGTACTCGAAGCGCCGCGCCATCGTCCCCTATCTTACCTGAAAGTGATCGTCACGTCGGCGGTCAGCTTCGCGGCGTTCGGGTTGGTCGAAGTCTCGACCTTGAGCGGCTTGCCGCCCGGCTTCACCAGCTCGCGCATCGCGACTGACATAAACTCCTGCGCGTAGCCCGCGTCGTACACGTCGCCGGGCTGGAGTTTCCACTTCGCCCGGAGCCGCTCGGCGTCTGCGTCGGGCAGTCCCAACAGCTTCAGCTCGCCCATGCGGTACTGCGGGCCTTCCTGCACCTCGAAGCGGTAGGCGACGGTGCGCGCCTCGTCGGCGAAGTCCCGCGCCGGGTTGAGCCGCGCCACCAGGTAGCCCTTGCGCCCGTAGGCGCGCGCCACGGACTGAAGCGCCTTGTCGATCTTCTTGCCGTTCGCCAGTTCGCCCGGCTTCATGCCGAGCGCCGCGTCGAGTTCCGCGGGCGTCATCGCCGCGTTTCCAGACCACGCCGCGCCGCCCCAGTTGTACGCCACGCCTTCGCGCACGGGCAGGGTAAAGGTGACGCCGCCCGCGCCGCACGCGGCGTCGCCGCCGAGCGCGGCGCGCGGCTCGTCGAACTCGACGCGGAGGTAGCCGCGCTCGTGGTAGAGATCGCGCAGCGCCACGTCGGCGAAGTTCGAGACGAACTCGCGCGAGTAGTCGTTGCCGAAGAGGGTCGTCTGCGCCGCCGCGATCAACTCCTTCTCCGCCACGCCAGACGCGCCCGGAAAGTGCGCCGCGCAGACCGGGAGCTTGACGCCCGTCACCGTGAAGACGTGCTTGCGGTCGCCGCCCGACTCCTTCGCCGAAGGCAGGTACTCGACCTGCCCCGCGATCTTCCGCTCGGCGAGCAGGCGTTCGAGCGAGCGTCTGATCGCTTCGATAACCGTCCCCGAATCCGGCGCGGTGCCGTCGAAGGCGGGCACGTCGCGGCGGACGGCTTGCGCGATCTCTTCGGGCGTGAGCCAGACGAAGTTGTCGAAGACGACGGGCAGCCCGCCGCCGGCTGCCGCCTCCGTCACCTCGAACGTCACAACCGCCTCGCCGCCGCGCTCGCGCAGCTTGTAGCCGAGCTTCGCGACGAGCCCGCTCGCGAGCAGACGCTCGGCCGCCGCGTCCAGCATCCCTACTTCCAGCGCCTGCCCCAACTGCAACCCGCTCGCCGCGACGATCTCCGCCTCCTTCACGCGATGCAGGCCTGTCACCTCGATCTTCGCCAGCTTCATCTTGCCCGCCGCCGGCGCTTCTTGCGCGCGGGCGACGAACGCACACGACGACACCAGCGCGCCGAGCAACGCGAGCCGCCCCAGACGGCTTCCCCGGCTGCCGACGTATGACTTAGAGAGTAAATTCGTCAACATCGAGATCAGTTCCGCAGCGAATGGATCGGCGCGGGGATGCGCCCGCCCCGGCGGATGAAGGCGTCCGACGAGAAGCGGTTGACGGGCATGACGGGCGCGGTGCCGAGGAGCCCGCCGAACTCGACCGAGTCGCCCACGTCTTTGCCGGGCACGGGGATGATGCGCACGGCGGTCGTCTTGTTGTTCATCACGCCGATGGCCATCTCATCGGCGATGATCGCGGCGATGGTCTCCGCGCTTGTCGAGCCCGGCACTGCCACCATGTCGAGGCCGACCGAGCAGACGCTCGTCCACGCTTCGAGTTTTTCCAGCGTCAATGCGCCGACCCGCGCCGCCTCGATCATGCCGCCGTCCTCGGAGACGGGGATGAACGCGCCGCTCATGCCGCCGACCGCCGACGAAGCCATCGCCCCGCCCTTCTTCACGGCGTCGGTCAGAAGCGCCAAGGCGGCGGTCGTGCCCGGCGCACCCGCCCGCTCGAAGCCCATCGCCTCGATGATCTCGGCGACCGAGTCGCCCGGCGCGGGCGTCGGTGCGAGCGAGAGATCGATGATGCCGAAACCGATGCCGAGCCGACGCGCCGCCTCGCGACCGATCAGTTCCCCTGCGCGCGACAGTTTGAACGAGAGCTTTTTGATCAGCTCCGCCAGCTCGTCGAGCGGCATGTCTTTGGGCGCGTGGCGCACGGCGTGGTTAACGACGCCGGGGCCGGAGACGCCGACGTTGATCACCGATTCGGCCTCGCCTGCGCCGTGGAATGCGCCCGCCATGAACGGGTTGTCTTCGACGGCGTTGGCGAAGCAGACGAACTTCGCGCATGCCAACCCGCCCGTCTCGCGCGTCCGCTCGGCCATCTCCTTGATCAACTGCCCAACGCGGCGCACGGCGTCCATGTTGATCCCGGCGCGCGTCGTCGCGACGTTGACCGACGAGCAGAGCCGCTTCGTCGTCGCCAGCGCCTCCGGGATCGAGTCGAGGAAGAGGCTTCCGGTCGTCGTCCAGCCTTTATGCACGAGCGCGGAGTAGCCGCCGATGAAGTCCACGCCGACGCGTCCCGCCGCCTCGTCAATCGCGCGCGCGAGTAGCACGCAGTCGGCAGGCGAGCGCGCCGCACCCGCGACCAGCGAGGCGGGCGTGATCGAGATGCGCTTGTTCGCGACGCGAATCCCCAGCTCGTCGCCGATGCGGTTGACGGTCTCGACGAGCCGCTCGCCGGTGCGCTCGATCTTCTCGCGGACGCGCTCGCTGGTGCGCTCGATGGTCTCCGACGCGCAGTCGCGCAGATTGATGCCGAGCGTGACAGTGCGCACGTCGAGATGTTCCATCTCGGTCATCCGCACGGTCTGCAAGATTTCCGCCTGCGTGTATTCCATGTGTTTGCGATGCGTGACTACTTGAGGGCGAAGCTGAAGATGAAGAGCAGGAGCGCGACGACGAAGAGCAAGGCTGCGACGAGCACGAAGCGCAAGCCCGGATCGTCCGCCGCCTCGTCAAAGACGCCCGCCGAACGCTCGCGCAGTTTATCCACGCGCGGGCGCAAGCTATCGCCCACGCCCGCCCCGACCGACGCCGCGCGCTGCCGCACGCCCCGCGCCGGCGATGCAACAGGTTCGACGCGCGGGCGCTCTTCCGCCCGCGCCGCTCCGCCCAAGCCCTCGACCGCAGGAGCCGAACTCTGTGGCGTGCCCGCGCCGCCCTTCGCACCAGGATCGAGGGCGCGTGCGTCCTGCTTATCATTCATATCAGCGGCATGAGCGACATCCGGCCGCGGCGCGTCGGCGGCGTCGCGGGTCAAGAGTTTCCCGCTGATCGAAGCGGCGACGCGCTCCGCCTCCTCGACGAGCGCCGACTTCGTCCTCGCCTGTGCCGGAGCCGACGCCGCGCCCGCCAGAGACTGTCCGCACTGCGGGCAGAAGTGTGCCGCGCCGCGCACCGACGCACCGCAGCTGTTACACCGACGTGCGATCTCAGGCTCAGACATACAAGGATGAAGGATGAAGGATGAAGGATGAAACGAAGAAGAAAAGCAGTTTTAACTTTTCATCCTTCATCCTTCATCCTTAGATTCGGTGCATCGCGTTGAACAGGTCTTCGCGCTGGGCGTAGATGTGGACGCCGAGGCGCTCGCCCTCGGCGCGGAAGCGTTCCTTGAGTTCCGTGACGGAGCCACGCGCGCGCGTCATATCCGAGATGATGACCATCGCGAACTTGCCCTGCACGACCGTCTGATTGATGTCGATGATGCTGCAATCCGACTCGGCGAGAATCTGCGCGACCGACGCCACGATGCCCGGATGATCGACGCCGAAGACCGAGACGACCAGACGGTTCGCCGACCCCTCCGCCCCACCCGCGCGATCCTGCCCCGCTGAAGACGACGATTGTTGTGTGCCGTTCCCCGCTCCGCCGACGACCGGCTCGACGGCGCGGTAGATATCCGTCACCAGAGACTCCACCTCGCGCTCGTCCGCCCCCGCCCCCAGACGCCCGTACACCGCCCGCGTGATGCGGTAGATCAATTCCTCATTTGCCATTCGGTCAGTGACAAGTGACAAGTGACAGGTGACAAGAAAAGACAAGCAGCCTGGCTTGTCACTTGTCACCGTTCACTCGTCACGGCTCCTATGGTCTCCCGTTATCACCCGCGCCGCGCAAAGTCTGCGCCTCGGCGTTCAAGTCTTCTGAAGGCGAGCCGTGGACATCCATGCGATCCACGATGCCGACGACCGCCGCCTCAATTGCCATATCTTGATCGCCGACCGCCGTGCGCGCCGCCTTGCCGTAGGCGCACATCACGACCTCACCTATCCCAGCGCCCAAGCGATCAGCCACGACGACGACGCTGCGCGTCGGCTCCTTGTCCAACTCAATCGGGTGCACGATCAGAAACTTGACGCCTTCCAAGTCGGGCGACTTCTTCGTTGACCAGACCGTGCCGACGACTTTAGCGAGAAACATAAAAGAAGCTGTGAGCTGTTAGCGATTAGCTGTTAGCAAATCCGAAGACGAA
>JBJMGS010000159.1:0-3185 GCA_045807785.1 Pyrinomonadaceae bacterium
CGCGCGCGAACGCCATCGCGACGGCGCGACCGATGCCACGACCGCCGCCCGTGATGACGGCGAGCTTGCCTTCGAGTTTCTTCATCAAGACTTCGCCGTGCGCGGCTCGCGTCGTGCGAGGAAGGCGCGGACGCGTTCGCGTGCCTCCTGAGACTCGAAGCATTGGAGCTGCGCCTCGGTTTCGTATTGCAGCATCCGGTCGAGGCTCGCGGCGTCGCTCATGTAAACGGCGTGCTTGGCGGCGGCGATTGACTGCGCCGAAGCGTCGCGCAGCCTGGCGGACAGTTTGCGCGTCTCGCTGGCGAGTTCCGCGTCCGCGACGACGCGATTGACCAGACCCAGTTCAAAGGCGCGGCGCGCGTCGATGGCGTCGCCGAGAAAGAACATCTCGCAGGCGAGGTTCGAGGGCAGGGAGCGCGGCAGAAAATAGGAGCCGCCCCAGTCCGGGTGCAGGCCGACTTTGACGAACGATTGGCTGAAGGTCGCAGACTCCGCCGCGACACGCATGTCACACGCGAGCGCGAGGTTGAAGCCCGCGCCGTAAGCTGCGCCATTGATGGCGGCGACGACCGGCTTCGTCATCTGCCGGATCGCGTGGACGACGCGCCGCCCCGCGCCGAGCAGCCGCGCGAACTCTTCCGTGTCGTCGCGCCGCATCAACTCGTCCATGTAACCGACGTCCGCGCCCGCGCAGAAGGCGCGCCCCGCGCCCGTCAAGACGACGACGCGCACATCCCCGTCGCTCCCCGCGTGCTCTAGCGCCTCCGCCAGATCGCGCCGCATGTGACCGATGAAGCTGTTCAGCTTGTCGGGACGGTTCAGCGTCACGGTCGCGACGCCCGCGTCGAAAGTGGTCGTGATGTGCTCGTACATGGCTCGTCAATCGTCAATCGTCAATCGTCAATCGTGGTTGAGCGCCGCACAGTCTTAACGATTCACGATTGACGAGCCACGATTCACGCTCCCTTGAAGTTCGGCTTGCGCTTCTCGGTGTAGGCGGCGAGACCTTCGCGGGCGTCTTCGGATTGGAAGAGCTGTTGCTGCAACTCGCGCTCTAAGGCGAGGGCGGACTCGAAGGGAATCTCGGCGCCCGTCTGGACGCTGCGCTTGATGCGCCCGACGGCGCGCGCGGCCTTGTGGGGCGTGGTGAACTGCCGCGCGTAAGTCATGACCTGTTCCATGAACGCGGCGCCGGTCTCGGCTTCGTAGAGGTGGTTGACGAGTCCGAGTTCTTCACCGCGCTCGAAGTCGAACAGCTCGCCCGTCGTCATCAGCTCAATCGCACGCGACTTGCCGACGACGCGCAACAGGCGCTGCGTGCCGCCCGTGCCGGGAAGGACGCCTAAGGATACTTCGGGCAGACCCATCTTGCCTGCGCCGCGGCGCGCGAGACGGATGTCCGCCGCCAACGCGACTTCCAGCCCGCCGCCGACGCAGTGGCCGTTGATGGCGGCGATGACGAGCTTCGGCGTCTGTTCGAGCCGCGACAGGGTTTCGTTGGCGTGGAGGCAGAAATAGTATTTGAATTCGGGCGTGACGGAGTTCAGCATCGAGATGTCTGCGCCCGCGCAGAAGAACTTCTCGCCCGCGCCCGTGATGACGACGACATGAGCTGTCTCGTCCATGCGCGCCGCGAGGATGGCGCGGTCGAGCTGTTGCATCATCTCGTAGCTGTAGGTGTTCGCCGGCGGATCGTTGAGCGTGATCGTCGCGACGCCCTCGCCGACCGCATAGCGCACGAGTTCGCGCGCGTCCTCTGTGCCCTGAACTTTCGCTTCGGCTTCCGCCATCTTTTAGTGGTTTCCTTTGCTGGTCTTCTGCCTGATGTAGTTGATCGCCGCCGACAGTTGCGCGTCGTCGCCCCGGAGCAGCCCGGCGCGCGTTAAGTTTACCTCAAGATCGGGCGCGACGCCGTGTCCTTCGACGACGAAGCCTTTCGGCGTGCGCGGCTCGCCCGCGGCGTAGATGAAGTAAGCGCCGGTGGGGAGCCGTTCGAGGTCCGCGTCCATGTCGTCGCCCGCCGATCTGTTGCCGACGACGTAGGCGCGACCGTTCTCTTGAAGACCGGCGGTGAGTTGTTCGCTCGCCGAGCCACTGCCCTCGTCGATGAGGATGACGACCGGGGCGAGATAAGGGTTCTTCGTGGGGCGCGCGCGGTAGTAGTCGGCGTCGCCTTTGCGTGTGCGCGTGATCATGAGCTGCGTCGGCTTGTCGAAGAGCATGGAGGCAAGGCGGATCGCCACGCTGTCGTCGCCGCCGCCGTTGCCGCGCAGGTCTATGACGAGACCGGGCGCGTCGTGAAACGTCTCGACCGCCTGACGGATTTTGTCGTTGAGCGCGGCGATGAACGTCGTGAAGCGGATGTAGCCGATGCCGGCTTCGAGGCGGCGCGACTCGAAGAGCGCGTAGAGCGAGAGCGAGCCGAGCTGGGCGCGATCAACCTCGCCCGCGCCGAGCGGCATCCGTTCGAGCGTCGCCTCGCGCACCGCGTCGCGGTCGTCCAGAAACTCGACGCGCACTTTCGTGTGCGGCGCGCCGTGGAGTTTGCCGAGCGCGGCTTCTAGGTCTGATACCTGCGCGCCGTCGATCCGCCGGACGACGAAGCCGGGACGGACGCCTTCGCGCTCGGCGGACGAGCCGGTGAGGATGCGGAAGACCGTCACATTGCCTTCGACGGAGCGCAGACCGAGACCCGTGGTGACGGGCGGCGCGCCGAGTTTCTCGATCACGTCCGGCGTGACGATCTCTATGTGCGAGACTTTCAGCTCGCCGACCATGCGGTTGAGCACGTCGTACAACTCGGCGTCCGACTTGACGGCGGCGACCTGCGGCGCGTAGCGCTCGCGCACCTTGTTCCAATCGACGCCGTTGAAGTTCGGATCGAAGAACCTGTCGCGCACGATCTCCCAGACTTTCTCGAAAGTGTTCTGCCGGATGTCGGGCGTACTTTCGCGGGCGGCAGCGTTAGCCGGAGCGGGCGAAGCGGATTGTCGCGCCGCCGCGGTCGAGACGGCGGCGACGAGGCAGAGGATTGCGAGGGAAAACTTTTTCATGCGGAACCTCCGGCAGCTATAGACGCCGCACGCCGGGGAAGCGTTTCTATTTTTGCCGGGGCGCAGGTTGCAGATCGACCGCGCGCCAGACGCTCAGGCGCTCGCCGCCGAGAACTTCCTTCGGCTGCGAGC
>JBJMGS010000160.1:0-5538 GCA_045807785.1 Pyrinomonadaceae bacterium
GTCACTCGACGTCGAGTGACGGCGCAAGTTTATTTCGCGCTGTTGCGCTCAATGCGGGCAAGATGCCCGCGCTCCCAGGTTAGAACGTCACGCCGACTTGCCCCTGGAATGTGCGCGGCGAGACGAAGTGCGTGCCGCTGAAGGTCGAGAGGAAGTTGTAGAGAGCTTCCTTATTCGTCAGGTTGATGACGGAGAAGCGCAAAGTCATGCGCGCCCGCTCGGTACGCAGCAGGTTGTCCGTGCCCACGCTCACGTCGAAGAGGTGGCGCGGCGCGATGCGCGGCGGGTTGGTGTCGTCGTTCGCCGTCCCGTCCGCCGGAATCCTCACGCGCAGCGCGCCGCGCGTTGAAGAGGAACAAGAGGTGATCCCTTGCGTCGGCGTGGCGAAGGTGTCGCCGCAGAAGAGACCGATCTGCGCCTGTTCGTCGGGCGAGAAGGTGAGCGCCGTGGCGTAGTCGGGCACCTGTCCCGCCACCGCGCCGCTGTCGTAGCGCCAAGTGAAGTTGACGTAAGGCGCGACATCCTTCCACTGATTGAACTGGTACTGTACCTGCGTCGTCTGCTCGAACACCTGATCGTGATCGATGCGGAAGACGCCCGTCGGCAGCTCGGAGTTGAAGAACAGGCCGCCAGACTCCGGCGGGAAGAAGCGCGCCCGCGTGTGCCCGGCGGTGAACGACGCGGTGAGCCCCTTGTAGTTGTTCAGGTTGACGCGCGCCGCGATGCCGTCGATCTTCGACTTGTCCCACGAAATCGGGAAAGTGATCGGCGT
Organism: Pyrinomonadaceae bacterium; assembly: GCA_045807785.1. Taxonomy (GTDB): domain Bacteria; phylum Acidobacteriota; class Blastocatellia; order Pyrinomonadales; family Pyrinomonadaceae; genus JAIVGV01. The sequence continues at coordinate 773 of JBJMGS010000160.1, forward strand.
GTTCAGGAGCACGTTGAAGTCGTAGGCGTTCGTCGTGCGCTTGTTGAAGTAGTCGAGGTCGAAGACGACGAGCTTGCCGAAGCCCTGCTGCAAGCCGAGGTTGACCTGGTTGCGCCGTCCGGGCTGAAGCGTCTCGTTGCTCGCCGAGCCGAGCACGCCGTCGGCTAGGCCCCCCGCGCCCGTCGCGCTCGACAGGATGAGATTCTCGTTGTACGGCGTCTCGAAGTTGCGCGTGAAGGAGGCGCGAAGGACCGTGCCCGTGCGCTTGACGAGGTACGACGCGCCGAGTCGCGGCTGCCAGGACTTACCGTGGCTCAGCCCGTCGTAGTTGTCGAAGCGCAAGCCGAGGTTGAGCGTCAGCCGACCCAAAGAGAGCGCGTCCTGCGCGAAGACGGCTTCCTGTTTGATGTCGGTGTGGCCGTTGAAGTTGAAGAGGTGCCCGCCGCGCGTGAGATCGAAGGGGAGCAAGCCGGGCAGAAAGTCCGGGCTCGACGGATCGTTGAAGTTCGGATCGGTGATGCCGAACTGGAACGCCTCGGTCAGAAACGTGTGCTGGAACTGCACGCCAAACTTGGCGTTGTGAATGCCCTTCGTGTAAGACACGTCGGCGCGGATGCCCGTGTTGGCGAGCCGCCGCTGCTGGCTGACGGTCGTCGTCTGATCCGAGAAGGGGTTCGCGCTCGGGAAGTATTTCACTTCGTCCTGACGGTAGTAGGGGCTGACGTTCAGCACCGTGTGCGGGCTGAAAATGTGGACGTAGCCGGGCGCGATGTTGAACGAGCGCACGAGCTGGTGCTGATCCTGTCCGAGCGCCTGTTGCTCGTAGGTGTTCGGCTGCTGGAAGTTGTTGCGCGCGAGGAACAGGTTCAGGTGGAACGTGTCGTTGCTGTCGGGGCTGTAATCGAAACGGTCGAAGAGGTTCGATGAAGTCCCGCGGTCGTGGAACACCTCGAACTCCGGCGCGTCGAGGAATCGCCCCGAACGCTGCAAGTCGAGCGAGACGAAGTTGCCGAATTTGTCGCCGCCGAAGGCGAGCCCCGCCTCCTGACTGATCGTGCCGAACGTGCCGTAGGTCGTGCTGAAGTTGCCCGTCGGCTTCTTCTGCCCGAGGCCGGACTTGGTGACGACGTTGATGACGAGGCTCGTCTTGTCGCCGTACTCGGCGGGCGTCGAGCCGGTGATAATCTCAAGAGACTGTACGGCGTTGGGCGGCAGTTGCGTCGAGAACGCCTTGCTCTGCTGATCCGAGACCGTCTGGTTGTCAATTGAGTATGAAGTCTGCGCGTGATCGCCGAGCGGGTGGAAGAGCCCGTTTGAGTCGGCGACGACGCCGGGCGCGGACTGCGTGACCACGTCGCTCAGGCCCGAGCCGGGCGAGCTGATGGGCATCTTGGTGATGATGGCGTCGCTCACGTCCGTGTGCGCCGTCGGGACGTTTTCGAGGCTGTTCAGCGAATCCGTCACGTTCACCACGTCTGAGGCGAGGCCGGCGACCGTGAGCGCGACCTTCAGCTCGATGGGCACAGACGTTCGCACCTGCACGTCCTGCTGCGACGCGCCGAAGCCGTTCGCCGTGACCGAGAGTTGGTAGATGTTAAAAGGCACGTTGTTGAGGCGGAACACGCCCTCCGCGTCCGTGGTCGCCGTGCGCTCTGAGTGGGTCACGGCGTTCTCGATCCTGACCGACGCGCCGGGCACGACAGCGCCGTTCGGGTCGGTGACGACGCCCGTGATCGTGCCCGCGCTCGCGGAAGTCTGCGCCAGGGCCAGGGGGCCGTAAATGGCGGCGAGCGCCGCGAGCAGCGCGATGCGGAGTGTTGTACGAAGAATGCTTCTCTGAATGATCATCTTGACCTCTCTCATGTCTCTCTCTCAATCGCGCGGGCGGCGTGAGCGCCGGTCGGCGCACGCCTTTGAAACCGTGGGGCGCGTAAGATGGCGCACCGGCGAACGCGTCGATTGATGTGTTGCGGGAGTCGCCACGCGAGCCCTAGTGCGGCTCAGTCGGCGGCGAAGTGCAAGCTAGAGGAGAGAGGTCTGCGGGGGCGCTCGTCCGCGGCGCGCCGTGGCGCTCGCAGAGAGGTAAGAAATGGAAGTGGCAATGACCGAGGCGCACTGCGAAGGCGGCGCTGGTGAAAAGACCGGTTCGCAGATGAGCGCGCTGCTTAGTTGCTTGTGAAGTTGGCAGAGGGGGCAGTCTTTGCTGTTGAGCGGGCTGCCGGTCGAGCCGTCGGTAGTCTCGCCAGCCGCATCGACCGCGTCAACGGTCGCTCGCGCGATTGAGGTCTGACGCGGCGAGGAAAGATCGTGCCGGTGGACGACGTCTGCGGTCGCGTTGAGCGAGATCAGAAAGAGCAGGAGGCACGACAACGCGCGCGCGCGCGGCGCGTGTCGCAGTCGTAAAACTCTCCTCAGCTCTCTTACCACAGCCTACGTTGCTCTGTCTGGAATTACGGCGAAGTTACTATAGTAATCGTCGTGCGCGATGTCAATTTTGATGCCGGACTGAGGCCGACAGTTAGCCCGTCGCGCCTCTTCGCACGAGAAAATTTACCGGTTTCACAGCAGGCTTTAGCGGCGACCGTGGGCGATCCGCGCGGCTTCGGGGAGCCGGCGCAGGCGCAGCATCGAGTAGATGCCGAAGGCTGGGCCGGGCGCGAGCGCGGCGAAGGCGTAGCGCCAGCCGACGCGCGCGACGAGCAGCGGGATGAGGTGGATTGACGCGAGCGTAAGCAGAAAACCGAGGCAGGTCTGGATGGTCAAAGCCGTGCCGAGGTATCGCGGATCGCCCAGTTCCGTGACGCAGCCCGAAAACTGCGCCGAGTCCGCGACGACCGTCGCGCCCCAGACGCACATCAGCGCGAGCAGCACGGCGGGGTTCGCGCCGAAGAGGAAGCCGACGACGAGGCAGCACGCGCCGCTCGCCGCCATCGCCCACGAAGTGACCAGCGTGCGCCCGACGCGATCGGCGAGCAGTCCCGCCCCGACGCAACCCACAGCGCCCGCGCCGATGACGAGAAACGATCCCGTCTCAGCGAGCGCAGGCTTCACCCCGCGCGCCGCGAAGCTCGCGCGCAGCAGCGCGGGCGTCCACGTCCACATCGCGTACAGCTCCCACATGTGACCGAAGTAGCCGAAGTTGGCGAGCCGCACGCCGCGGTTGCGAAAGACCTGTCGGACTTGACCGAAGTCGAAGGCGGCGGGCGGCAGCGCGAAGGGGCCGTCCGAGACGAAGAGCAGGACGATGAGTCCGCCCAGCACCGCGAGCACCGAGACGAAGAGAATGTTCACGCGCCAATCGGAGCTGCCGACGGCGTTGACGAGATACGGCGAAGCTTTCCCCAACGTGAGCGCGCCGACGAGCACGCCGAGCGCCATCCCACGCCCGCGCCGGAACCACGTCGCCATGATCTTCATCCCCGGCGGATAGACGCCCGCGAGAAACATCCCCGTCAAAAATCTGAGCGAGACGCCGAAGGCGAAGTTGTGCGCGAAGAGTCCGAAGGCAGCGTTCATGAGCGCGCCCGCGAAAGCCGAGACGGCGAAGAGGCGACGCGAGCTGAGCACGTCGGGCAGGTTGAGCAGGGCGGAGGCGAGCGTGCCGACGACGAAGCCGAGCTGCACGGCGAGCGTCAGCCAGCTCGCGGCGACTTCTGACAGATGCCACTCGCTCCTGATCGCGGGCGTCACTGCCGACGCGCTGAACCACAGGGACATCCCCAGCAGTTCCGCGCACGCCAGTAACACGAGCGCGCGCCGTCTCGCCCCGCGCCCGGCGAGTTCATCCGAACTGTCCGCGACGATGTGCTGATCCCTCTGCCTCTCCATCACCGAGCCGTGAAGCCCTTAATTCTTGCTTAGCGCCTTTGCGCGGGAAGAATTTTTTCACGCAAAGACGCCAGGGCGCTAAGCGCAGAAGGGTTGTCGCGTTAAAAACTCTTGTCCAACAACTCGCGCGCACCCTTGAGCGCCTGCCCGTGTTCGGGCAGGTAGTCGGGGCTTGGCTTGGCGTTGACGATCCAGTTCAGCTCGCGCCGTGCGTCGTCTCTGCGTTTGAGGTGGAGGTACGCTTCGGCGAGACGCAGGTGCAGCAGCGAGTTGTTCGCTCCGTAGCGTAAACCCTTCTCTAAGGTTTGGGCTGCGCGCGCGGCGTCGCCGCCGAGCACCTGCGGCAGTTCCAGATCGAGCTGGCCGAGCGCAAGGTACGCGCTCCCGCCCTCGAAACTCTCGTCGAGCTTGAGCACCATCTCCATCTCGCGGCGCACCTTCTCGACGTAGGCGGCTCCGTAGATGGCGCCTTTGAACTTCGCGTAGCCGCCGTAGTTCGCGCCGAGCCAGAAGTGGCCCTCGACGCGACCGGGCTCAGCCTTCGTCGCCGTCTCGCCCGCCTCAATGCCTTCGTTGAACGCCTGCTCGCGCTCCTTGTCGTCGCTGCCGCGGTCGCCGATCAGGTAGTCGAGCCGCGCCGCCCGCCAGGCCGCTTCGTAGTTGCCGTGCTCGACGGCGCGGACGCGGCGCAGCGTCTTCAACCCCTCGCGGACGCGTCCGAGATCGGCGCGGTTCGCGAAATCGTCGTCAGCTTGGCACAACAACTGCGCGACCGGCACGGGCGTGTCTGAGGGCGACGCCGACGCTGACGAGGCTTCTTCCGAGCGCGAGCCGCACGCACTAAACGCGAGCGACGCGATGACAAGAACGAGCCGGAGCGATCGGCGACCGTTTAACTTTATGCTCATGGTTGTGACTGATCTGACGACGCGGGCTCA
>JBJMGS010000161.1:0-9027 GCA_045807785.1 Pyrinomonadaceae bacterium
CCGCGCATCACGCCGGCGCCGCGCACGTCCTTGATCACGGAATGGCGGGACGCGAGCTCGCGCAGCCTCGACTCGAAATGCGTGCCGATCCGACCGACGTGCGACAACAGCCCCCCGCCCACCAGTTCGTCGAAGACGCAGAGGGCGGCCGCGCCGTCGCCGTCCACTCGGCGGCGATCATCGAGGCGTTGAGGAAGATGTACGACGCCGGGAAGCTGGCGGACGAGTTGACGGCACGGTAGGTTTGGCGAGACGACAACGAGGGGGCTCTGGCTTCGCCCAAGGGCGAAGCCAGAGCCCCCTCGTTATTCTTAGGGTGCGCCGGCGGAGTTGTTCCCGCCTACTTCATCAGCACATCCAGAATCTGGTTCGCGAGCGGCGTGAGCCCCGTGTCTTCGACGTTGACCATGATCGCGACCGCCGCGCCCTTGTCTGGCACGGTCTGCAGGATCGTGCTCACGCGCTGCTGCGCGCCGCTGTGACCGACGTAGCGTTGGCCGTTCACCGCCGCCACGCTCCAGCCGAGCCCGTAGTTCGTCTCTTTGCCGTCGCGAAGTTTCTGCCGCGTGTACATCTGCTCCACGGTCTCGCGCTGCAACAGTTTCCCCGTCTGCATGGCGATGGCGAGCCTGGCTAAATCCTCGACCGTCGAGACGAAGCCGCCGCCGGGAACTTTGTAGCTGTTGTCGGCGAGCGGGGAGTTGCGCAAGCTTCCGTCCGACCTGCGCCGGTAACCTTGCGCGCGGTTCGGGATGAGATCGGCGACGCTGTCGATGCGGATGCGATCCATCGCGGCGGGCTTGAAGACATTTTCTTTCACGTAGTCGCCGTATTTCATGCCCGAAGCGCCCTCGACGGCGCAGCCGAGAACGCTGTAGCCGAAGGTCGTGTAGCCGTACTTCGTGCCGGGCTCGAAGAGGAGCGGGTCGTCTTTGAACATCGCGAGCCCCTCGACGATGGAAGCGAAATAGAGCGTGTTATTGAACTCCTCGTCGCTCTTGTAATGGCGGATGCCGCTCAGGTGTCCGAGGATGAGTCGCGGCGTCACCGCCCACTGCTTGACGGGGAAAGCGGGGCAGTATTTTTGGACTGGCGCGTCCAGATCGAGCTTGCCCTGCTCGACGAGGCGCATGACGGCGACAGCCGTGATCGGCTTCGAGAGCGAGCCGAGGCGATAGACGGTCGCGGACTTCGCGGGCACGAAGTTTTCGAGATCGGCGAAGCCGTAACCGTTCGCCCATCTCAGTTGATTGTCCGTGACGACCGCGACCGAAAGACCCGCGATGGACTGCTTCGACATCTCCGCCGCGATCAGCGCCTCGATCTGTTTGATCTTCTCGGTGGAGAGCGCGCCCTGCTGCGCGCGGGCGGCGGTGGGTAACAACAGGATGAATAGTAGTAGCGCGCGCCATGGCGCGATGGGTGGGCAGTGCGTTGATCGTCTCAAACGAGTAGTCCTCCGGGATCAAGCTGACAGCATTGGTTGAAAGACGTGTCGCGCCGCGGCGGCGTTAACAAAGGGTCAGGAAGATTGTGACGCGGATAATCCCGGGGCACTAAATCGCGCCGTGGGCGCGGTGAGGATGTCTTCCCCCGCGCCCACGGAACAAACTCTTACATCTTCGACAGCCGACTACACCTCTATTTATGTATGGGATACTTCGGGTGCTTCGGCACGACGACCGGGTTCTTCGGCAGCTCGGCGAGCGCGACCTGAATCGCCTTTTCGAGTTGCGGGTCGCGTCCCGCCATCAAGTCGCGCGGCGTGTATTCGACTTCGTAGTCGGGCGCGACGCCCACGTTCTCGACGCCCCAGGAAGTGCCGTCCGGGTTGTAGGCGGCGCGGTTCGGCAGTTGCACCTGCCCGCCATCGATGAGGGGAGGCGTGAAGACGTAAGGGCCGATGCCGCCGCCGCCCGTGCGCGTGCCGACGATGGGGCCGACGTGGGCGAGTTTGTACATGAAGGCGAAGGTCTCCGCGGCAGAGAAGTTGCGCTCGTTGGTGATGAGCACCTTGACGGGCGGCGCGGGGTTGACCGGCACGGCGATGTCTTCGCCCTCGCGGAACATGTAATCATAGAGCGGTTTGCGGCGCAGCCACTCGATCAGATAGTCGGGCGTGATGCCGCCGCCGTTCTCGCGCTGATCGATGATGAGCCCGGCGCGGTCGCCGTTGCCCGCGAGCCCGCGGATGAAGTCCATCGTGCGCGCGCCGTAGTCGGGCGCGTAGATGTAGCCGAGCTTTCCATTCGACGCTTGCTCGACGCGGCGGCGATTCTCCTCCGCCCAGTTGGCGATGCGCAATTGCACCTCGTTCCCGATCGGATAGACAGTCAGCGTCCGCGCGCCTGCGCCGCTCGCGTTCGCCGAGACTGTGATCTTGACCGGGCGATCCACCTTGTTCTCGAAGTAACTATAGACGCTGTGGCTCGCGTCCACCTCTTTGTCATCAACCGCGATCAGATATTCGCCCTCGCGCACGGAGACGCCGGGGCGATCGAGCGGCGCGGGGAACGTGCCGAGCGCGGAGCTGAAGGTGAGCGCGCGGAAGACGCGCTTGAAGCGGTAGCGATTCTGATCGATCTCGTAGTCCGCGCCGAGCAGCCCCACGCGGACGGGTGCGCCAGCGGGCGGCGGCGCGTCGCCACCGCCGACGCCGAGGTGACTGACCGAGACGTGGCCGAGCATCATGTTCATGAGTGCGTTCAGATCGGCGCGGCGCGTGACGGTCGGCAGGTATTCCGCGTAGTGGCGTTCGAGTTCATCGAGGTTCTGCCCGTGGTGGTTCGGGTCGTAGAACCAGTCGCGCATGATGCGCCACGCTTCTCGGTACATCTGCCGCCACTCGGCGCGCGGATCAACCGCGACTTCGAGCTTGCCGTAATCGAGCCGTCCCTCGTCCGGCTTCGGCGCGGCGTCCGACGCGACGACGAACGTGTTGCGTCCCTTATTGTAGATCAGTCGGCGTCCGTCCTGCGAAACGTCGAAGCCGTTGACGTCTTCGACGAGACGGTCAAACTGCGTCGGCTTCGACAGATCGTAGCGGTAGATCGTCTGCGTGGGATTCCCGAAGGGACCAGACTTCCACTCGTTGACGAGCGCGACGAGCGAGCCGAGCTTGCCGGGCAGGATTTGCGCGTAGTCGCGCGGCTGCATCGGCAGATCGACGACGCGGCTCGCAATGCCGTCGAAGTCGATCCGCGCGGCGGCGTTCGCGTCGCCCGGTTTCGCGTCAGGGTTCGGCGTGTTATTCGGTAACAGCGGCGACGCCGCGTCCGCTTGCAACAGAAGTGCGTGGACGCGGCGCTGGACGAGCGGGCGCGCGAGCGTGCCGTTCAGGACGCCCCAGCCGTACTCGCTCGTGCCCGCGTTCGGGCTGGAAAGGAAGTAGAGGTACTTGCCGTTGCGGTCGAAGACGGGCGATTCGGTGTGCGTGCGCCCGTCGGTGATCTGATGAACCGTGCCGCCGCCCTGCGTGTCGTAGATGAAGACGGTGCGGACGCGGTTGTGCAGTTGCTTCGAGTAGGCGAGCCAGCGACCGTCCGCAGACCACGCGGGGAACCACTGCTCCTGATAGGAATAGACCGAGCGATCAACTTGCCGCGCCGCGCTCGCGTCCACGTCCGCGACCCAGAGCGCGAGCCGCTTGTCGGTGAACGCGACGTGGCGCGAGTCTGACGACCAGACCAGCTCGCGGTAGTAAGAAGGCTTCGGCTCGATGCTGATCTTCTTCACCGCGCCCGCGCCTTCGACGGCGCGCACGTGGAGTTGGTACTCGCCCGTCTCGTCGGAGAAGTAGGCGATCCGTTTTCCGTCGGGCGAGAGCGCGGGGTAGCGTTCGGCGACGCCCGGCGTCTCGGTCAGGTTGCGCGCCTCGTTCTTCGCGGGGTCAAAGACGAGCGCGTCGCCGCGCGCGCCGAGGGCAACGCGTGCGCCATCCGCCGAGAGCACCTCTGACTCGACCGTGCGCGCCGCGTTGGCGTTGCGCGGCTTCAGCTCGGACTGATCGGGCGAGGCGGTGACGGGGACGACGCGCGTCTGGTTCGTCTTGAGATCATGGAGGTAGAGCCGCCCGTCGCGCGCGAGGACGACGGCGTCGCCGCACGCGGCAGCCCAGCGGATGCCGTACTGCTTGAACGAAGTGAGGGCTTGCGTCCGCTTCGTCGCGAGATCGTAAACGTAGAGATTCGTCGTGAAGTCGCGGTCGGAGACGAAGTAAACGCGGTCGCCGATCCACATCGGGAAGTAGTCGTTGTAGTCGCCGACGGGCAGTTTCTCCAACGCGCCGTCGCGCAAACTGGCGAGCCAGACGAGCCCCTTCGAGCCGCCGCGGTAGAAGCGCCAGTCGCCGGGGTTCGTGCCCATCGGCGTGTAAGCGATGCGCGCCCCGTCGGGCGAGAGCGATCCGTTCTGGGCGCGCGGCAACGGCAACTCCGAAGGGAGCGTGGCGTTGGTCGTCGCGATTGTGTAGAGCTTGCTCGGGCCTGTCCGCACCGACTCGAAGAGGACGCTCCGACCGTCTGGCGTCCAGCCGACGACGTAATCACCCGCCGGGTGGAAGGTTAACCTGCGAGCCTCGCCGCCCGCCGAGGGCATGACGAACACGTCCCAGTTGCCGCCCGTCTGCCGCGAGAAGGCGAGCTGCGAGCCGTCCGGCGAGTAAGCGGGGAAGCTGGTCGCCGTACCCGGGGGCGCGGGGATTCTCTTCGCCTCGCCCCCGCCGCGTTCGACCGCCCAGAGATCGCCCGCGTAGGAGAAGGCGATGTGCGTGCGGTTGACGGCAAGGCGACCGAAGAGCATTCGCGGCGGCTCGTTCGGTGCGGTCTGCGCGAGAGCGGCCGCGGCGATCAGGCAGATGAAGAGGGAAGTCGGCAGGGCTTTCAACATGATGTGTCTCCGTCAGGCGAACGGTTCAAGGTCGTCGCCGCAGGCGGCGGGCGACGAACGTGAGCGGGGCTATAAGTTCAATCCAAACTGCAAACGGGTAACGCGGAAATTATAAGCGCGGCGTGGAGGTTCAGTCTTGGAAAACTGAAAGCTACTTTGGACGAGATTGCGCCGCGCCGTAGAGCGCGCGATAGGCGGCGGGCGTCGCGCCCGTGCCGCGCTTGAAGGCGTTGGTGAAGTGGCTCTGATCGTAGAAGCCAACGCGCGCGGCGACGGCTGAGAGAGGCAGGTGGGTTTGTGCGACGAGGCGACGCGCCTCCTCGATCCGCAGGCGGCGTGCGTACTCGCCCGCGCTCGCGCCGTAGTGGCGGCGGAACTCGTGCGCGAGGTGGACGGGGTGGACGCCGGCGGCGCGTGCCAGCTCGGAGAGCTTCGGCGCGTCGGCCAGATTTTCGTGCAGCATCTCGCGGGCGCGTTCGAGCCAGCGCGGCGGCTGTCGTTGCAAGGCGCGGGCGAGCGTGCGGCCCGATTCCGCCAACAGTTCCAGCGCGAGCCCTTCAATCGAGAGCGCGGAGAACTGATCCACCGCGCGAAATTCTCTGTACAGTCTGTGCGCGAGGTGCGCGGCGAGCCCGCCGGAAAAGTCCGCGGGGGCAGAAGTGCGCGCGGCGTCGGGCGGCAGACGATTGAGTAGGTCGGGCGAGACATCGAGGCGGAAGATGCGCACGTCTGTGTCTGAGAAAGCGACCGCGTGCGACTCCGCGGGCGGGCGGAAGACGAGTGTCGCGGGCTTGCAGTCGAGCGTCTGGCGCGTGAAGGTCTCGGCGTAGCCACCCTGAAGCACGAGGCTGAAGCTGGCGGGCTCGTGCCCGTGGCGCGGCATACGCAGGCGCGGAGGGTAGTAGGTCTCCGACAGGCAGAGACCCGCGACCTCGCGGCTGGCGAGCGTGCGCGATCCGTCCTGCGTGTGGGGCTGCGTCAAGAGACCTCCTGTGACGAGCGTCGCCGGTCAGGTTTTGCGCGGCTTGGGGAAAGGCTGTGGCAACTCTCTAAAACTTCAACGACGAATTCCAACCGAGATTAACGACGAGCAAACGATTTTTGTTGCCCCCGCGTGCGACCGGGCGAATTGTCGAGGCGAGAAGGCGTGAGAGTCTTTAGGTCGTCGGCGTCGGGCTCCTCCGTCACGGCGCGTGGGAGACGGCGGCGCGTCACTGTTGCCGGCAGGCTATTAACCGAACAATTCGTCAACGCTCACAGAGAGTCCGCCGACGGTCGGCGACTGGGCGCGCTCGCCGCGACCGAACTGCGCGACGGACTGATAGGCGTCGCCCAAGGGCTCCGTGTAAATCTCCACGCGCTCGTCGGGCACGTTCACCACCCACACCTCCGCAATCCGTGCGCGCGCGTAGAGCGGCACCTTGATCGTGCGATCCGTGACGACGGTCGCGTCCGCGACCTCGACGACGAGCAGCACGTCCGCTGGCGTCGGGTGCGCGCCGCGGTAGAAGTCTTCGCGCCAGCGCAGCAGCGTCACGTCCGGTTGTGGCTCGGAGAAGTCGTTGAGACGGATCAGGTTCTGAACGCGGACGATGAATCGCCTTTTCGCCACCTCAGAGAAAAGGAATGTGAGGGCATCGACGCACGCGGCGTGAGGACTGCCGATGGGTGACATCTCATAAATATCTCCTTCGATGAGTTCGAGCCGCGCGCCCGGCGGGAAGATACCCGCCGCGCCCATGCGCTCGTACTCGTCGGCGCTGACCCAATACTTCGCCAATTTGCGCGACATGATCTCTCTCATCTCCTCTCCGGCGCGCGTCAACGCGCCTCTTCCGCCGCTACCAGATTTCCCGCAAGTCGAGCACGTACCCCGGAAGCTCCGGATCGCCGTGCAAGGTCTCTGGATCGCCGAGTAGCTTGGTCATCACGCCTCCCTTTCCGCGGGGCAGTTTATCACAGCCGCCGCCGTGAGTTTCACCGGCACTCAGATGAAGGAAAGAGGGCGCGCGAAGCTGTGTCTTCGCGCGCCCTCTCGGCTCTCCGGCGTTTGTCGAAACCGGCTCGCTTAATCTTCCTCTTCCGCCCTGATGCGACCCTCAGCGCGCGCCTGCTCGACGACCTTGTGGGCGATCTGTCCGGGGACGGGATCGTAGTGGGAGAACTCCATGTGGTAGCTGCCGCGCGCGGCGGTGATCGAATTCAGTTTCGACTGGTAGTCGAGCATCTCCGCCATCGGCGCCTGCGCCTTGATGACCTGATTCTTGCCGCGCATCTCCATGCCCTGCACGCGACCGCGACGCGAGTTGAGGTCGCCCATGATGTCGCCCGAACACTCGACCGGCGCGACGACCTCGATGTTCATCATGGGTTCGAGAAGCGTCGGCTTCACCTTGTCAATCGCCGCGCGGAAAGCCTTGCGCCCGGCGGCGCGGAAACTGTGCTCGTCGGAATCGACCGCGTGGTATGAGCCATCGATGAGCGTGGCTTTAAAGTCCACGAGCGGGTAGCCGGCGATGGCGCCGCCCGACGCCGCCTCGATGATCCCCTTCTCGATGGCCGGGCGGAAATTCTGCGGCACGGAGCCGCCGAAAATCTTGTCCTCGAACTTGAAACCTTCGCCGCGCGGCAGCGGCTCGAAGATGACCTTGCAGTCGCCGAACTGGCCGCGCCCGCCGGTCTGCTTCTTGTGCCGACCCTGCACCTCGGCTCTCCCCGTGATCGTCTCCTTGTACGGAACCTTCGGCGGGTGCAGCGTGACCTCGACGTGGTAGCGGTCGCGCAGCTTCTGCACGACCGTCTCGACGTGGAGCTGGCCTGACCCGGAGAGGATGAACTCCTTGGTCTGCGCGTCGCGCGTGAAGTGCAAGCCGGGGTCTTCTTCGAGCATCTTGTGAATCGCGGAGCTGATCTTATCCTCGTCCTGGCGCGACTTCGGCTCGATGGCGAAAGAGATCGCGGCCTCCGGGTATTCGAGCGGGTCGTAGAGGATCGGCACTGACTTGTCGGAGAGCGTGTCGCCGGTCTGCGTCTCTTTCAGCTTGACGCAGGCGACGATGTCGCCGGCAGACGCTTCGTCGATCTTGTCGATCTGCTTGCCCTGCATCGAGTGGAGCGCGCCGAGCCGTTCGGGGATGCCGCGCGTCGTGTTCTGCACCGTCGCGTCCGCCTTGACGCGTCCGCTGATCACTTTCATTACGGTGATGCGACCCGCGAACGGATCGGCGACGGTGCGGAAGACATAAGCCGAGAACGGCTCGTCGGGGCTGTACTTGCGCGTCAGCGGCTGGCCGCCGTCCGCCTCGGCGGCGGTGCGACCGTGCTCCGCCTCGTGCGTGTCGGGGGCGGGCGCGTAGTCGATGATGCCGTCGAGGACGTTGGTCAAGCCGACGAGCGTCGCCGATGAGGCGGCGAAGACGGGGCAGAGTTTCGAGGCGGCAATCGCCTTCGAGATGTTCGGCACGATGTCCTCTTCGGGCAGCGTCCCCTCCTCGAAATACTTCTCCATCAGCTTGTCGTCCGACTCGGCGATGACTTCGACGAGGCGTGTGCGCTCCTTGTCGATCAAGTCGCGGCCTGTTTCAGGGATCGGTACCTCTTTCGCCTTGCCCGCCTCGTCGAACTCGTAAGCCTTCATGTGGACGATGTCCACGACGCCGCGGAAGTTCTGTTCCTGACCGATGGGAAGCGTGAAGGGGACGATGGCGCGACTGAAGGTCGAGCGCGCGCTCTCGAGCGCCGCGCCGAAGTCGGCGCGCTCCTTGTCGAGCTTGTTGATGACCATGATGCGCGGCACCATGAACTCGTTGGCGAAAGCCCAACTCTTCTCGGTCTGCACCTCGACGCCGTGGACGCCGTCAACGACGACGAGCGCGCAGTCGGCGACCCTCAGCGCCGGGCGCGCGTGGGAGATGAAGGCGGCGTAACCGGGCGTGTCGATGAAGTTGATCTTGTGCTCTTTGTACTCGAGTCGGGCGAGCGCGGTATTCAGACTGATCTTGCGCGCGATGGCGTCTTCCTCGTAGTCGGTCGTGGACGTGCCCTCGTCCACCTTGCCCCAGCGCGCGGTGGCGCCGGAGACGTAGAGGAGGGAGCTGATGAGTTGAGTCTTCCCCGAGTCGCCGTGGCCGATGATGGCGA
>JBJMGS010000162.1:0-9399 GCA_045807785.1 Pyrinomonadaceae bacterium
GATAGCGCCCGACTGCGCCCCGTACTGCGTCGCGAGCGCCCCCTCGATCTGTGAGGCGCGTGCGGTCTCCACGTCCTGCCGATCTTGCGCGTATGTGTCGTTGCTGCGTGCGGTGCGCCCTAGATATTCACTTGAGATGCCGACGCTGCCCGACCTTTGAATGTCCACGTTGTTACTCTCGGTCATGATGGTGCTCGGGCGCATGGCGAGGCCGCTGACGGACGGGCCTCCCACGCCCGCGCCGCCGCCGTCTCTAGGCGCGGCTACACTAGCGGCGGCTCCCGTCGCGTCCGCCCCGAAGTTCCACCAGCTCTGCTCGACGTTGTTGTCCCCGATCTGCCCGGCGATGAGCGCCTGCTGTTGGTCGCGTGCCGTCTGATTGCTGACGCCTCTGTTGCTCTGTGAGCGGTCTGCCTCAATAACGCCTAACTGCGCCTGCTTGCTAATCTGGACGTTTGCGACGCTATTGCGGTAAGCCGCGAGCAGGTTCGTCTGCTCCCTCTGCGCGGCGGCGTCGTAGGTCATTACAGTGCCGGCGCGGCCCGCGGCGATCTGACCGAGTTGGTTGTGCAGCCCGGCGGCATTCCCTTTGACAGTCGCGCCATAATCGGCGCGCGCGGTGATTAGTCCGGCGGTAGCACTGGTTTCAACCTGCAACCGCTCCGCCATGTTGTTGAGCGACGCTCCAACGCGCGCGCTGACGAAGTTGATACCGCTCCCGACAATTGCCGCCATCCAGCCGGAGGCGACCGTGGCGACGCCCTCGAAGGTCTGGCCGAAGGCGATCTTCCAGGACAGAACGGGCGACGCGATCAGGCAGAGCGCCGAGACGGCCATCATGAAGACGGCGACGCCGAAGCAGAACGTCGGGTCAACGTCGGGCCGGGCGATGAGCTGCGCCGTCTGCGGGTCAACGTTGTACATGGGCGTCCCGTCGTAAATCGCCATCCCCAGTGTCCCGATCTTGAAGGCGATGATCGCCATGATGTGAAGAACGATGGGGAAGACGAGCGTGTAGACCACCACGCCGCGCGCGAACCTGTAGCTCACCTCGTGGGCGAGCGATTTGTCTAAACTAAGCGCGATCATCCAAGGGACGGCGAGCCTGAAGGCGATCATCAGAAAGCCTGTCAGTATGACGAGGATGAACGTGGCGAAGCTGATGATGCCGCGCGTGATGTTGAGCCCCGTGAAGAGCTTGGTCATGTCCCACTTCGCCGGGTCGATCAACTGATCCACGGTCTTCGCCGTTGATTCGCGGTCGGAGAGGACGCCGACTATTCCCTCAACGCCGGACGGCATCGGCTTGTAGACGCCGCCGCGATCCGTCGCGGTGAACATGCCCATCGTGAAGCGGTAGTAGCAGTCGTTGAACTCGCGGGCCGAAGCCTCCAGCGGAATGCGTAAGGGGGCAACCAATTGGTAGCCGAGAGAGTAACAGTAGCTGATGAGCCACGGCCCCAGAGTGATGAGCGGCAGGATGACGACGAAGCGCGCCACCTGCGCGAAGAAGTCGCGCGTCGCGCCCGGCTTCTCGCCTTGCAGCCTGATGAGCGCGACCAGCATGATGATCTGGGCGAAGACGGTCGCCAGGAACGTGTAGCGCCGGAGCATCGCGCCCTCGACCACGCGCTTGACCGCCGGCACGAAGCGCGCCGCGATGTCGGTCAGATCGCGCACCTGCTGCGGCGGCCCTGCCGCGGGCGTCGGGGTGGCGGATTGGGCCAGCGTCGTGCCGGCGCAAACGGTCAGCAGCAGCGGCAAGGCCAAGCCCAGAATCAGCACGAAGCGCAGCACCGCCTTCGCCGTCAGACATCCGCTGATGAACGTCCGGGCGTTAACGAGCAAGCCTGTTCTCCTTGATCTCATCATCACCGCCTTCGTCTGAACTCACCCTGTCCCTTTCGACCTCGCCGGAAACTAACTGGCGCGCTCTTTAGCGGAACATGAACGGCTCATAATCTTCGTCAGGGAAATCGAACACCTCTTCCGTCGGGTTGTTCGGGTCGAAGAGCACGCCGAGGCTTCGCATGGTCTCTTCGTTGAGGCGGGTCATCTCCGTCCAAGCCTCGGTCTCGCGCTGGACTGCCGCGCCGAAGCGCGCGTGCGCGTCGAGCTTGACGCCGTACTGCGCCATCTTCGCGTTGATGATCTTGGTGTAGTCGGCGATCTGCTGCGTCAGTTGGGCGATGTAAAGCTTGCAGTCGGCGAGCTGCCTCAACAGACTGTCCACACCCTGCTGCTCGGCGGGCGGCTTCCGCGTCTCCTGCGTGAGCGCCTCCTCCAGAGCCTTCTGCGCCTCTTCGGCGCGGGCGAGTCTGCCGTAGGCGATCTCTCTTTGATATACGGCCTCGCTGAACTCCGTGTCCTGAGCCAGTAGCAACTCAAGGTACGCGACGCGGTTCTCCGCCGACCTGCCGATTGAGTTCCGCAGGTAGTCTTCGAGGTCACGCATGTTCTGCTGCGGGTCGAAGATGCCCTGCTGCATCCGCTGCCAGACGCGCTCGACGGCGAGGATGCGGCACGTGACCATCGCGCGCACGTCTTGCTGCAACTGGAAAATCTGGCGGATGGTCTGGCCGAAGCTGCTGATGGTGTAGATCAGGCTCTTGTTGCGTGCCAGTTGCTCGTCAACGGTGTGGAGGATGTTGCCGAGAGAAGTGATCTGCTCGACCTGCTTGTCGATCATCGTCTCGTACTTGCGAATCTCTTCGAGGTAATGATTGAGCGTCTGCACCCAGCGCGCCGCGTCCTGCGCCATCCTCTGAAGTTGCGCGGCGTGATTCGCCGCGTCGTACACCGCAAACTGCGCCCTAACAACCGCGCTCGGCAGGGCGAGCAGCACGAGCATCAGCCCCGTCAAGATTTGTTTACTCAGTCCGGTACTTCTCATTAGTGTCAACCTTTCCCCTCCAGCCTCTGCTGCCCCAAAACAAACGGCTATGCCGCGAACGCTTCGGCATCGAGCAACGCCTCGTCAATCTGCGTCAGACCGGCAGCAACTAAACCTTGCGGATAGTGCTCGGCGAGCCACATGTAAACTTGCACCGGATGCCAGTGGGGTCTGAGATACTGCACGCGCCTGCGGGCGTTGCGCTCATCCGAGTTCGAGGTGTACGTCCAGAGTTTCAATGACGAGTTGAGCACGACGCGGAACTTCTGCACCTGCTGATGAGCGCCCGCTCCCCAGACGCCGACGAACTCCGAGTAACGCCCCGGCATGTTCTTGATGGAATCAATCGCCGCTGACGTAGCATCGCTGAATTTGAACTTCCGGGCCATGTCCGCGTAGTCGCCCGTCTGGACGCCGATGAACTTGACGCCGACGTTCGACATCAGCGAATGCCCAATAGGATTGGGGGCTTCCGGCGTGCCCGTGATGTCCTTGAACGCCTGCGTGGCGAGCAGCGTCAGCACGCCCTCCTTGCCGCCGGTGCGCGCGTAGCGATCAATCGCCGCGACGACCCGGGGGTAGCCCCGCGTGTACTCCCACATCTCGTCGAAGGCCAGGAGCATCTTCGTCCGCGTGCCGTCCGGCTCGCGGTGCCCCTCCGACTGGATCACGCGCGCGACGATGCGAAACGCCAATGACTGGCGCACGCGGTCGGAGAAACTCTCCAGAGACTTCATCTCGTAAACGTCGAGCGGCGACTCGGCGGCGAACTCACGGGAAGTCGGCGCGTCAAGAAAAGGGTCGCCGCGAAACGTCTCCAGCGCGATCCGTAGCTGCGTCCTCACGGCGTCCGCCTCAACGTCCTCGAACTGGTAGGTGGCGAGCATCTCCAGCAGGTGTTCGTGACGCGGCTCTTGCTTAGGCTTACCCAGCCCGTTGCGCGGTACTTCGTTGTGATAGACCTCGCGCACCATCAAGGTGAGTATGTCTTCGGCGAAGCGGGCGTAAGGGCTGCTGGTGTCAGCAGTGTCCACGCGGGCGAGTTGCAGCGCGTCCTGCACGACGTACCACTTCTGTAGCTCTGTCGGCGGCTCACCCTGTTCCAGACCTTTGTAGTCCCAGACGTTGATGGTCGCCCTCTCCTGCGGGTCGAATTTCAAGTGCCGACCGCCGAGCGCGGCCACAAGCGGCTCTTGTGAGTTACCGTAGTCAACGACGCGCACGCGCAGTTTCTTAATGGTGGCGAGGGCATTCGTGATGATCTCGGAGAGCAGCACGCTCTTGCCGCCGCGCGAGCCGGCGAGCAGCAGGCCCAGAGGTGAAGGCACCTCATTCGCGTCGAACAAGTCGAAGCCGATGAGGTGGTTTGAAGGCGTGGTCACGAGCGTGACGGGGCGAGGTGAGCCGCGCCACACGCCTTCAAACGGGGCGAGGCGTGCGAGGGCGCGCGTCGTCTCGGTGAACTCACGCCCGGTGCGCTCCGCGCTCGCCTCGCCCGCGACCATCTGCGGGTAGAGTGCGCGCAGGGCCGCCGGAGCTTCGCGGGCCGCGTCCGCGCCGGGGATGCGCCCCAACGCCGAAACGACGTGGCGGCAATACTCGTCGAGCCTCTTGATCGAGTCGTACAACTCCGCGCGAGTCCGCGCGCGCTCGCCGTAAACGACGACGTACACGCGCGCCTCGATCAAGCTCTCGCGCCCGCCCGCCATCTCCTCGCGCAGATGCCTGATGTCTTGCTGGGCGGCGAGGACTTCCGGGTCGTCGTCGCCGGGCGTCGGCGACTTGCGCGTCACTGCCCTCTGCGCGCGGCTCAAGTCTTTGAATTGGTTCTTGAGGTGTGTCTTGGCCTTCTCCTGGTCAAGCGTCAGGTATTCGACGACCGTCGTGTGGCGGAAGACCAGATTCGGGTTCGCGGTCATTACGCGCAACATGCCCGCGGAGATGACGGGCGTCGGCGGACGGAACAGAGAAACTATGGTGACAGGGTAATCGCCGTGCAGGATGAACTGGCCGCTTCCCCTTATCTCTTCACCGCATAGGTATTGCCGCAGGTCTGCCGTTTCATCCAAAGGCAGAGCCGGGGCAGCGCGCTCGTTCAGGCGGTGCGAGCGATAGACTTCACGCCACATCTCCTCGCGGGTAAATGAGCGGAGTTCGAGCGGGCACATGTGCTCGACCGCCGCGAATAGTTGGCTCGCTGCCTCGCACGCGGCCTCCTCGTCGAGGCGCGAGCGCACGCACAAAGCTTCGACATTAGTTCGTGTCCACGCGGTCACCGCCGCGCGCAGGAGTCCCGCTAATCCTTGTTTGCGAATATCTTTTGCGAGCGCCGGTAAGAAGCTGGCTAAGAGACTGAGCCTCGCACGTGACGGGTCGTTGGCGTGACGCACAGGCACACGCACCCACAAAGTTAGGCGATCATCCTGATACTGCGCCGCGCGTGCCGCGGACTCCGTGCCCGTCAACCCGACGGTGTGCAGCATCCGGGCAGGCACGTAAGTGTCTTTCGCGTGAGCTTGCGCCCTGATGTGTTCAGCGAGAGCACGTCCGCTGTCAGGCCAAGCGTCGTGGCGAAGCTGCACGATGCAGCCGTGCTGCTTGATGCTTTGCAGCGCACGCGCCCAGTCGTTGTAGCAACGCTCTACGGTCTCTCCTTCGGCGTAAAGCGTCGCGGGCATCGAGACGTGGTAGGCTTTGGTGTAACTCCCGTCAGTGTGACGCAAGTAACCCTCGTCGTTGATGCCGTGAACAGAAGTTGTTCGGCGCGCGCCAATGGGACGGCTCAGGCGACGGCGTGCGGCGAAGACTTCATTAATCTCCCCTATGTCACCCGCAGCGCCTTCCGACTGCATGAGCGCGGCATTCTTACGTTTGAGGCTCAGAATGCGGAGACCAAGCCCCACGCCTAATCCGGCGGCGCACAAAGAGACTGCAATTCCGATGATCGTGTAAGTGTCCATCTTTATTCGCTCGGTGAAGGTTCTATAACCCGAATTGAAAAATTGTTGGCGCGGTAGTGCGGTCGTTGTCCTCAACCGCTTTAACCCACGACTCATTCAAATCGTCTGTCGGTAAAGCGGCGCGGCGCACAGGGCTGCTGACGAGCGCCCGTAGCGTGTGCTGAAACCAGAAAGGTCGCCGCCCGATGCGAATGAAGTTGAAGAACGCGACCGCAACCGCCAGCGTCGTGATGCCCGTGAGCATCGGCGCGGGCACGCCGTAGATCGTGATCCGAAAGATGAAAGGCAGCACGAAGCCGGCAAAGGTTAAAAAGAAGACGTACTTCCAGTCTGTGTGTGGAACGCCGAAGCGCACCACAGGCAGATAAATGCGCTCGCGCATGGGATAGTCCTGCATGTCCTAACCCTCCTCTCCCGGCGTATTGCGGGCTGTTGTGGGCGGGCGAAGAGACGCTCCAAGGTAGACAAAGAGACCGAGAAGCGCCCCTTCCCCCGCCCTGCCGCGGTGCTCCTCCTGCGCACCGGACTTCAGTTGAGCGTGCGATCCACGGAGACGGCGCGACCCGAAGACAGGTAGCTGATGAGCGCGATGACGCCGCCGATGGTCATCAGGAGGCCGCCGCCGATGAAACAGTTCATGCACTCCTGTCGGCGCGAGTATTGGAACGCGCCCCAGATGACGGTGAGCGCGCCGATGAGAAAGGCGATGCCGGCGGCGAAGATTACGACCTGCCTGACGGCGTTCGGCACCATCGACTGATCCTGCCCGAAGATCGTGCCACCCGTCTGCGCCATCGTCGGCAGCGCCGACAGAGCCAGCACGACCGCCAGCGTGACGACCGGCTCGACCGCCTCCAACAAGATGCCGAAGATCATCGCCGCCTTACCCATGCGGGCGGCGCGCGAGTCGGGCGCGCCGGCGAAGACCGCGTCCAACACACCCGCCCGCGCGGAGGCTGACCCGCCTCTCCGCTGAAGCCACTCTTTGACTCTCTTCATGTTCGATTCTTCTCCCCTCTCCCGATTGTGTAGGTGGTTAAAGTTCTCGCTCGACTTCTCGTCGTCCGGCCTGCCAAGCAGCGTGACGTGGGGCGGCTTTGTGCAACGCGAGTGCCACAGACTCGAAGCGCGATAGGGAGTCGCTTCGCAAGACGGCATCCCTCTTGCACATTCGGCGTGCGCTTTCGTGATCAATTTCGAGGAGCGAGAAAGTGAAGAGAAAGATTGTCGTGGTCAGCCTGCTGGCGTTGGTCGTTCCATTCGGCGGGCGCTGGATGACGCGAACCGAACGGGCTGAAGAGACGAAGCTGGCGATTAGCTATGCGGCTGTGGGAGATGTGAGCGAGCCGAGGCCGCCAGCACCGATAATTCAGCCGCACTACGAGGTCGAATTAATCAGGCAGATAGCTTCATATAATCCTGTAAGAGCTTCGCCAGAGTGGCGCGAGCGCGCGGCGCAGTACGAGCCGCTGATTCAGTCGGCGGCGCTCAGACACGGCGTTGACGCGCGCTGGCTGTGGATCATCGCCTATCTCGAAACGAGGTTTCGGCCCGAGCTGGTATCGCCCAAAGGGGCGCGCGGGCTGATGCAGTTCACCGACGCTACCGCCGAGCGTTACAGCCTTGAAAACCCTCACGATCCGGCAACTTCGATTGACGCGGCGGCCCGTTACCTGCGCGACTTGTCTATGCGTTTCGGCAACCGTCTCGACCTCGTTCTCGCTGGCTACAATGCGGGCGAGGGGGCCGTGGACGCTTACCTGAAAGGCTACGCGCTGCGACTGCCCGGTGGTCGCATTGTTAATCCGCGCGGGCTGAAACTCGGCGGCATCCCACCCTATGCGGAAACCAGAAACTACGTCTCAAACGGTCTCACCATCGCACGACAGCTTTCCGTGCCGGACATTCCGGCCATTTCAATCAACACACCGGCGAAAAGAAGAACGTTCGATGGCGCGAATGGATCGAGCATCTTCGCTTTACGAAGAGCGACCTCGCAGCCGTCACAGCCCACAGCCCAAACGGGCACGTCTGCGGAACGGGAGACCGTGATTCGTTCAATCAGAGTTTTTACATCGGCTGCCACAAACAGCGTGCAGTAACTGCCGACCGGCTGGCCGTATTCGAGCCGATTGGTTTCATATTCGAGCCAGCGGTTTCATATGCGAGCCGGCTTTACTCGGACTACGGTTGAGAGTGTGCGGAGCACGGTAGTGGCACAAAGGTTGTTTCAGGAGTGTTCGTCGTGAACCGAGATTCTGCCCTAGCTCGCGGATAGCAATGGCGTCCGCCCTGAATGAAAAACCTGTGGGGGAAATTTAATGTCTGCCGCTTCTAACACACTAGACGATAACCTGCTCGCCTCAGCGCAGATTGATTCCGAGACCGAAGAGCCTACTTCGCTGACGACAAGCGAGGTCGAATCGTTAGCTGATGGACGAGCCGCCGCGACTGTTGAAACTGCCCACAAAGTACGTCCGCCCGAGCGCGTGGTTGATTACATCGCTGACCCGGAGCAGCTCGTCACGAATCATCGCCTGCTCGGCGTGCTAGGCGTCCTCGTCGTCATCGTGCTGGTGCAGGCTGCCTTCAACTTGGTGCTGTACCTGCGGCGGCCCGACATGATTGTGGTTGACCGCACGGCGGGCGGTGATCGCGTAGTGGTGATGAACAACCGCGCTTACGGCCTGACCGACGGCGTACAACTGAAGCGCGACGAGTTGACGGACGGCGACAAGAAGTACCTGGCGACCGTGTTTCTCGGTCTCTACTACGGCAATAACCCGGACTATCGCGACCAGCAACTCAACGAGGCCATTGGCCTCATGGTCGCCGCGCGCGGGCGCGAGATGTTCAACTACCTGAAGCAGAACCACGTACTTGAGCAGCAGGCGGCGGAGAGTTGGCAAGCCAAATGGACGCAGCAGCAGGTGAGCATTGACCCGTCAGACCCCTTCACCGTCCACGTGATCGGCGTCCAAAATCTGACCCGCATCGTCAACCAACGCCCCGTCGAGGAGACGCACCAACTCAACGTCACGGTGAAGCTGGCGAAAGACGAGTTGGGGCGCGACGAGCGCAACAAGCGCACCGGCTATCAGGTGACGTGGTTCGGTTGGGAAGAGTTGAAAAACCCGACTGCGGCGACGGATTCAGCATCGCCGCCGGAACGCACGCCGCCGCCCGCGCCATCGGCGAACACCCACGCTGCCGGCTGAGTGCCAGCGGCTGCTCAACTTTCACTTAACACCAAAGACATCGGAGGAATTCATGCACCCTGCAAGCCGTACACTTGCTGCGCTACTTCTCTGCCTGACGGCATTAGTCGCAAACGTGCCGCTCACAGCGGCACAAACGCCCGCAGAACAGAAACGAACCGTCGAAGCGACGAACATTAACCCTCAGCCGCGCAAGGTCGCCCCAAGAATCACGCCGACGCGGACTAACCTTGCGAGCCGAAGACAAGTGTCTGCGGAAAGAGCCAGCAACCCCGTCGCGCTCGTGAACGGGTCGGGCGAGCCGGAGTTCCTCGTCGGTCAGGCCGAA
>JBJMGS010000163.1:0-9976 GCA_045807785.1 Pyrinomonadaceae bacterium
AAGTATGAAGAATAAGACAACAAAAGAAGTTGATAACAAGAGCCCACAAACTGTTAAAACAATTCCCCCCAATGTGCGTATTCTCGTCCGATTGTTATCAATTATCTTCAGAATGTCATCTGATGTAACGAGATCGTCAGTATCCGTATCTCTGCCCTCAGCTTTGCTAATCTTAATCACTGATATCACCCCGCAATCATTTCCGGCGTGAGATACAACCTAGGATTTTCACTTTGAGTTATTAATTTACTTAAGACCTCATTTGCAGAGAGTGTTCTGTATTGACTCGTAGACTTGAAGTGTAGCTTCCAAACCGTAGGTGAGCCGAGTTGATCCCTTCGAGGCAGTTTCAATTCTTCTAGCATAGCCTCCATTAATTCTCCAGCGGTAGTTGCTGGCGACAATTCCACATTGTAGTTCCCGCATGAATAGGTAATAACAAGAACCTGGAGCAAACGCGGCTGGGGGATAGCGGACTTGTCATATAAGTTTAATTTGATCATTTACACCTCCATGCTACGGAGCCACTCACAGGATGTTCTAACTCCGTAACAGGGTACGAAGAATCACCCGGCGTATCGGATGCTGACGTGCTATGGGTCGAAAAGTAGGGGCGACTGACCGCCTCACACGATCCGCCGCCCCACTCACGATCCTGTAGTCGTGAGGTTCGCGCCTTCGTTGTCCTCACCCGGCGCGAGTGGCACGCATTATATTCAAAAATGATTTCGTGTCTAGCATTATTCCTTCAGCACTCGGTCTTGACGAGTGATAAAAAAGGATCGTACCCTATACCCGATGTTGTATTAGGCTTAGAGCTTAATACAACATCATTGACAACCGAAGAGTCTCAGGTGTTTGGACGACACCCAAAGAGAAAGGGTCAGTTGATTGGCTGATCAACCGACCCATTAATTTTATCTTTGAGCTAGTGGAGACCTTCGCTTTGTCTTTAAGCCGCGGAAGGCAAAGATTCGGCGAAAGGTGTTTTGGACGAGCAGAGATTACCACCCGAGCTAAATCAGGTCAAGTAGGGCACAGGGATTCTTCTCAGACCTTAACCTAAGCGATCAGCCAGCCATCTTTCCTTCCGCACTAGAGGCGAACGCCTCTAGAAGCATCAACCCGTCTGTTTTGCCCCGTACCTCACGGGTAGAAGGAGAGAATATGACAACAGAACCTTTTGGCGAACGTAAGGGGTTAGGAAGTGGACTTAAACCCACGACCGTACCAAGTAAGCCCACGTCAAGCGTGCTGAGTAAGCCTGTAGTCCCGCGCAAAACTCTTGGCATGAACGGGGCGTTCGCGCTGAATGAGGCTGAGATAGCTAAGCACTGTTCGCCATTGCGTCCGCACGGCAATTACGCCTTTGGAAACCTTAACGAGAAAGGTGCGTTTCTCGTCTATTACGTCGGGCGATTTAACCACGGTGGCAAACGCCTAAAGCATGGGATCGGGAAGTATCAACACTTCATGATTAGCCATGCGGCTACGGAGAAAGAGGCGGTTGAAAAAGAGTGCCGCAACTACCACGACTACACGCCGCCCCATAACAAAATCCACCCGGCTTGCCCTGAAGGATTATGTTGTCCCCACGGATGCAAGTAGGGTTGTCAGCAAGCCTGCTCGCGAAGGCTAATACGGTGGATGGGCGGCGGCTAAAA
Organism: Pyrinomonadaceae bacterium; assembly: GCA_045807785.1. Classification (GTDB taxonomy): domain Bacteria; phylum Acidobacteriota; class Blastocatellia; order Pyrinomonadales; family Pyrinomonadaceae; genus JAIVGV01. Next base: position 1,665 of record JBJMGS010000163.1, read on the forward strand.
CTTCAAGATGCCGCCGCCACACCGGACTTTTAACCTAAAGCATGGCTTGCAACGCATTTTCTTCAAGACGAGCAATGGTTGCGAATGTTTCCGCGTTAGGATTGAATCTACTTTCGGTTAATTCCTTCCGAAGTCAGGCGCCCTTACTTTAGGCAAAGCCACCGGACAATATTTAGTCGTATAGTATTCAAGGACAGTGATACGACAGTGATACAAACCACTAAGGGCAGCCGATCGGCTGCCCTTAACTTATTGATTCAATTAAGGCGGCGGTCGGAATCGAACCGACGAATAAAGGTTTTGCAGACCTCTGCCTTACCACTTGGCTACGCCGCCGCGAGAAATGATGAGGGCGGAGGGATGTGGGATGAAGTAAGACCGCTGCTTATTCATCCCACATCCCTCCGCCCTCATCCCTGAGCTTTGGAGCGGGAGACGGGATTTGAACCCGCGACTTCGACCTTGGCAAGGTCGCACTCTACCACTGAGTTACTCCCGCTCGCGGAAGGGAAATTCTACAGATAAAGTTTCGCTTGTCAAGCGAGGCGTCGGGCGCTCGTCGTCACCACAGCCGCGCCCCGCCGTCGTGAATCCGTGCGGGCGTGACCGTCCTGACTTCTACGCGCATTCTTTGCGCGCGTCCGCGCCCGGCTCATCTCTTTCCCCTCCCACGCGCCGGCGCGCCCCGTTTGACAACGCACCTGGCAGTCGTTAATTTTTCGCCGCACGGGAACCGTCCGCCGCTACCGTCCCGCAAACTTCTAATGCATCAACGGAAAGGATTTTGAAGATGAGATTCGTGAAGCCCACCCGCGTCTCCCTGCTCGTCCTGTCGCTCGCGCTCGCCGCAGCCTCGGCGCTCGCGCAGGGCGGGTACAAGAAGCCGCCGCAGGAAGTCCTGGACGTTCTGAACGCGCCCGTCACGCCGACCGCCTTCATCTCGCCCGCGCGCGACCGGATGTTGCTCGCCACAGGCGTGCGCTACCCGTCCATCGCAGACCTCGCGCAGCCGATGCTGCGCCTCGCGGGCCTGCGCATCAACCCGAACACATCAGGCCCGCACCGCGCGCAATACTTCGTCGCCTACGCCGTCAAACGCATCGCGGACGGCGCGGAGACGAAAGTGACCCTGCCGCCCGGCGCGCACGCTTCCGCCCCGGAGTGGAGCCCCGACGGGAAACGCTTCGCCTTCACGAACACGACGCCCGCGGGGATCGAGCTGTGGACAGGCGACGCCGCGACCGGCGCTGTGACGAAGGTGCGTGCCGCCAACGTCAACGCCATCTACGGCGACGCCGTGCAGTGGATGCCCGACTCGCGCACGCTCCTCGTGCAACTCGTGCCCGGCACGCGCGCGCGCCTCGCGCCCGCGCCGAGCGTGCCCAACGGCCCCACCATCCAAGAGAGTTCCGGCAAGGCCGCGCCCGTGCGCACCTACGAGGACATGCTTAAGAATTCTTATGACGAGGATCAGTTCGAGTACTACGCGACGGCGCAGCTCGCCTACGTTGACGCGGCGAGCGGGCATGTGACGAACGTCGGCCAACCCGCCATCTACGAGACGGCGCGACCTTCGCCCGACGGGCAGTCCCTGCTCGTCGCGCGCGTCCACCGTCCGTTCTCATACCTGCACCCGGTCTCGGATTTCCCGAAGGAGGTCGAAGTGTGGGACGCGCGCGGGCAGTTGGTGCACAAACTGGCGAGCCTGCCCTTGCAGGACGAGGTGCCGATTGACGGCGTGCAGGTGGGGCCGCGTCGCTATGGCTGGCGACCGGACGCGCCCAGAACGCTCGTCTGGGTCGAAGCCCTCGACGAGGGGAACCCCAAGACGAAAGCGCAGTACCGCGACCGCGTGCTGCGGCTCAATCTCTCCCAACTCACGAGCAAAGCCCCCGCGCTCTCGGCGCCGACCGAAGTCTTTAAGACCGAGCAGCGCCTCGCCGGTCTTCAGTGGTTCGAGCGCGGTGGGCTCGCCTTCATCTCCGACTTCGACCGCGACACGCGCAAAAGCCGCACCTTCCTCGTCAACGTCGATAACCCGGCGGATGCCGCGCGCCTCGTGTGGAGTAGGAACAATCAGGATCGCTACAACGATCCGGGCACGCCTCTGACACACGTGCTCGCCAATGGGCAGCGCGCCATCTGGCAGAACGGCGACGACATCTATCTCACGGGGACGGGCGCGTCGAAGGAGGGCGACCGGCCTTTCCTCGACCGCTTCAACCTGAAGACGCTCAAAGCCGAGAGACTCTTCCGCAGCGACACGCAGAGCTATGAAACGCCCGTCACGCTGCTCAAAGATGACGGCTCCGTGTTCATCACGCGGCGCGAGACGCCGATTGAGCCATCGAACTATTACGTGCGCACGCTCTCGTCTTCCGGCGGCATCACGCCGACGCAAGCCGGCGAGCCCCTGCTCGCGTCGAGCGCGAAGCCGCTGACGAACTTCGCCGACCCTTCGCCGCAACTGCGCGGCATCAAGAAGCAACTCGTCACCTACAAGCGCAAAGACGGCGTGACGTGCTCGTTCACGCTCTACCTGCCGCCCGGCTACAAAGAGGGCACGCGCCTGCCGACGGTCGTCTGGGCATACCCTTTGGAGTTCAACGACATTGACACGGCGAGTCAGGTCACGGGCTCCACTCAACGCTTCACGACGATTAGCGGCTACTCGCACCTCTTCTTCCTGCTCGAAGGCTACGCCGTTTTGGACAATGTGACGATGCCGGTGGTCGGCACGCCCGAAAAGGTCAACGACACCTACGTCGATCAGATCGTCATGAGCGCGCAGGCGGCGATAGACAAAGCCGTCGCGATGGGCGTGACGGACAGGGATCGCGTCGGCGTCGGCGGACATTCTTACGGCGCGTTCATGACGGCGAACCTGCTCGCGCACTCTGATCTCTTCCGCGCCGGCATCGCCCGCAGCGGCGCGTACAACCGGACGCTGACGCCCTTCGGCTTCCAGTCCGAGCGGCGCACGATCTGGGAGGCGCCGAAGATGTACATGGACGTCTCGCCCTTCATGTACGCCGACAAGATCAAAGCTCCTCTGCTCATGACGCACGGCGAGGCTGACGACAACACCGGCACGTTCCCGATCCAGTCCGAGCGGATGTATCAGGCGATCCGCGGCAACGGCGGGACGGTGCGCCTCGTCATGCTGCCGCTCGAAGCGCACGGCTACTCGGCGCGCGAGACGACCGAGCACGTCCTCTACGAGATGATCAACTGGTTCGACAAGTACGTGAAGAACGCCCCGCCGCGCAACAACCGCGAAGCCGCGGGCACGGCGTCGAAGGAAGAGAAGTAAGACGCGGCGACGCGGTGAACAACCGGACGACGCGGTGAATAACCGTAGGGGCAGGGACACGCCCGCAGCCCGCCGCGCGGATGCGCGTAGAAAAATAGGCGCGTGATTACAACATTTAAAGCACGCGCCTCTGCTTTAAGCGACCTCTGGGTCGCGGCGGGCTGCGGACGTGTCCTTGCCCCTACAATAAATCCACTTCTCACCCCCAACACCGCTTGCGAAACTTCGCGTCCGTCCAGAAGTTGCGCAACAACTCTGCGCGCGGCGGCGGCGCTGTGCCGTCAACGCCCGCGTCCGGCAGAACGACGCTCACCACGTCGTAGCGGTGCGGCGCTTCGCTGAGACCGAACGTGCGGCGATAGACGCGCGCGGCGCGTGTGATCTGCCGTTGCTTGCGTAGATCGACGTTAGCTTCGGGCGCGTTGAACTCGTCGGAGCGGCGCGTCTTGACCTCGACGAAACAGAGCGTCGCGCCGTCATATGCCACCAAGTCGATCTCGGCGTTGACGACCGCGCCGCGCAGATTTCTCCCGACCGGAAGCTTGAAGTTCGCCGCGACGAGGCGGTAGCCCGCGCGCTCTAAGAGATCGGCGGCGAGCCGTTCGCCGCGCGCGCCGAGGGCGAGGTGCGCGGCGGTCTGTGCGGTTGTCGTCGCGGGCGCGCACAGACGCCTGCGCGTCGCGTCGATGAGGATGAAGAGCGGGCGGGGCAACTTCATATTCGTAGCGCCTCGTGAGGTCGAGCTGGTGCTCGGGCTTGCGCGCGCGGGTAAGTTGAACGCAGCGGGCTATTCCTGCCCCGCGTCCTTGCTCAAGCCGGACTGGATCATCTTCTTCAGACGCGGGTTCGTCTCGCGCGGCAGATGCTCGATGATGAGCGGGCGACCCGCTGCGCCGCCGTCCATGAAGAGCGTCGAGAGGGCGTCGAAGCGCAGGAGCTGCGACTGCTCGCCGAGCGCCGCGCGCAGGGCGGGGAAGCTCTCTGTGCCCCAGAGGTGCGCGGCGATGTAGAGGGCGAGGCCGCGCTTGCGCAGATCGGCATCATTGAGCAACGCGCCGAGCGTCGCGTCGAACGAGCGATTGACGTTCTTCTTGAGCGCCTCGGTCGCCATGCCGCGCACAGAGTCGTCGTCGTGACCCAACAGGTTGAGCACGACGGGGAGGTACGCGGGCCTCCACTGCTGCGCCATGTGTTCGAGCGCGTAGATGACGACCAACGGGTTCGGGTCTTCGACGATCTTCGAGAGCGGCACGCCGCCCTTGAGCTTGCGCGCGAACTCGGCCCCCGCCAGCTCGTCGTTGATCCGAGAGATGCGCGACTCGGCGAACTCGGTTTCGTAGGCGTCGGGGCTGACGAGGTAAGCGTTCAGGTAGTAGTCGAGCGCGCGCCGCTCGTCGTTCCTGACCTTGTAGAAGAATCTGCCAACCCACGCCTGTATGCCGGAGGACTGCGGCGCGAGCGCGGCGGCTTTGACGAAACTCGCTTCCGCCTCGTCGAGCCGTCCCGCCTTCTGCTCAGCCGCGCCGAGATCGAAGGCGGCTTCCGCCTCGCGGCTCGCGACGTCGGCCCCGCCGAACTCGGCGGCGAAGGCGCGGTTAAACTCCGCCTGCTCGAAGCGCGTGCGGCGCGCGGTCTCAAGGACGTAGAAGGCTTCGAGGCGGTCGCCGCGGTCGCGGAAGTATCTGGCGAGCGCCATGTGCGGCGCGGGCTCCATGAAGCGCATTGCGAGGTCTGCGCGGAGCCGCTCGATGGAAGCATTCGGACTGCTGCGGTTGATGGTCAGCGTCGGCGTCGGTCTCTGCGCCTGTGCGGTCTCGCGCCCGGCGCACGAGAGCGTGGTGAAGATGAGCAGCGCGAGGAGACAGAGTTTGAGGTGCGGCGTGTGGTTGAGTTGAGGCACGGCGTTACTCCTTAAGTAGATTGTAGAGGTTGGACGCGTGAGGTAGGCCGGGGTCGGCCAAAACTGAGTTTACCAGAGCGGCGTCGGGGCACGGGGAAAAATGTGTGAGGCGCGCGGGGTGAGTGGCGCGCCCCGTGTCTAACGACTGATCGCGACGACCTGATGTTGCGTGCGGACGAACATCTTGCCAGCGGAGATGGCGGGCGTCGCCATCAGCAGATCGTTCATCGGGTTGGTCGCGAGCAGCTCGAACTTCGCGCCGGCGCGCACGACGAAGATGTCGCCGTCCTCGCTCGACAGGTAAATTTTGCCGTCCGCCGCGACCGGGGAGGCGCTGAAGCCGCCACCCTTGTGCGGCAGATGCTCGCGGTAAACTTCAGCGCCGGTCTTCAGGTCGTAGCAGTCGAAGATGCCCTGGTTGGCGAGGACATAAAGATAACCGTCGTAGATGAGCGGCGTCGGCATGTACGAGCCGCGCGCGCGCTTGCTCCACGCGACGTACTTGTTCGAGGTCTGCCCCTCAGCGAGCGTGATGTCGCCCGTCGCGCCCGCGCGCACGACGAAGATCGGCGCTTCGGGTCGCCGCCCGCTCGCGACGACGATCAGGTCGCCGGAGAAGACCGGGGTGGGCGCTGTGATCTTCGAGCTGCCGCCGAGCCGCCACAGCTCTCTCCCCGTCGCCGGGTCGTAGCCGCGGATGAAGTTCGAGGCGTTTGTGACGAGTTCCGTGCGCTCCTTGCCCGGATAGATCGTCGGCGTGCCCCACGAGGGCAGCTCTTCGCGCGGAGTCTTCCAAACTGTTTTGCCGGTCTTGATGTCCGCCGCGAGCAGGAACGAGCCCGTCTGCGTGTCGCACTGCAAGACCACCTTGTCCTGATAGATGATCGGCGAACTGGCCGTGCCCCACTCGTACTCGGGCAGATCGTATGCGCCCGCGTTCAAGACGCCCAGGTCTTTCTTCCAGACGAGCCGACCCTTCATGTCAAAGGCGTACAACCCTTGCGAGCCGAAGAAGGCGACGACGTAGCGCCCGTCGGTCGCGGGCGTGGAATTGGCATAAGAGGCTTTGACGTGCCGCTTCTCACGCGGGACGCCTTCGTAAGCCGTCTGCTCCCAGACGATGCGTCCCGTCTCGCGGTCGAGCGCATAGACCTTCCACTTTTGCGCGGAGCGATCATCGGAGGCGTCGCCGTCGCCGAAGAGGCCGTGGCGAAAGCTGTCGCCGCCGCGACTGCTGACGGCGGTCGTGACGAAGACGCGGTCGCCCCACACGACGGGGCTCGAATGCGCGAGCCCCGGAATCGGCGTCTTCCACTTCACGTTCGCGCCCTTCTCTGCGTCCCAGGTCTCCGGCAGATTCTCGTCGCGCGCCACGCCCGCCGCGTGGTCGCCGCGAAACGACGCCCAGTTGTCGGCGCGCTGTTTCTGCGCCACAGTGGTCGCCGCCAGTGCCGCGAGCAAGGCGGCGCACCACACCAAACGCGTCCTCATAGCTGCTGCCCTCAAAGACTGAAAGCCGTGTGTCGGTCGAAAGTAAAGTTCGTCGGCTGACGGGTTCTGTGCAGAGAGAGTTAGTGTCGCGGCGCTTGAACGCGCGTTCAACCGCTGATCCCGGATTTTGCCATCACGGTCGAGACGAAACCGATCATGACTTGTGCGTCCCTGAATCCCTGTAAGCGGTCGCCCGTCCAGTTTCCCTGAAACGAGTCGAGCGCCTGCGTCAATTCGGCGTTGTACTGATCGACCATCGCCTCGATCTTCGCGCCGGGCCTGTTCTGGAGCGTCTTGACGAGCGCCGCCGCGCCCGTGCGCGTGCCCGCCAACTCTCCCGCGCTGACCCCCGCCAGGTTATCGTAAAAGACTGAGTTCAACACCGCCGAGACACCATTCAGCGTGAAGACTAAACCGGCTGCATTCATCTGTGTGTGAACCTCCGTGAGATATGAGATGAGCTGACAACTGTGTGGCCGAAGCGGCGCGAGGGCGTGCCGTCCGGGCGCGGGCAAGATATTCTGACGCTTGGCGGTTGTCAATGATTCTGAACGCGCCGTCCTGAAATTGGCTTGCCTTGCGGCGTGTTCACGGCGCGCGTTAGACTGCCGCCGTCCAGAATAATTCTATGAATGCTGCCGGAGTTGAGACGAAGTCGAGGCGCGGTGCCGACCGCGCGGCGCTGCCGCTCGTGACCATTGTCGGGCGTCCGAACGTGGGGAAGTCCACGCTCTTTAACCGGCTCGTCGGCGAGCGCCGCTCCATCGTCGGCGACGAGCCGGGCATCACGCGCGACCGCATCTACGGCGAGGCGGAGTGGTCGGGCCGCAGATTTTCGGTCGTGGACACGGGCGGCATCGTGCCCGACGACGACGCGCTTATCCCCTCGAACATCCTGCGGCAGGCGGAGACCGCCATCGCGGACGCGGTCGCGCTTGTCTGGGTGGTGGACGTGCGCGCCGGCGTCACCTCGCTCGACGAAGAACTCGCGCGCCTGTTGCGCGGCACGGGAAAGCGCGTCGTCGTCGCGGCGAACAAGGCAGACGCGGCGCGACTCGACGCCGAGGCGGGCGAGTTTCACCGCTTCGGCTTCGACGAAGTGGTGCCGCTCTCCGCCGAGCACGGTGACGGCGTGGGCGATCTGCTCGACGCGCTCGTCGCAATTTTTCCGCAGGATGAACGCGACGAGGACGCGGACGAGAAGAGCGAGCCGCGCGAGCTGCGACTCGCCATCGTCGGGCGCCCGAACGTCGGCAAGTCTTCACTAGTTAATCGTCTCCTCGGCGAAGAGCGCGTCATCGTCTCGCCCGTCGCGGGCACGACGCGCGACGCCGTGGACACGCTGCTCGAATGGCGCGACGACGGCGCGGCCTACGACGACGCACACGAGATCGCAGACCCGCGCGCACAGACCTCACACACCGACACGGCGGGCGCAGGCGTCGAGCTTGAGCCACAAACTTCTGACGACAATCCGCAATCCGCAATCCGCAATCCGCAATCCCTCATCAATCTAACCATCGGCCAGGTAAAGGCGGCCTTCCGCCTCGTGGAGCCTGGCGTCGTCGTCCTTGGCGATCACGAGTTGTTCCGGCGCGAGGAGACGCG
>JBJMGS010000164.1:0-4302 GCA_045807785.1 Pyrinomonadaceae bacterium
GCGGCGAAGAAGGACTTGACCATCCAGCGCTACAAGGGTCTCGGCGAGATGAATCCGGAGCAGCTCTGGGAAACCACGATGAACCCGGAAAAACGCACGCTCCTTGAGGTCAAGATCGACGACGCAGTGGAGACTGATCAAATCTTCACTGTCCTGATGGGTGATGCGGTCGAGCCGCGCCGCAAGTTCATCGAAGACAACGCGCTCGACGTTAAAAACCTAGACATCTAAGCGCGCAGGTGCGTCGTCAGGACGCGTGGCCAGCGGTTTGACTTCGTACGTTTACGGACTTAAAGTAACGACAGTTTCCTCCTGTGAGAATTTGCCCCCTGAATACGCGAGACGTATTCAGGGGGCATTTTTTTGCCTTGAGAGTCCAAACGGAAATCCAATGGCACGATGGCCGGAGGCGGAAAGCCAGACGGATGCCCTTCACACCTCCGGGCGGCATCTCAGAGTTTCCATTTTTACTGCGTGCCTCGCCTGCACCTACAGCTTACTTCTCTCTGTCGAGGGCATCGTTAACTTGATCGTCCAGGTCAATCCGCTTCGTCGATGTCGCGCCCTGTTGGTTGTAGTAGCCGCCGGGCGCGTGCTGCCCAGACTCGCCGATGTCAGCCGTGCGCTCCTTGTTCGTCACCTTACCTTGCTGGTAGTCGGGCTCAGAGGGCTCGTTCGAATCGGTTCCGATCTGATTTTCATTCGCCATAATTTGACACTCCTTCATTCAGTCGTTTCGTTAGAGCTTGATGATTCGCGAAAACGGTGGACGCGGAAGCGGTAGAGTCTGATAGGCTCGCCCGGCGCGATGTCAGCCTTGCGTGCGGCAATCTGCACTTGGTCTTCGGGGCTCTCGACTCCCTCGATGTCCGGTAGCAGCAGCCCGCGCCTCGTGCCCGCTTCGTCCTCCACGATCACGCCGTAGTTTTTCGGATCGAGGTCTTCGAAGCGCGCGGGTTCGGGCTCCGACAGGATATCGACCGAGTAGCGCAGGCGCGGCAACTCGCCGAACGCGACTGGTGGAAAACGCGGATCGCGCGTCGCGGCGCTGACGGCGTTCGCGATCAACTCTTCCGCCAAGCTATCCCGCGTCGGCTCGACCGTGCCGATGCAGCCACGTAATTCCCCGTCCTCGGTTTTGATGGAGACGAAGCACGCCGCGGGCTGGCTCAAGATCGCGGCGGTCGAAGCATCGTCGATTGGGGTATCGCCAGCACGCGGCGCACGACCTTCGCGCACGTAAGTTTCCACGGCACGCCGCGCGAGCGCAGGCAGGCTCTCGACGGCTCCGGCGCGCGAACCTTCATCAGTACCTGTCGAACCGGCGGCACGCATGTCAGACTTGGCGACCGCTTTCGTCTCCGCCGCCGCGCTGCCGCGCGCGAACTGCGCCACCATGTAGCCGACACCGAACGGCGCTTCGTAATGCATGACTTCGCAGTCGGCGTGCAAGCCTTCTGACGCGCCGACCGCGACGAGCATCGAGCGGTAGCCGCACTCGCCCGCGAGCCGGCGTAAGTTCGGATCGATCTCGGCGATCCGTGCGGGCGCGCCGTCGCGTATGCTCTCGGTCACCTGCTCGTCGAAAAGATGCGCTTCGGGGTTGTAGCCGGCGGGCGCGTCGCGCGTGAGCCGGTGGCTCAAGTCGCCACTGGCGACGAGGGCGACGGTGCGCCCGGTCGCTTCAGCCGCGCGCCGAAGGCAAGCCCCGAAACGCACGTGATCCGCGTCCGGGAGGAAGCTGTAGCCGAGCGCAACGACACGCCCACGCCACCCGTTACGGAGCAGAAAGTAGAGCGGGACGGCTGTCCCGTGATCGAGTTCGTAGCCTTCGAGCGGTTCGATCTCAAACCCTTCTTCCGCGGCGGCGCGTTCGAGCGCGTCGAGCAGTTCGGCGTCGAGCGGCGCGGAGACGGTCGCCTCGGGCGCGCGGAAGCGTGCGAAACCGCCGCGCAGCTCCACGTCGCGGTAGGCGACAAAGGCGTGTGCTTCGAGCGGCGCGTGCGGCGAGATGATGACGACCGTCTCGGCGCGGCTGGCGACGACGCGCGCCGTCAGCTCGCGCATCGCCTCGATGGAGCCAGCGACTTCGCGCGCCGCGTCCTGCCCCACCTCCGGCACCATAATCGGAGGGTGCGGCGCGATGCCGACATAGACGAGTGAGCTGGTCGTCATCTTCAACACGTACCGAAAATGAAATTAACGCGTCTGTCGTCTCCAGGACGCTCGCGCTGAGTTATCAACGCGGCGCGGGGAACGACGTAGCCGAAAACTGTTTCAGGGGATGCCGCGATTTTACACAGCACGCGCGGACGGTCGCAAGGCGACTGCGCCGACGGTCACCAACTCAGGCGCGTGAAAAGCGCGGCGCGCTCCTGTAGGATGAAGGCGCATCGACACTGACGGCGCACGGGCGGGCGGCGGCTTGATGGGCGATAACGAAATTTTTGATCTGCTGATCGTTGGCGCGGGACCCGCCGGGTCTTTCGCGGCGGAACTGCTCGCGCGCGCGGGGAAGCGCGTGGCGCTGTTTGACGGTCGTCCGCCCACAGAGCCGAAGGCTTGCGGCGGCGGCGTCACCTCGAAAGCGCTGAAGGCTTACCCGCACTTGCTCGAAGCCGCGGGTCGCACCGTCGCGGAGGTCGAGATGTTCTCGCCCGCTGGCGAGCGTGTGCGCCTCAAGCTGCGCGACCCCTTCGCCATCTACTCGCGCACGGCTTTCGACTCGCACCTGGGCGAGCGGGCGGGCGCGGCGGGCGCGAAGATTTTCGACGAGAGAGTCTCCGTGGATTTCGATCATCGAGAGGGCGAGCCGTGGACTGTTCGCACGCGCGACAAAAAAAGCGCGTGGCGCGGGCGCGTGCTCGTCGCGGCGGACGGCGCGAACAGCGCGATTGCGCGGCGTCTGGCGGGCGCTCTGCCGAACTCGGAGATGGAGGTCGCCTTCGGCTACCGTGCGCCGCTGCCGCGCGCCGCGCAGTCCCCGACGGTCATCGCGTTTCTGCCCGGCTGGGTCGGTTACGCGTGGGCTTTCCCGCGCCTCGATCACGTCTCCTTCGGGATCGCCACGACACAGGACGCCTTTGAGCACCGCGCGCTCGACCGGCTGCTCTGGGATTTCATGATCGGCTACTACGCGCAGCGCGAAGACGGCTCGGCGCCGCTCTGGCCTGCACGCGACGGGGGCGGGGAAAAACTGCGCACGAGTGTCGAAGAAAAACTTCGTGGGACGGTTGACGCTTACGCCGCGCGCATCCCCGGTCTCACGCCGGAGACGTGGGACGCGCGGCGCGTCGGCGGCGACGATTGGGCTCTGCTCGGCGACGCCGCGGGCTTCGCCGATCCCGTGACGGGCGAGGGGATTTATTACGCGCTGCGCTCGGCGGAAGTCTTCGCTACGTCTGTCATTGAAGAAAACCTCGCGTCTTACGGCGAGCGCTGCCGCCAAGATTTCGTGCGCGAGCTGCGGCGCGCCGCGCAGATGCGCCGACGCTTCTACGGGAAATTTTTCGGCGCGCCTTTCACCGACCGCATGATCGATCTCGCGCGTCTGCACCCCGGCATCCGCCGCACGCTGCGCGAACTCGTCGCGGGCGATCAGGGCTACCTCACCCTGAAGCGCACGCTCTCGCGCCGCGCCTTCCTACCGTTTTAAGAATCTAAAAGGTTAAAGCTACAGAGAGCACAGAGACCACAGAGGAAAATGATGAAGTAGGAATGCGGAATGATGAAGTAAGACAGGACTTCTTCACTTCATCGTTCCGCGTTCATCGTTCATCCTTCCTTCTCCTCTGTGCTCTCTTTGGTCTCTGTGGCTATTCACTCTTTGGCGGCGCGGGTTGCGTGTAGGGCGCGAGGCGGCGCTTGAGTTCTTCGGGGATGGGGACGCTCTCGAACGTTCCCCGCCGGACGGCGACGAGGACGAAGTGTGCGTCGGCGAGCAAGTCTGGCTCGCCTTTGCGGCGCACTTCAAAGTTGAGGCGCAGCGATTTCGTCCCGACGCGACCAACGAAGACCGAGACTTCGAGCAGATCGTCGAGGCGCGCGGCACGGCGGAAGTCGCATTCGAGGTGTGCGCGCGGCAGCCAGATGTCCAGCTCATCGAACATGCGCCCGTAAGGCAAGCCCACCGAGCGGAACAGCTCCGTCTCGGCGAACTCGAAGAAGCGGATATACGCCCCGTAGAAAATGATGCTCGCCGCGTCCACGTCGCCCCAGCGCACGCGCTCTTCGATGCGGTACTTGTAGTCGGCTTGTTCCATTGATTCAATGTCTCATCGATTCATTGCGCCATTGTTTCAA
>JBJMGS010000165.1:0-7133 GCA_045807785.1 Pyrinomonadaceae bacterium
GAAACCGAGCTTGAGCGCATGATCTTAAGCTCGCCCGCCGCGCGCTATTTCATCGCCGCGCTCGCCACCTTCACCGCGCCCCTCGTCGAGGAGGTCGTCTTCCGCGGCGTGCTCTATTCAGGCTTGCGGCGTGGGTTCATCTGGCTTCTTGGCATAACTCGGCATGTGCGGAATAACTTTGCCGAGGTGAAGCAGGCGTGGCGAGATGAAACTCTCTATGGCGTGATTAGTTATCTATTCGACTTGAAAAAGGTTTTGAAGAATAAGTATGAAGGAGATGGCAAGGCAAGCACTATTTTGGGAGCGATAGTTGTCATCTTAATTTTTGCCGCCATCCACGTGCCGCAATACTGGCCCAACGTCGCCGCCATCTCGACAATCCTGCTGCTCAGCTCCGTGCTGACGGTCGTGCGCGCGCGCACCGGGCGGCTGCTGCCGTGCTTCGTCATACACGTCATCTTTAACGGCATCACCTCCGTCGTCATCGTGCTCTACCCCTTCCTCCAACATGCGACGCCGCCGACGATCCCGCCGACGACGACGCCGACCGGCGCGCTCCTCTTCCTCTCTGCGCGCGCCGCGCAACTCTTCTTCTAAACGAAGATGACCTGCGAAGTCCTTGTCGTGGGCGCAGGGATCGGCGGGCTGACTGTCGCGGCGCTCGCCGCCGCGCGCGGGATGAGCGTGTGCGTCGTCGAGAAGGAGTCGCGCGGCGGGGGCTGTGTCGCCGCGTTCGAGAAGTTCGGCTATCGCTTCGAGCCGACCGCGGGGCTTTATTCCGGCTGGGGCGAGGATGAGATTCACGCGCGCGTCTTTGCGGAGCTGCCCGTCGCGCCGCCCGCCGCGCACCAACTCTCGCCCGCCTACACCGTGCGCCTGCCCGACGCGGCGCAGGTTCGCGCCGGCGCTGAGACGGCGGTGGAGTTTGAAAATGAGTTGCGTGCGGCGTTCCCCGAGTGCGCCATCACAGCCATCAACTTCTACCGCGACCTGCACGCTCTCGCCGACGCGCGGGCTGAACTCGCGCGGCGAGCGACGACGCGACCCGGCCTCTTTCAACGTCTGAAGGGTGGCGGCGACGCGCAACGCGCCGCACGCCTCGTCGCGGCGCGATCTGAGACGGTCGCGCCGCACCTCGCAGGCGCATCGCCGCGCTTCCGCCGCTTCATAGACTCTCAGCTACAGCTCTTCGCCTCGTGCGCGAGCGACGAGTGCTCTTACCTCGACGCTACGGACGCGCTCGACGCGGCGCGGCGCGGCTTGTACGCGCTTGAGGGCGGCGCGGCCGCACTCGCCGACACGCTCACGGAATCGATCAGACTCAGCGGCGGCAGCCTGCGTTTTGACACGACGGCGCTGCGCCTCGCCTACGATGCGGCGGGCGCTGTCTCCGGCGTCGAACTCATGTCTGGCGAAACATTGCGCGCGTCGCGCGCCTACGTCAGCAACCTCACCGCGTGGGACACCTACGGCAAGCTCGTCGGCGCGAGCCGCACACCCGCCGCCGTGCGCGCGCGCCTGAAAAGCTTGCGCGGCTGGGGCGCGTACCTCATCTTCCTCAGTCTCGAAGAAGACGCCGCCGCGCGCCTGCCCTCGACGCGGATGCTCTTGCTCGATGACTCCGAAGTCGGCGCGGACTCTGAACCGCCGCGCGCGGAGTTTGATCCGGCGCGTGACCTGTTCACCTTGAACGTCGCGCCCGCGTGGGACGTGCGCGCGCCCGCTGGCAGACGCGCCGCGACGCTCTGTGCCTTCGCCGACGCGGGCGAGTGGTTCACGTATCACGAAGATGAGTCGGAGCACGAGGCGCAGGACAGACACGCGCTGGAATTCTGGTGGGAGCGTCTGCACCGGGCGCTGCCGGAGTTGGGCGCGGGCGCGGAAGTTATCGAGACGCTGACGCCGCGCGGCTACTACGAACAGACGCGGCGCAGGCTCGGCGCGGTCTGGGGGGCGGCGCGCACGGTCGAAGTCGCGGCGGGCGCGGATGACGATGCCGCAAGTTACCGCACGCACCTGCCGAACCTCTACCTGGTCGGCGACACGGCGGCGGGCGCGAACACGGTCGCCGCCGTCACGCGCGCTGCGCGCGCCGTCGCAAATGAAATCGCCCCGCCGCGCTAGGTGTCGCGCGGCGGGGCGTCTCGTTTCACGTCCGGCTGATTCTTTCAGGTCTCGGCGCCGATGGCTAGTGGTCTCGCGGCACGCCCTGCACCCTCCCGCCGCCGGGACTCGAGACCGGCGAGGCCGCCGGGCTGTCGCCGCCGTGGGGCAATGAGAAAGTCCGCGAGCCGGTGTCGGGCCTCATGCCCGGACCAGACGACGTGCCCGGCGACATGCCAGGCGACGTGCCCGGAGACATACCCGGCGACGCGCTCGGCGTCGAGCCCGTGTTCGTCGTGCCGCTCGCCGTCGTCATCCCGCCGCCGCCCGAAGGATAATACGGGTGCGGGTTGTAGTACTGGCGATGGCAAGAGCCGCAGAGGTAGCCGAAGACTGGCATGAAATCGGGGCTGTAGCCGTAGGGCGAAACCCACGGGTAGAAGGGCAGGAAAGTGTAGCAGCCGCCGGCGCGCGAGGACGCGGCGTAGAACCAGATGCCGAACAGGTTGTTGCTCCGGTAGAAACTGTCCCAAGGCACTTGCGACAGCGCAGAGTTCACCTGCTTGAATCGCAGCTTCTGCGTCACGCGCGCGATCTCCTGCGCGCGCTCCTTGCCCCACAGGTCGAGCGTGTCCTTCTGCTTCTTGTCGAACTTGGCGATCTCGACCGTGCCCGTCGCGCCGACGTGCGCCGACATTCCTTCCTTCACGAGCGTGCGCTCGCGCCCGATGAGCGCGCGACCCTTGCGCACGAAGAGTTCGGTCGTGCCGGCGGCGACATCGAAGCGGTAGATGCCGCTGCGCACGATGGAAGCGTGCGTCTCCGGCGTGTCGAAGGCGACGGCCATGTCGGCGTCGTCGAAGCCGGCGGCTTCTAGGAGCGCGCTCCCCGCGATGAGTTTGAGTCTGAGCGTGTCGAGCACGGCGTCGCTCAACTCGAACTCGGAGTTTTCACCGAGGCGCAGGTACGAGCCGGGGTTCAGGAGAATCTCGGCGCGACCGTCCGCGCCCGTGCGTACCAAGTCGCCGCTCTTCAACTCGTCGGTCGTCGCGAGCTGCTGCCAGGCGTTTTTCCCGGCGCGTTTGAACGTCACGTCGCCGGAGACGAAATTAACTCCGCCGGCGCGCGCCGAGATGAAGTGCTCCTCCCGGTTCTGCGCCCCTGCGAAGGCGGCGCAGGTCACAACGAACATGACCGCGAGCGACAGGTTAGCGAATGTCTTGCAGGCTTTCCTCATAGCGTACCTTCCTTTCCGACGCAACCGAACGGCGGGGAGAGCCGAGTGAAGCTCGATATCGCGCAGCATACTCCTACGCCTCAGGGCGCGGCAAGGGATTTTAGAGGCTGAGGCGGTGTGCGCCCGAAAGCGGATTTAGCTAGCGGGGCACAGGAGAACATGCTCATTCCCGGGTGTTATATTACGCTCGCAGCACAACCTGTGTAGTTAGACACAGCCCTTAACCATTTCCGACGCCCAGAAATACGGTTAAAGCAATAAGGAGCCCCGGAGACATTTATGATTCTTGGTAAGACCCATGAATTGCTCTTCAAGTTTGGGTGGGATACTCGGTGTCGTAATTTAGATGTGGCTCGCGCCCTAAAACTTATCCTGTCGTCTGGTCAGACATTACTAGATGTAGGGTGCGGCGATTACGGCTTAGCCGATTTCGTCGGCTCAGCGAACACTATAGGCACGGATATTAATTGCCCGACGCGCCGAGACAAGAGCCAGATATTTGTTCAGGCAAACATAACATCGCTTCCATTCGCCAACCTGTCCGTTCCTGTCGTAGCGTCAATAGATGTACTCGAACATTTGCCGTTGGACGTGCGAGATGAGGCAGTGGCGGAGTTGGTGAGAGTCGCACGAACTGCGGTTGTGGTCACTTTCCCTCACGGCCCGCGCGCTCGGCAAACAGACGAAGAATTTCAGAGGAGCTTAGTTCAACTTAATAAAGCTCAGCCGGACTGGCTTGTCGAGCACCTACAAAATCCCTACTCATCAGTTGAATCGGTCTTGTCAAAGATAAAGGCGGAGTCTGTGAAATATCATCGTTACAGTGAGATAAAAATATTTTACTCCGAGCAGGTTAAAGTAACGCAGATGCTGAGGTGGGCAGCCTCGCGGTCAGACTTATTGTATATAGGCATCAATTTGTGCGCCGGGTTACTAAGTTCGATTCTCCCTCAGCCTAATGAACATAACAGTTATAGAGCAATAATCCTCGTGAAGTTTCATCAGGCTTCCTAACTTGAGGATAGATAGTGAAGTGCGGACGGGACAGTTGAGTTCTTCTGGCCTGTTCATTATATCCCGCGGAGACGTGAACTCTTGTAGGCTGATCTTTGAGTAATACGAGGCTTTTTGGCGCAATTTTCTAGCAATATCCTTTCTTGATTCACCTCTTCCCGCCAAGCTTTTTTTGGTATAGAGTGAGCGCCTCTGGCGGGCAGCGTCTGAAAGCTTACTCTGAACTGAGATCACGCTTGAGATAGGAGTTCAATTGACACGTGCGTTTATATATCTTCTTGTTCTTGATCCTTGTGCCCGCGCCGTTGCGTGGCCAGACTATCCATGCTCAAGCAAAGCCACAGCCCGGCATCGAAGAGCTACACAGACTTGACGCGCTGCCTTCCTTCAAACCCTCAGTTAAAGTTGCCTCCATCTCCAGCTATGACAGAACCGGGGGGAACGAAGACGGGTTCTCAGGGAAGTATTCATTCATCAGGAAAGAAGCCGGTGGACTGGTCATCGCTGATTTGAAGGGCCCTGGGGTCATCTATCGGATTTGGACGCCGACACCAAGCGACGACATGGTGGAGTTTTATTTTGACGGCGAGGCGCAGCCGCGTATCCAAGTTAAATTCATAGACCTGTTCAGCGGCAATCAGTTTCCCTTTCTCTCACCCGTAGTCGGTTTCGGCGTAGGCGGCTTTTATTCCTATTTGCCTTTGCCTTACAAAGAATCCTGCAAGGTCATTGTTAAAGCCGACAATTTTAACTTCTATCAAATCAACTACGCCACTTACCCTGCGAACACGCGGATCGAGTCCTACACGGCTGAACCCTCTGCAGATTTCAAAGAACATCTGGAAAGGGCAAGAAAATTATTCTCCGCGACAGGTACAGACATCAGTTCCTACAACGTAAGTGATGGCAGGCAACTGCAAACGCAGACGTCCAGCCACACGCTCGCACCTGGCAAAGCAGTCACCATCTTCGAGACGAACCACCCGGGACGAATCGCGGGCTTGCGTCTCGGCCCGGCTCAGGCCTTCGCCGGCAAGGGGCGGGACGTGCTCATTAAGTTTTACTGGGACGGAGAAAGCAGCCCCTCGATCACGTGTCCCGTCGGGGACTTCTTTGGCTATGCCTGGGGTCAGCCCGCGATGAAATCACTACTGCTTGGCACATCGGAAGATATGAATTACGTTTACTTGCCGATGCCCTTCGACAGATCTGCGCGCATTGAACTTGTCTCGGAGCAAGCATCGGGGTCGGCCATTGACGTGCAGGCGGAAGTTAAATTCGCTGATGCCGGGCGGACGAAAGAGGAGGGCAAGCTCTATGCCGTCTGGCGGCGTGAGAACCCGACGATCGAAGGCCGACCCTTCACCTTCATCGAGACGCAGGGACGCGGGCACGTCGTCGGCTTCCTCTTACAGGCGCAGGGGTTTCAGACAGGAGCCATTCCCGAATTTTTCGAGGGCGACGACGAGACCACGCTTGATGGCGAAATGACTATCCACGGCACGGGGTCGGAGGATTTTTTCAACGGAGGCTGGTACGACGTACCCGGTCGTTGGGAAAGCAGAGTTTCGCTGCCTCTCAGCGGCTGCCTCGACTTTAAGCGATATTTGGGTCGCTCCGCTGGCTACCGCTTCCTGCTGACTGACGCTTATGCCTACAGACAAAGTGTGCGTTCAACCATCGAACACGGGCCGGAAGGCAATCGTGTTCCGGCGGACTATACCGCTGTGACATTCTTCTATTCAGAAAACAAACCTACAGCGAGTCTCAGTGTGCCAGAGCTGGCGTTGAGAAAAGTTTTAGACCCCGAAAGGATAGTCTTCACGCCGGGTTGGACGACGCCGATTCATGCCTTCTCATGGTCGAATGCAGTTTTGACGAAGCAGGACGACAAGGTCGGCAACGAGCAGTTGCGGCATCTCTCAATGCGTGCAGAAGATCGTGAAGTGTTTGGCCCGCATTACATCTCTTTCATCTGCGAGATGCCAGTCGCGGGTAAGTACCGCGTCTCCATCGAAGCAATAGAAGGCCCGACACAGTCCATCGTGCAGATATTCAGCAATGAAGTCGGTGTCGGCCAAGCCGTTGACCTTTACGCACCTGAACGGCGTAAGAGTCCCGTGCTCCCACTAGCCGAGCTTGAGTTGAAGGAGGGAGATAACCACGTGATGTTCAAGCTAATCGGGAAGAACAGCAAAGCCACCGCGCTTAATTTCGATCTCTATCACATCATCTTTGAAAAAATCGGCTGAGACTGAAGATCAAGCGTTAATGAGAATTCAAAGAATGTGGTGCGGGCTCCGGCGGACGACAAAAGCAGTGGACGGCGACGCGCCCCAAGTTTTCCGCCGCCTGCTGACGACGCTGTTGTGTCTGCTCTTCATCTATCAAAGCGTCGCGCCGACGCAAACTCGCGCAACTACGCCCCTACTCGCAGACGTTGATCCGTTCATCGGGGTTGATGGTGGGGGCAACACAGTGCCCGGTGCGGCTGTTCCGTTCGGCTTTGCCAACCCGAGCCCGGATACAGTTCCAAATCCAGACCCGAACCACTGGGACACCTCCGGCTACGAATCTGACAAACCCATCATCGGCTTTTCGCAAACGCACGTTTCCGGCACGGGCGGCGAGAGCAAGTACGGTAACTTTCGTCTCACCCCGCAGGTTGGCGCTGTCAACCCGTCAGACTTAGCCTCGCCAAAACAGGACGAGACGGCTGAGCCCGGCTACTACGCCGTGACGCTAAAGAAGGCTAACGTCAAAGTCGAGCTGACGACTA
>JBJMGS010000166.1:0-4137 GCA_045807785.1 Pyrinomonadaceae bacterium
AGGACGCCACGCTCGGCAACAACTTCGTGGCGCAGCAGATCACGCAACTGCCGCTCGAGACGCGTAACATCGCCACGCTGCTGACGCTACAGCCTGGCGTCACCCGCACGGGCTACGTCGCCGGCGCGCGCAGCGACCAGTCGAACGTCACGCTCGACGGCGTGGACATCAACGAACAGCAGAATAACCAGCTCGGCACGACCAACAGCAGCGACGTGACCCCTTCGGGCAACACGGTGCTGCGCCTGAACTCCGAAGCTATCGAAGAGTTCCGCGTGACCACGGTCAACGCCAACGCGCAGGCCGGGCGTTCCTCCGGGGCGCAGATTTCGCTCATCACCAAGGGCGGCACGAACCACTTCAACGGCGCGGCCTTCTGGTTCCACCGCCCGACGATCCTCTCCGCCAACGACTTCTTCAACAACCGCAGCGGCGTCGAGCGCCCCTCCCTCATCCGCAACACCTTCGGCGGCGCCATCGGCGGCCCCATCGTCAAAGACAAGCTGTTCTTCTTCTACAGCTATGAGGCGCGGCGCGAGCGCAGCCAGACGAGCGTCCTCTCGCGCGTCCCGCTCGCCAGCATGGGGCGCGGCGAGCTGCGCTACGTCAACCCGGCGGGCGGCGTCACGACGCTGACCGCCGCCAACCTCGCCACCATTTTCCCCGGCCTCGGGGGCGTCAACCCGGTGGCAACCGCCGCCCTCGCGGCGGCGGCGGCCAGGTATCCGGCGAACGACTTCGGCTCGACCGGCGACAGTTTCAAGAGCGGGAGCGGCACCGTGCTCCTGAACACCGCCGGTTACCGCTTCAACGCCCCACAGCCCGTCGATCTGAATTCGCACGTCGCCCGGTTCGACTACAACCTGACGAAGAACCAATCGCTCTACGCGCGCACCAGCGTCATCTACGACCTGATCGCGGGGCTCCCCGTCTTCCCCGACTCGCCGCGCCCAGACACCTGGTCGCACCCGGTCGGGATCGCCCTCAGCCACACCTGGACGATCAGCAACCGCTTCGTCAACCACTTCGTTTACGGGCTGACGCGCGAAGCCTTCACAGCGGGCGGCGACTCGGCTAAGAACGAGGTCTACTTCCGCTTCGTTTACTTCCCGGTGCTCGACTCGCGCACCGTCGCGCGCACGACGCCGACGCAGAATTTCACCGACGATTTCTCGTGGCTCGCCGGCAACCACTCGGCGCAGTTCGGCACCAACATCCGCGTCATCCGCAACCGCCGCTCGAGCCTCTCCACCTCTTTCGACACGGCGTACACGAACCCTTCTTACTATGCGAGTTCGGGGACGCCGCTCTCCAACGCCGTCATCGCCTTCTCGCCGGCGGCCAGCGGGCAGACCTCCGTCATCCAGAACGCTGTCTCAGGACTGCTCGGACGCCTGACGACCTACACGGCTCGCTACAACTTCGACAAATCGGGCAACCCGCTCCCGGTCGGCACGGCCGTCGACCGCGAGTTCGCCACAGAGGAGTACGATCTCTACGGGCAGGACTCTTGGCGCGTCCGCCCGAACCTGACGCTTACCTACGGGCTGCGCTACGGACTCAGTCGCCCCATCTACGAGACGCAAGGCTACGAAGCGAAGCCGAACATTCCCCTCTCCGAATACTTCCGCCGCCGCATCGAGGCGTCCGCGAAGGGACAGAACTACGACGAGCCGCTGCTCGTCGATCTGTCGGGTCCGGCCAACGGGCGCAGTTCGATGTACCCGTGGGACAAGAACAATTTCCAGCCGCGCCTCGCCGTCGCGTGGTCGCCCAACTTCAAGGGCGGGCTGCTGAAGTCTTTCTTCGGCACCAACAGCCAGTCCGTGTTGCGCGGCGGCTTCGGCATCACCAACGACTACATCGGGCAGGCGCTGGCCGTGCGCTTTGACACCGCCAACTCGCTCGGCTTCTCGTCGTCCGTCACGAGCCCGACGGGTCGGTGCAACACGACGACCGTCCCGTGCCCGCTCTTCACCGGCTTCGCACAGGACGTGCGCAGCTTCCCCGGCATCACGCCGCCGGCCCCGCTGAGATTCCCACAGCAACTGCCGGCGGACTTCGATTCGCTGCGCATCGAGACTTCGCTCGACGAGGAGATTAAGTCGCCGACCAACTACCAGTGGAACGTGACCTTCGAGCGCCAACTGCCGAAAGGACTCGTCGTGCAGGCGAGCTACATCGGACGACTGGGTCGCAACCTGCTCGCCTCGCGCGACGTGATGATGCCCAACGACCTGCGCGACCCCAGCTCTGGCATGGACTGGTACACCGCCGCCGGGATGCTCGAAGACTTCCGCCGCGCGGGGGTGTCGGTCGATAACGTCGCGCCGATCCCGTACTTCGAGAATTTGTTCACCGGCGTCCCCGGCTTCCAGACCTTCGTCGCCGGCAGCCGCGGCGCGGGGCGCACGATCACGCAGGCCGTCTACATCGACGCGCAGCGCTTCAACGGCAACGACTGGACGACGACGCAGGTCGATATCGACGGCGCGCTCCGCGCCGCCGGAAGACACAACCTCTTCTTCCAGTCGCAGTACGCCGCGCTCTCCTCCTTCTCCACCATCGCCAACTCGAACTACCACGGTGCCACGCTCTCCATCCGCGAGCGACTCGGCAACAGCCTGACGATGGACTTCAACTACACTTTCTCGAAGTCGATGGACGACGCTTCGGGGTTGCAGACGAGCGGCAGCTACGGCTCCGCCTTCATCCTCAACCCACTGCGCCAGCACGACAACTATTCCGTCTCAGACTTCGACGTGCGCCACATCGTCAACTTCAACAGCGTGTGGCAACTGCCGGTCGGTCACGGACGCCTGCTCTTCGACACCACCAACAAGGTGGTCAACGGCGTCCTCGGCGGCTGGCAGTTGTCGAGCATCTTCCGCTACAACTCGGGGCTCCCCATCTCTGCGCCGTTCGACGACGCGCGCTGGGCGACCAACTGGGAGGTGCAGAGCAACGGCGTACGGACGCGCGCCATCGACGACTGTTCGACGCGCGGCGACATCGACGCGCCGGCACTCTTCGGCTGCAACCGGACGGCGGCCTACCAGGGCTTCCGCAACCCCAAGCCCGGCGAGACCGGCGACCGCAACGTCTTCCGCCTGCCCGGCTACGTCGTGCTCGACATGGGCCTGTCGAAGTCGTTCACGATGCCCTGGAGCGAGACGCACAAACTACAGTTGCGCTTCGAGGCGTTCAACGTCACCAACACGCAGCGTATGGGCAGCCTGCGCGGCGGACGCGACGGCTACGGCATCGTGCTCGACCCGCAGAACAACACGCCCCCGCAGAACTGGGGCACTTACTCCGGCATCCAGGGCGAGCGCCGTGTGATGCAGTTCGGCTTCCGCTACCAGTTCTAAACAGCGGCGGCTCGAATCTACGACGCGGGCACGGGGCTAAACATCCCGTGCCCGCGCCTTGTCCTAGACGTGTCGGCGCGCGACGCCCGACTTGTCACTCTCTTAGCGGGGAGGAAGCCGGAAGCGTCCGCGCTCAACGATTCGGTGGAGGAATGATCATGCGAAGTCTGTCCGGGCGGGCGCCGGGTGCGTTGCGACGTGGAGTGAAGATCAAACGCCTCGCCGTCGCCGCCGTGCTCGCGGCGCTGCTCCCAGCCTTCGCGGCGCGCGCGCAGGTGGGCGGCAACCACACGCTCTACGGCGATCTGAAAGTGGAAGAGGCCGAGGGCGCGTCGGTCAAGCCGCCGCTCTCTTTCGACATCCTTCTTTACCTGGCGGACGGGACGTTAGTGGGGCGACAGTCCGTCTCCAACAACGGGCGCTACCGCTTCTTGAACCTGCGCAACGGCTTCTACGACATCGTCGTCGAGGTCGAGAATCGCGAGGTCGCGCGGCTCAAGCAGATCAACGTCAATTCCCCTTACAAGAACGACTTCGTACAGAACATCGTCATGGCGTGGCGTGCGGACGCCGCCCCGAAGCCCGCGCGCGCCGCCACCGTCTCCGCCGACGATCTGTACAAGCGTAGCGCCGCGAACCAGAAGCGTTTCGAACATGCCGGCGCGGCGATGGATAAGAAGGAGTACGACGAAGCGGTCGCGCAGTACGACGCGCTGCTCGCCGCCGACCCGCAGGACTTTCAGGCGTGGACCGAACTCGGCACGGC
>JBJMGS010000167.1:0-7645 GCA_045807785.1 Pyrinomonadaceae bacterium
TACCTTTGGCTACGACCACCGGGGGCGCCTGCGCAGCGCCACCGACGCGGACGGCGTCAGCCTGCGCTACGACTACGACCGCGCGGGCAAACTCATCGCCGTCCGGCGGGACAGTAAGCCCGGGTTAGACCTCGGTCAATATCTGCGCGCTTCGTTCACTTCACTCTCATCATTCTCTCCGGCACCTGTGCAGGACTCGTGTGCGTTCGGCGGCGACGGGTGGTTTGATGGTGACACCTTTGGCGATAGATTCGGTATGAACTGTGGCGATCCATTCGGCGGTTTCGACGACGGTGGCGGCGGAATGTATGGCATCGATCCGAGCGTTAATTGGTGTCTCGACTGTATGGCGCGAAAGGAAAGGAACTGCGATCTGACTTGGAGAACTTGCTACACAGAGGCACTCGGAGCATCCGGAATTGGAACAGCAGGCTGTGCAGCTTTTACAGCAGGAGCTGGTGCGATCTTTTGCGCTATTGCCTTTGGTGTTTACGGGATGGCAAAGGTCTATGGATGCCAGAACGCTTGGGAAGCGTGCATGAATAACCGGGCAGATGATTGCTTCAAATTCTGTCCGAGAGGATAGCTGCACACTTCATGACCCGTACCATTCAGCACGAGCGCATAAGGTTATAAACAGTAATCTTAATCTTATGCGCTCGTGCTACAGATGGTTCATTAATCATAACTGGAGGTGATGATGGAACTCACACAAGAAGTCGCAAAAAAACTCAAGGCATGGCTCTTAATCTTTTTACCCCTTGTCGGTTTTTCTGTCTGGATTGGCGTGCCCGCAGATTTTTTCCTGTTACGCGTTATTACATTGGTAGTACTCATGGGATTGAATACCATTGTCCTGATTACTCTTTTAGCTAGGATAAGTAGCAGAGGTGCACGAACGCTCGGTGCCTGTCTTCTGTTCGGTACTCTAGTTTATCAACCAGTACTATATACCGTCTTCGGTCGCCCTTCCTCCCCCGAAGATGTTTTCCGTTTCATGGTCGGATTTATTTTGGTGACAGCTATGATTAATACCGTCCTTTACCTCACAAAGACGAAATTATCCAACAGGCAACAGGGCCATCAACGATGATTGCGCCAGCCGTGTCGTTTCGGTTAAAGATGCTGTGCATGCCCTGCCCCTGCCCTCATCGTTACTCCTTGTACATTTAGCGCAAATCGTCCCCCTAAGTTTTCTCCTGCGCCCGTACAGGAGTATTGATCATGAGCCTACTACGACGAGTCTCCCGAAGGTTCTTCGCGTGGCACTTGCTGCTCATCTCGGTGACATTGCTCTTCCTGAAGCCGCGCACAATTAAATTTGGCATTGAAGAGACAATCGATCTTCTCGAAACCCTGTTCGTGGGCTTCGCCTTTGGACTCGGCGCCATCTATTTTTCTGTGGACGTGCGCGACGAGGCTTTCTCGCGCAGGATGGCGGCGAGTAGTTTGCTGGCGTTGGCGGTGTGGACAGAGTTCGTGCCCGGCGATGCCGGACACTACCTGGGGATCGATAATTCCGGCGTCTATGCGGTGCTCGCGGTTTGGGCACTCGTGATTATCATCAACGTCGCCCTGCAAGTGTTGCATAGACTTTCGCCGTCAAACTTCCGCTAGACTTCATGCGGCGGCTTCCGCCCGCGCCAGCCGGGAAGGAACTCCCGCCGCCGATCATCAATCTTGCACCGATTTTTCACCCGGAAGCGCCGTTCGTCGGGGAAGTTGTTGACAGCCCCGTGAGTGGCTGTCTAGTATGAGTTAGGCGGTAAAAAACTGGCTGACGCCTGCGCCGCCCGCTGCCACAGTCGCACTTGCCCTGACACTCCTCTCAAGTTCCCGCTCAGTTAATAGTTCACACCCCGATGCTCGAACGTTTTCGCCGGATACGTCTGCTCTATATCGTGCTCGCGACGCTGTTGGTCGTCGGGCTCGTGCCGCTGGCGCTCGCCGGGTGGATGCTGTCGAACCGCAGTGCGAGCGAGCTGCGAGCGGTCGAGGGGCGCTACCAGGCGCAGCTCGCCGAGGACAAGGCGCGGCAGATCGAACTCTACGGTCAGCGCTATCGCGACGTGGTGACGGGGCTGGCGCGCGCGTTTGAACTCGCGGGCGGCGTGCGAGTGTTGAACGAGGGCGACTCCGACGCCAGGCTGCAACGTGCGGTCGTTGACGATCCGAACATCATCGCGCTCTCGATCCTGCCCGTCGGCGGCGTGCCGCGCTCGGCCTACAAGACGGACGTCATCGGGCGTGAGGAGTTGAACGAGCGAGTCGGTGAGGTGCTCGCGCGGATGAGCGGGCGAGGGATAGTCGTCACGCGCCCGCACCTGATCCGCTCGTCGCAGGAGATGAGCCTAACCGTCGCCGCGCCCGTGATGGGCGGCGCCAATGGCGAGGAGGTGACAGCGGCGGTCGTCGCCGTGATCTCGTTCCAGGAAGTTTTCAAGACGGTCGGCCAGCCGACGACGCAGAGCGAGCGCGAGCTGTTGGAGCAGGGTCGTCCTGTCATCTTCGTCGTCGATGCGCAGGGACGCGCCGTCGCGCACCCGGACGCGCGCATCGCCTACGCCGAACGCTCGATGACCGATCTCAAGGTCGTGCAGGACTGGATGGACACGGGGCGTCAGGTGCAGTCGGCGCTTGCGCCGTTCATCGCCGAGCGCGACGGGCAGCGCGTCGAGATGCTCGGTGCCTACGCCACCGCCGAACTCGACGACGACGCGCGCCTCGGCGTCATCGCCATCCAGAACGAGCAGGCGGCGCTGCGCTCGGTCTCTGACATGCGCAAGTGGACACTTGCCATCAGCCTGCTCGCCGCCACCTTCGCGCTGCTCGCCGGCTTCCTCTTCGCCAAGCAGCTCACGCAGCCCGTGCGCGATCTGGCGGAAGCCGCCGGGCGCATCGCCTCCGGCAACTTCTCGCAGCGCATCGAGGTGCGCAGCCGCACCGAACTCGGCGAACTCGGCACGTCATTCAACTCGATGACCGATCAGCTCGAACACTATATCGAGGACTTGCGCCGCGCCGCCGCAGAGAACCGCGAGCTGTTCCTCGGAACGGTCAAAGCGCTCGCCGCCGCGATTGACGGCAAAGACCCGTACACGCGCGGGCACTCCGAGCGCGTCGCGCGCTTCTCGCTCGCCATCGCCGAGCGGCTCGGCATTTCCGACGAAGAGTACGAGAAGCTGCGCGTCAGCGCCCTGCTGCACGACGTGGGCAAGATCAGCATCGACGACAACATCCTGAAGAAGCCCGCGCCTCTCACCGCCGAAGAGTACGAGGTGATGAAGGGCCACCCGCAAAAGGGCTTCAAGATCATGTCGCAGATTCCCGCCATGCGCGACTTCCTGCCCGGCATGTACATGCACCACGAGATGGTCAACGGGCAGGGCTACCCGCAAGGCTTGAAGGGCGATGACATCCCGATGCAGGCGCGCATCGTCTCGGTCGCCGACACCTTCGACGCGATGACGACCGACCGCCCCTACCAGAAGGCGATGAGCCTCGACGAAGCGCTCGCGCTCATCAAGACCTTCGTCGGCACGCGCTACGACGGGGAAGTCGTCAACGCCCTCGTCGAAGCCTGCGAGCAGGGGCAGGTCGCGCCCGGTCGCGCCAAACTCCGCTCGCGCAGCCAGCCCGCCGCCGCCGTGGTCAAAGCCACGCAGCAGCCGGTCGAGCAGGCGCAGCCGGTCTGACTCGGGATCGGGTTTTCACGACTACTTTTTGGGATCGGGGAACAGCGCCCCAGCCTTCTCGGCGTTGAGCTCGACGCCCGCGAGCGAGGCGGCGTAGGCGAGCACCGGGTCGCGCTTGGCTGCGAGGTCAGCTCCGTTCGGGAGACGCGTCTCGTCGGGCACGACGCCCGCGCGCTCGAGGCTCCTGCCGTCAGTCATCTTCAGATCGGCGTCGGTGATCTGTGCGGCGTAGAACGTGACCGTGTCGATGCCAACAGCGTGCGAATATTCGCGCGCGCGCATCACGGCGCCGGCGCTGCGGTCGCCGACGACCGTGCCGCGCTTCTGCAACTGCATCGCGCGCGCGAAGACTTCAGATGACGAAGCCGACTCGGCGTCCACGAGCACGACGACCTTGCCCTGATAAGTCTTCCCCCCGCGCGCCTTCGCGACGAGCGGCTTCGACTCCTTGCGCGTCAGCACCTCGCCGACGGTTAGGTCGTGGTCGAAGAAGTTGCCTAGCAGGCGGAGCAGCGTTAGTTCGTCGCCGCCGCCGTTGCCGCGCAGATCGATGATCAAGGATTTGAACTTGCCGGCCTTCGTCATCGCCGCGTCAACCTCGTCGGGGGAGAGGTCAAAGGCTGGCATCTTCCAGATCAGGAGTTCTTCGCCGACCTCTGCGAAGCGGTGACCGTGGACGCGGGCGCGCTCTGCCTTCTCGCCCGCGCGAACCAACTCCATGTAGTCACTGTAGTTGCTGAGGTCGAGCCGCTTGCGATCCGTCATCTTGGCGATGACGTCGATTTGGCGGGGCTGCGCGTCGTCGGGGCCGAGCGCGGTGAGCCGCACGCCCGGCTGCGGTCTGAGAGCGTAGTAGAGGTAGAGCAGCTTCCAGAAATTTTCGCGCGCGGGCTGAAACTGATCGAAGAGCACGACGCGATCGCCGACCTTCAACCCTTTCGCCTCGGCGTCGCTCCCCTTCGTGACTTCACTGACGTAGCACTCGTCGCCGACCATCATCATCTGGAAACCGTAGTCGATGTTCACCTGGCGCTGCGGCGGGATGAAGAAGGTGTGAGAGTCGTTCAACTCCATCACCGCCTGCGCGATGATGCCCATCGCCTGACCGTTGGTGACCGCGTTCTTGAGCTTCTCGCCCGCGGCTTTGAAGGTAGCGTCCACGTCAACGCCGTGGAACTGCGGATCGTAGTAGTTTTTCCTGATGTCCTCCATGACCTGATCAAGCATGGACTGAGCCCGCTTCTTCTCAAACCCGTTCAGGCTCTGGGCTGGCGTCGTCGGGGCGAGGGCGGCGAGCAGGAGTAACGCGGCGAGTGGGCGCGTCGCGGGGCGAAGGCTGTGGCGCACGGAATCTGATATTTTCATACGAGGGTGATCCTTGCGGGTGGTTTGGACGTCGGTCGCGTGAAAGTCAACCGGGTGCGGCGTGATGCCGGGGCGATTGTGCCACCGACGGCTCGATTAGTAAATCGTATTTTCGGGCAGCCAGCCCCCAGCCTTGCCCGGCGCGCGACGCTTTCATCGTCGCGTTCGTAACGCTAACGAAGGTGCTCTCCGCCGCGTTGACCGGCGTCTCGACCCGCCGGATGAGTGCTCAATGCGAGTGGCATCATTATCTAAGACGTTAACGACTTACCGCCCTGAAACGTCTTGTCTGAAGGTCATGCTTGGCATTTCTTGACGCGGACTTCAGCTGCCGCGCCGAATCGACGAAAGGGAGAAGCCCGCGAACGATGTCCAGCCCCGCACGCGAGAGTCGGTCGGCGTCGTCCTCGACGGTCGCACGCATCAGCCGCTTCTTCGTCATCAATGCGCTCATCTTCACCCTCGCTTTCACGCTGCCCGCCTTTGCACAGACGCGGGCGGACGCTTCGCGGCAGAAGCTGCCCTCGCCGGATAAGATCATCGGTGATTATGTTAAAGCCGTCGGGGGCAAAAAACGGCTCGCCGCCGTCGCCGACGCGACCTACGAGTGGGCAGCGAGCGCCGTGGATCAAACTGACGGGCGCGCCACGACGCGCACGCAGTCGCCGGCGTCCCTCTACGGCGCGGTGCAACTCGCGGGCGGCGAGGTGAGCTGGGGCACGACGCCGCGCGCTGCCTGGGTGCGCGGGCGCGACGGCGTGGTGCGAACCCTGACGGACGAGCGCGCCAAGATCGCGCGCCTGCGCGCCACGCTCGAAGCGTCGAAGCTCTTCGACTACAAGCGGCAGAACCTTTCCGCGGTCACGTCCGGCGTCGAGGCGGTCGGGGGCGAGCAGGCTTACGCCATCGAGTTCCGCTCGCGTGACGGCGCGCGCCTGCGTTACCTCTTCGGCACGACGACGAAGCTGCTGCTCGCCGTCCGTGAAGCGAGTGGTCAGACGCTCGCGCGCTTCGCGGAGTACCGCGCCGAGAATGGGATTAACGAGCCACATCGCGTCGAACTGAATCTCGAAGACGCCG
This sequence comes from Pyrinomonadaceae bacterium, assembly GCA_045807785.1. GTDB lineage: Bacteria > Acidobacteriota > Blastocatellia > Pyrinomonadales > Pyrinomonadaceae > JAIVGV01. The sequence continues at coordinate 6,141 of JBJMGS010000167.1, forward strand.
GGTCGGTCATGCTCGCGCTCCAGTCCGTGCGCTACAACACGAACTTCGCCGCCGCGGTCTTCGACGCGCCGAAGGCAGAAGGGCTGGACGCCCGCGCCCTAATCCGCGAGGTCGTGGAGAAAGAGCCCGCGACGAACGTGCGGTTCGAGGAATTCACATACACGGTCAAGAACGTGGAGCGGGAACTGAACGAAAGGGGCGAGACGACGAAAGAGACTTCAAAGGTCTTCGATATTTTCCTGACGCCGGCGGGTCAAAACGTCGGCAAGCTCGTCGAGGAGAACGGCACGCCGCTCTCGCCCGCCGAAGCCGCCAGGCAGGAGAAGCAGGTGGCCGACTACCTCGCCACGCACGAGCACGACAAGCCCGACCCGAACGGGCGCAAAGGCGCGGGCGGCTTCCGCATTAAGCTCGGCGATTACGGCTTTGGGCTCGATGACCTGCTGCGCGCCTGCGAGTTCATCTCGCCGCGTCGCGAGACTTTTAACGGGCGCGAGTCGGTCGTCTTTGACTATCGTGCGCGCACAGACTTCGTGCCGAAGTCGAAGAACGACGAGATACTCAAAAAGATCGTCGGGCTCATCTGGATCGACGCAGCGGACAAGGTCGTCGCGCGCATTGAGGCGCGGCTCACCGACGACTTCAAGCTCGGCGGCGGTCTCCTCATGAACATCAAAGGCGCTGGCTTCGTCTTCGAGCGCGCGCGGCTCCCAGAAGGGTACTGGATGCCCCGCTTCTACCACTGGAACGCCAACGGCAAGGGTTTCATCTTCAAAAAGATGAGCGTCTATGAGACGACCGAGTGGAGCAACTTCAAGCGCTTCAAGAGCGAAGCGGGCGACGCCACGCTCGACGCGCCGAAGCCCAAGCCCTGACCCTCGCGCGTCAGCTCGCGCGGCGCTTCCGCGCCGTTCTCATCACTGATTAAATGTGAAAAAGCAGAACGGCAGCCCGAAGGGAGGGCTGCCGTCTGGGTTGCGGGGGTGAGGAGCCATAGTTTCCAACCCTCTATGACGCCGTGCGGCAAAACATTTCGCGTCCGCCGGTCAACTTTGTCGTCTCGCCGCTCTTACAGTTATAATCTCCCACTTTCAAACCAACACGGCGCGGGGACAGATCGGCAACCTTCATGGCATTTTGGCGACGCAAAACTAACGACCGCTTCATCACGCTCGGGCTCAACGAGCCCGCGACAACCGAACGCAGAGAGGGAACTGACGCCTCCGGCGCGCAACTCCAACCGCCCGCGGCACAATCTCCGCCGCCCGACACAACGGCGCAGACACAGCCCCTGCTCGAACCGACCACGACGGGCGGCGCGCCGACTCCGCCCCCCGCGGTCGAAGCGGGCGGCACGACGCCCGCCGTCGGCGTGAGCGCGGACACGGCGCGCACGGTCGCCCCGACGCGCCCACCCGTCAGCGAATCAACCCGCGAGCGTGTTGAGCCGTCGCGTTCACAGACTCCGCCGCCGCGCCCCGTGCCTTCGCGCTCGCCGTTCCAGA
>JBJMGS010000168.1:0-14521 GCA_045807785.1 Pyrinomonadaceae bacterium
CGGCGGGGTGATTGCGACCGCCAAACACTTCCCCGGTCACGGCGACACGGCGACCGACTCGCACCGCGGGCTTCCCGTCATCAACCTGCCGCGCACGCGCCTCGATGCGGTGGAACTCGTCCCGTTCCGCGCGGCGATTGCGGCGGGCGTCGGCTCCGTCATGTCGGCGCATATCGGTCTGCCGCAGATCGATCCGACGACCGTCGCGCCGCTGCCGCGCGCGAACACGAACCGACCGACCTACGCCGACAGCGAAGTGTTGACCGAGAACGCGACGCTACCGGGCACGCTCTCGCCGCAAGTTCTGACCGGCATCCTGCGCCGCGACCTCGGCTTCGACGGCATCGTCACGACCGACGCGCTCGACATGAGCGGCTTGACGATCTACTTCACGCCCGGCGAGTCAGCCGTCCGCGCGCTGCTCGCGGGGACGGACATGCTCTTGAAGCCTTCGGACGCGGACGCGACCCTGCGCGGCGTGCGCGAAGCCGTGCAGTCGGGGCGACTAACAGAGAAGAGGATTGAAGACTCCGCGCGGCGCCTGCTTGCGGCGAAGTACGATCTCGGCCTCGTCAAACAACGCATCACGCCGCTCGAAAACATCGACACCGAAGTCTCGACCGCCGCCGCGGAAAAACTTGCGCAGGAGATCGCCGACCACGCCGTCACGATCGTGCGTGACGACGCGCACCTGCTGCCCGCGACCGCCTTGCGCCCCGACTCACGCGTCTTCGTGCTCGCCGTGACGAACGGCGAGGATCGCCTGTTTGTCGCACAGACGTTCGCGGGCGCGCTCGCACGCGCCGGACACAAGATCGAAGTGGCGACGCTCGACGAGCGTTCGTCGGACAAGGAAGTCGAGAAGGCTCTGGAGCGCGCGAAGGGCGCAGACCTCGTCGTCGCTGCGCTCTACGGTCGCGTGCGGACGGGGCAATCGAACAGCGGCGCGCTGCCTGACGCGGGCAAGCGCTCGCTCGACAAATTGATCGAGCGCAAAGGCCCGCTCGTCGGCATCAGCTTCGGCAACCCGTACCTGTTGGAGAGCTTTCCCGACCTGAAAACTTACGTCGTCGCCTACGGCGACATGCCGAGCCTGCAACGCGCCGCCGGGCGCGCCCTCTCCGGCGAGATCGACGTGACCGGGCGGCTCCCCATCTCGCTCCCCAAACTCTACGCGCGCGGCACGGGCATTCAGCTCAAAGCCCAGTCGCAAACAGACGCCCGAGCCGCATCGCACGAATAGGCGGATGAAAACAGCCGAGACAGTGAAGCATAGAGTCATCTCAAAACGCAGTTTTCGGCTGTTACTTATCGCTAATTGGGTGCTCGCCATTGCCGCTCTCGTCGCGCATTTCGTTTCTCAGCGCTCGTTGCCGACGGAATTGCAGAGCTGGCTTTATGCTTATCATCACGACTCGCAGCACCAACTTTCTCTGACCAGGTCACTTATTGGTTTACTCTTCATTGTAATGTCGTTCGTGAATACAGTCGGATTATTCTTCTTTAAGAAATGGGCTAAATCTACGTTGATTCCTATCACCATTTTGGGATATGTCGTTGTACGCGCTTCATACATCACTGTGGATTTAGAGTGGGTTGTATCTTTTAAGTCTGTGCTCAACATTTTGTGTGGCGTGACTATTGCCCTAGTCTTTTTTTCGCCTCTCAGTAGCGAGTTCGATAGACAAAGTACACGCTGATACAAAACTCAATCATGAGACCTTATACTTCCATCCAACGTTTCAAACGGACGACCGCTCCACGCTTTATTGTTGTCATCCACATCGTATGTTCACTCGCGATTCCGGCGTTCACAACCAATCTTCCACCTGTCGCGCCCGCCTCCGTCGGCATGTCAGCCGCGCGGCTCGCGGAGATGGACGCGGTTGTGGCGCAGTCAATCGCGCGCAAGGAGATGCCGGGGGCGGTCGTGCTGGTCGGGCGGCGCGGTCGCGTCGTGTGGCGCAAGGCTTACGGCGAGCGCGAGGTCGAGCCCACGCGCGAGCCGATGACGGCGGACACGATCTTCGATCTCGCGAGCCTGACGAAAGTGGTGGCGACGGCGACGAGCATCATGATCTTGGTCGAGCGCGGGCAGGTGCGTCTGAGCGATCCGCTGACGCGTTACATCCCGGAGTTCAAAGACGAAGGTCGCGAGCGCGTGACGATTGAACACCTGCTCACGCACCGCGCGGGCTTCGCGCCCGACTTCGATCTCGCGCAGCAGTGGTCTGGCTACGACGAGGCGATCAAGCGGCTCTCATTTGAAAGGCTGCGCAGCGCGCCGGGCGCGCGTTTCGTCTATAGCGATCTCGGCTTCATCGCGCTCGGCGAAGTCGTCCGCAAGGCTTCGGGTATGCCGCTCGACGAGTTTGCGCGCAAGAATATCTACGAGCCTCTGGGGATGCGCGAGACGGGCTTCAAGCCTGCGGCATCTTTGCGTCCGCGCATCGCGCCGACCGAGAAGCGCAGCGCGCAGGAGAGCTATCTCGGCAGTAGTGCCAACTCGCTTGCGCCGACCGAGGCTGAGCACTGGCTGCGCGGCGAGGTTCACGATCCGACTTCGTTCCGCATGGGCGGCGTCGCCGGGCACGCCGGGCTATTCTCGACCGCCGATGATCTCGCCATCTATTGTCAGATGATCCTGAACGGTGGCGAGTATGGCGGCGTGCGCATCTTGAGCCCGCTCGGCGTCGCCGCGATGACGCGACCGCGCGCCGTGGCTGAAGACGGCGCGGCGCGCGGGCTCGGGTGGGACGTGGCGTCGAGTTTCTCTTCGAACCGCGGCGATCTCTTCACGCCCGGCTCGTTCGGCCATACGGGATTCACCGGCACCTCCGTCTGGATCGATCCGGCGACGCAGACCTTCGTCGTCTTCCTCTCGAACCGCGTCCACCCGGACGGCAAAGGCGACGTGACGCCCGTGCGTGCGCGCGTCGCGTCAATCGTCGCCTCGGCGATCACGGACGCAGACGCGGACAGGGCGCGCGCCGAATCTTCGCGCTTCGCCTCGGAAGTCCTGCTCAGCCTCGCGCGGGTCACATCGGCGAATGCCGCGAACTCGACGGCGAGCGCGATGCTCCCGCCCGCGGACGCGCAGGTGTTGACGGGCATCGACGTGCTCGAACGCGACAACTTCAAACCGCTCGCGGGGCTGCGCGTCGGATTGGTGACGAACCATACGGGGCGCGACCGCGCCGGGCGGCAGACCATCGACGTGTTGCGTGAAGCTCCTAACGTGAAGCTGGTCGCGCTCTTCGCGCCGGAGCATGGCATACGCGGGCAGGCGGACGAGAAAGTTTCCGACACGAAGGACGAAAAGACCGGCTTGCCGATCTACTCGCTCTACGGCGAGACGCGCCGGCCTAAGCCCGAACAGTTGAAAGACCTCGACGCCATCGTCTATGACATTCAAGACGTCGGCGCGCGTTTCTACACTTACATCTCGACGCTCGGCTATGTGTTGGAGGAAGCGGCGAAGGCACACCTGCCGGTCTTCGTCCTCGATAGACCGAACCCCATCGGCGGCACGGAAGTCGAAGGCGCGGTCACCGACGCAGACAAGCTCTCGTTCACCGCCTACGACACGATCCCAGTGCGCCACGGCATGACGGTCGGGGAACTTGCGCGACTCTACAACGCAGAGCACAAGCTGGGCTGCGACCTGCGCGTCGTCGAGCTGGACGGCTGGCGGCGCGCGATGTGGTTCGACGCGACGAACCTGACGTGGGTCAACCCTTCGCCGAACATGCGGAGCCTGACCGAAGCTGAACTCTACCCCGGCGTCGGGTTGTTGGAGACGACGAACGTCTCGGTCGGTCGCGGCACGGACACGCCTTTCGAGCTGGTCGGCGCGCCGTGGCTCGACGGCCAGCGGCTCGCGGCATATTTGAATGGGCGGCGCGTCCCCGGCGTGCGCTTCGTGCCCGTGCGCTTCACGCCTGCGGCTTCGGTGTTCAAGGGCGATGAGTGCGGCGGCGTCAATATCGTCATCACGGATCGCGCGCAGTTTCGCGCCGTGCAGGCGGGGCTGGAGATCGCCGTCGCGCTCAGGAAGCTTTTCCCGGCAGACTGGAAGGCCGACAGTTATGCGCGCTTACTCGCGAACGCCGACACGCTCGAACGCCTGAAGCGCGGCGAGTCGGCGGAAGAGATCGCGCGCTCGTGGCAGGCGAAGCTCGACGAGTTCCGTCGTGCGCGTGCGCGTGCGTTGATCTACAGATGATGAACAACTGTAGGGGCAGGGCTTGCCCCTGCCCGCAGCGACCATAAGGTCGCTCAAACGAAACGGTTGATTCGGCGACGAATGAACGCGAAGTGTTTTCGCGCTTTCGCGCGGCGGTCAGAGGACTTGCCCCTGCCCCGACAAATCCGTTCGAGGTTGAGTAATGAAAAGAAACTTAAAAGCTTTGCCGCTCGCACTGTCGCTGCTGCTGTTGATGCAATCGACCGCGCTCGCGTGGGATGACGCGGGGCACATGCTCGTCTCGGCGATTGCTTACGAACGTCTGAACCCTGCGGCGAAGGCGAAGGTGGACGCGCTGGCGAAGACGATCAGGTTCTGCGGCAAGACCTACGACGGCACGAACCTCGGCGCGTGGATGGACGACATCAAGGCGGACTCGACGCACGACGATCTGCGCGTCTGGCACTACATCGATATTCCCATCTTCGACGGCGTGCCGACTGATCCGAAAGTCCAGCCCGGCGCGGAAAACGCGGTCGTGCGCCTCAACTGGGCGGTCGAGAATTTGCGCAAGAGCCTCGGCCCGGACAAGAAGGACGCGGAGCTGCTCGGCTACGTCTATCACCTCGCGGGCGATCTGCACCAGCCGCTGCACGGCGCGACACGCGTCACCGCCGCGCACAAGGACGGCGACGCGGGCGGCAACGCGTTCAAGCTCGCGGGCGTCGCCGAGGTGGACAACCTGCACGCCTACTGGGACGCGGCGGCGGGCGCGTTCAACTTCTGGCGGCCCGTGCGACCCTTCGACAATTTTGATCGCAGACGTTTCGACATTTACGTGCGCCAGCTCGTCGCGGCCTACCCGGCGGACTCGATGCCGGAGGCGAAGGAACTCGACCCGCAGAAGTGGGCGCTGGAAGCCAACGAGCTGGCGCGCACCTTTGTCTATTCACTCCCGGAAAACTCGCAGCCTTCCCCCGCCTACGAGACGAAGGCGCAGGACGTGGCGCGTCGGCGGATCGCGCTGGCTGGCTACAGGCTTGCGAATCTGCTCAACTCGATCTTCCCGGAGGGCAAGCCCGCCAACTAGCCGTTGCCATCAGCCCCGGTGTGAGCTAACGTGAACGTGCTAACCGACACACACGGGGTAACTTTGACCTGCGGAGGCAACGACCATGAGACTCCTGCGCACCCAGCTCGCCCTCTCGTTTTTCGTCGCGATCTGCGCGGTGCGCGTCTCCGCTCAAGTCCCGAACGTCATCCAGATATTCATGCCCGGAGGCGGGATGCCGCCGCACGAGATGCGCTTCGAGCTGGCGCGCGACGACGGGCGGATTGAAACTCTGTTCACCGACTCGAAGGGCAAGTACAGCATGGAGCGGAACCTCGTCCGCGCTGGCGGCTACACAGTGACGGTGACGGGCGACCGCGCGACTTTCGAGACGACGGTCGTCACCTTCCGCCTCGTACGCGCCTCAGACATCGCATACGTCCCGGTCTTCCTCCGCCCGTTGAAGTCGCCGCCCGTCGTGCGCGCCAAGGTGTTGGACGTTTCGGCGCTGGACGAAAACGTGCCGGAGGAGGCGCGTGCGGCTTACCGCGACGGGATGGACCTGATCGTGAAGGGACAGGCCGAGCCCGGCATCGCGAGCCTCAAGCGCGCCGAGACGATCTACCCGCAATACTTGCGCGCCATCAACGATCTCGGCGTCGTGTACATGAAACTGAACCGTCTGGAGGAGGCCGCCGACGCCTTCGGCCGGGCGCTGAAGACCAACGCGCGCTTCGCCTTCGCGCGGCTCAACCTCGGGATCACGCTCAACCGCATGGGCAAGCACGCCGAAGCCGCCGCGCTGCTCGAAACGCTCTTCAAAGAGAACCCCGAGCTGCCCGCCGTGCGCGAGAATTTCGCCGACGCGCTGTACGACGCCGGTCGGCTGCCGGAGTGCGACAAACTCCTGCGCTCAGCGCTCGGCGACGTCACCCTCGAACAGAAGCAGAAGGCTGAGATGCACTACAAGCTCGGCAGGGTGTTGAGCCGCGAGGAGAAGACGACCGAGGCGGTGAAGGAGCTGCAACGCGCGACGGAGTTGGAGCCGACCGGGTTTAACGCCTACCTCCTGCTCGGCGGCAACCTGCTCCGCCTCAAGCGCGCGGCGGAGGCCGAGCGCGCGTTGCTGCGTGCCTACGAACTCGGCGGGAGCGACGCCGCGCCCGCGCAGCTCATGCTCGGTCAACTCTACTTCGATCAGAAGAGGTTCGATCTGGCGGCGCACGCCTTCGAGCAATACGTGCAGGACAAGCCGGACGCGAAAGACATCGGACAGATCAAGGACGTCGTGGCGAGGCTGAAGTCGCCTGCCGAGAAGAAGTGACGGCAGACCCCCGCGCTCATCCCGTCAGATAAACCCCCACCCAGCCGCGCACGCTGTTGATGAACCACATGCGCGTGGCACGCGCCAGGTCTGCGCGCGTGATCATTGCCTCCCTGATCTCGCCCCGCTCCAGCAGTTCGGCTCGCATGGTTCCCGCGAGCAGCCCGCAGCCGCGCGCTGGCGTCAGCCGCTCCCCGCACAACTCCGCCACGAGGTTGCCGTTTGTGAATTCGGTGACCTCGCCCTCTTCATTCCAGAGCAGCACGTCGAACGCGTCCGGATGTTGTGCGCGGTGAGAATCGTAGACTTCGCGGCTGGTCGTCTTGTGGCAGAGGAGCGGGTCGTGACGGCGCACGGGCGTGTCTGCGAGGGCGACGGGTCGTGGCCCGGCGTGGGGATTTTCGAGCGGTTCACTCTCGACACGCAGCCCGCCGTCGCGCGCGGCGAGGAGCCTCGTGCGCTGCGCGCCGTATGGGTGGCGTGCGGCATGATCAGACAGTGCGTCGCGCGCCGCCTCGGGCGAGAAATCGAAGTCGAAATAGCGCGCCGAGTCTGCGAGCCGCGCGAGGTGGCGCGCGAGCAGCGTGTAATCGCCGCCTTCGAGCCGCAGCGTCTCCAGTAGCTCGAACTCACGCGGCGCCGCTGTGAGCAGCGCCGCCTTCACCAACGCCTCGTCGTATTCCTCCTCTGCCACGGAGTCCCAGGTGATGCCGCCGCCCACGCCGTACTCTGCCTCGCCCGTCTCGGAGTGGATCACGACGGTTCTGATGGCGACGTTAAAGACCGCCCCGCCGCCGGGGGAGACGATGCCGACGGCGCCGCAATAGACTCCGCGCGGCGAGTCTTCAAGCGCGGCGATGAGGCGCGTCGTACTGATCTTCGGTGCGCCTGTCACGGAGCCACACGGGAAGAGCGCCGCGAAGACATCACCAAGCGTCGTGCGCGCGCGCGTGCGCGCCTCGACCTCCGAGACCATCTGGAAGACGGTCGGGTAACGCTCGACTGTGCAGAGGTCGCGCACGCGCACCGAACCGGTCTCGGCGATGCGGCCCAAGTCGTTGCGCAGCAGATCGACAATCATCACGTTCTCGGCGCGGTTCTTCTCCGAGTTCGCAAGCCAGGAGGCGTACGCCTCGTCCTCTTCGAGCCATCGCCCCCTGCGCGCCGTGCCTTTCATCGGGCGCGTCACGATCCGTCCGTCGTGCCAGCGGAAGAACAGTTCGGGCGACGCCGAGAGGATTTTGAACCGCCCGGTGTTGAGGTAGGCGCAGTAGGCGGACTGCTGGCGCGAGGCGAGTTGCTCGTAGAGGGCGAAGTCGTCGCCGGAGAAGCGCGCGCGCAGCCGGATCGTGTAGTTGATCTGATAAGAGTCGCCCCGCGCGATGGCCTCGCGCGCCGCGGCGAAGTTGCGCGCGTAAGCTTCCGGGTCGGCGCTCGGTGTCCAGTCTGTTAACTCGAACGGTCTTGTTGGAGCCGGAGATGGATCGGGCACGGGCGCTGTGTAAATTCCGAACCAGACGAGAGGAGCTTTCGCGCCGACGCGGACGACGAGAGCGGGGTCGAATGCCGGCGCCGCCTCGTAGGCGACGTAACCGGCGGCGTAGTAGCCCGCGCGCGCCGCTTCCTCCACTTGCGCGAGCGCGTCGCTCACACCGGCGACGGATTCGGCGGCGATGATCTTGACGGGCGCGGCGAAGCACAGCCGGCGCGCTTGCCCGCGTTCGTCCGCGAAGTCGAAGACTGACAGCGGCACTCCGCTCGAAAGACTCATATGCCCGAGACCAAACAGTGGCGCGGCGATTATAACTGGACGGGGCAGGTTATCAGTATCGGTTATGCAGCAGATAAAAACTTTTAGTTATGCTTATTGCTCGAATCTTCTCTAGAATGTGCCCGTCCAAAAAACGGCGGCGGGTGGGAACTCAAGCGCGCCGCATCCGCAAGCTTCTTTCATCAGGACAAGCTTTAACCAAAACCCTCGTAAGGCAGTGTGTGCCGGACTGCCCCGGCGCGTCTGCAATCCGGCTGGCAAGTCGGCGCCCGCGTCCCGCGTGGCGCCCCGTTCGTCCCTCTTACAAAAAATTTCGCCGTTCGTTAAGGAGCAAACCTCAATGAGAACCAGAACCCTGCTGAGCGCCATCGTCTGCGTGGTGCTGCTTTCTGGAAGCCCCCGCGCGCTGGCGCAGGGGACGACGTCGCGCGTCACCGGCGTAGTGACCGATCAGTCCGGCGCGATCCTGACCGACGCCACCGTCACGCTCACGAGGGAGGGCACCGGCGTCTCCTTCACTACGCAGACGACATCCACAGGGCAGTATGTCTTCGACACAGTGCAGGTCGGCATCTACACCGTGACGGTCGAGAAGCAGGGGTTCAAGAAGCACGTCTCGACCGGCAACGAGGTGAGCCTGAACCAGCCGGCGACGATCAGCGTCTCGCTTGAGCCGGGCGCCGTCGAAGAGACGGTGACGGTGACGGCGACTGCCGAGCAGGTGCAGACGAGCACCTCCGGCAACATCGGCAGCACCATCGAGCAGCGCACACTCGAAGCTCTTCCCATCGTCGGCACGCGCGGCAGGAATCCGCTCGCGCTTCTGAACTTCCAGCCCGGCGTCGTCTTCGGCGGCAACACCGGCGGCGCCGTCAACGTCAATGGCTCGCGCGACCGCGCCTTCAACTTCACGCTCGACGGCATCGACATCAACGAGTCCACGGCCGGCGGCTCGAACTTCACGCCGCTCAGGCCCAACCCCGACTCGGTGCAGGAAGTCCAGGTCGTGACGAGCAACTTCACGGCCGAGCTGGGGCGCAGCAGCGGCGCGCAGGTCTCGCTCGTCACCAAGTCGGGGACGAACGAATTTCACGGCGACGCCTTCGAGTACTACCGCACGCCGCGCTTCGACGCGAAGAGCTACCCCGTGACCATCGCTGGGACGGGCAAGGAGCAGTTCGTCCAGCACATCTTCGGCGGCAGCCTCGGCGGGCCCCTCTTTAACCCCGGCTTCGGCGAAGGCAACAAGTCCGGCTGGCTCCGCGACCGCGCCTTCTTCTTCACGAACCTCCAGCTCCTGCGCGCCTACGACACCGGCTTCGTCACGCGCACCGTCTATACGCCGCAGGCGCGCGCGGGTCTCTTCCGCTATTTCGTCGCCGACCCGACCTGCAACGCCACGACCGGCGCTGGCAACTGCTTCCGCGTCGGCAACAGCATCATCACGCAGAACAGCCCGCTGCTCGTCAACGCCGCCGGGCAGCTCAACTCCAACGTGCCGCTGTGTGGCGGCTCGGTGACGGTCAACTGCGTCGCGACCAACAACTTCGGCGCGAACACTGCCACCACCGGCTTCGACCCGTCGCTCGTCTCGCTGATCAATGCCATGCCGGCGCCGAACAACTTCACGACCGGCGACGCCTTTAACACCGCCGGCTACAGCTTCGCCTCGCCGCAGCACGAGAAGCAGTACGACTTCGTCACCAAGCTCGACTTCAAGCTGCGCGACAACAGCCAGCTCTACGTCCGCTACGCGCAGGGCTCGCAGAACAGCCTCGGCGACTCCGCCAACACAGGCCGCCCCGTCTTCCCCGACTCGCCGAACTTCGTCGATACCTTCCGCAGCCCGAAGAACCTCGCCGCCAACTGGCGCTGGTCGCCGACCTCGCGCACCGTTAACGAGTTCATCTTCGGCATCAGCACGTTCGAGTTTTCGTTCCTGACGCCGCACCCCGACCCGTCGCTCCCGTTCGCGTTCCTCAACCCGGCGACGCCCAACACCAACTTTTCCTACAACGCGCGCGGCGTGCGCACCTTCCAGTACATCGACAACGTGACGCACGTCCGCGGCGCGCATACCTTCCGCGGCGGACTCAACTTCCGCTTCAGCCGCCACCAGGACGACCGCTCGAACGTCGCCAGCGCGGCGATTGAGCCGACCGTCACGTTCAGCGGCACGGCGGGCGGCACCTCCGGGTTCGGTTTCCCGGCGGCGGGCACGGGCACCGTCGCCGGCATCAACTCGAACGACCTGACTCGCCTCCAGAACACGGTGGCGGACTTCCTCGGGCGCGTCAACGCGGCCTCGCTCGCCTTCGTCACCGACCCGAACAACCCGAACGTCTTCGCGCCCCCCGGCACGCGCTGGATCAACCGCCACCACTACCCCGAGCTGGACTTCTACTTTCAGGACAACTGGCGCGTGCGCCCCAACCTCGTCTTCGACCTCGGTCTGCGCTGGGAGGCGAAGCTCAACCCGTCACAGGAGGGGCGACCCATCCTCGTCCCGAACCAGCCGGTGAAGCTCGGCGCCGCGCCGACGAACACGCTCAAGTGGGTCGAGGGCGATCTGTTCAAAAACGACTACAGCAAGTTCCTCCCGTCGGTCGGCTTCGCGTGGGACCCGTTCAAGACGGGCAAGACCTCGATCCGCGGCAACTACCGCATCGCGTCCGACCGCATCGCCACCTTCCTCTTCGGCTCCTCGATCTTCCAGAGCACGCCCGGCAACACCACCTCGACGACCAACTCGACCTTCGGTCAGGCGGGCGGGCTCCTGCGCAACATCGGGCCGGTCATCGCCGCGCTCGCGCCCACGAGGACGCCCGCCGCGCTGCGCCAGCCCGACCCGTTCAGCACCAACTCGACCAGCGTCATCGATCCCGATCTTCAGTTCCCACAGGTTCACGAGTGGTCGCTGAGCTTCCAGCGCGAGATCGCCCACAACGTGATCGAGTTCAACTACATCGGCAAGCACGCCGTCCATCTGCTCGGCGGCTACAACGTGAACCAGGTGAACGTCTTCGCCTCGGTGCCGGGCGTCACCGAGAAAAGCTTCCTCGAAGCTTTCAACAATGTCCGCGCCAGCACCAGCTACAACAGCCCGCTCATCAACCTGATCATGTCGGGCAACACGGCGAACAACGGCGGCACGACGCGCTTCCGCGCGCTCAACTCGACCGCGCTCTCGCAGGGCAGCGCTGCCACGCTCGCCCTCGCCGTCTCGCAGCGCACCTGCCAGACGGCGGACGTGACCGCCGGCCTCTGCACGAGCGCGCAGATCAACCAGCGGCTGCTTGACGTGACCGGCTTCCCGTTCCTCTTCCAGCCCTTCCCGCAGTACACGGGCGGGCTGAATGTCTTCGACAGCAACGACTACTCGAACTACCACGGGCTTCAGTTCATCTTCAAGCGCCGGTTCTCGCAGGGTCTCAGCTTCCAGGCCGGCTACACCTACTCGGTCTCGAAGGACAACCGCTCGTGGGACCCTTCGCTCTCGACCGTCTCGACCGGCTCCGTGCAGTCGGCTTCGAGCACCCCGTTTGATCTGCGCGACCGACGGCTCAACTACACCTGGTCTGACTTCGACCGGCGCAACGTCTTCCAGGGCACATACGTGTACGAGCTGCCCTTCGGGCGCGGCAAGCAGTTCGGTAAGGACTCGCACGGCATCGTCAACCACATCATCGGCGGGTGGCAGACCTCCGGCACGATCATCTGGATGTCCGGGCGGCCCTTCACGGTCTACTCCGGACTCAACACCGTGAGTAACGTCGTGCAGTCCACTGCCGACTGCAACGGCTGCACGAGGGACATGGGCGTGCTGCTTCTGGAGGGCGGGCGCAACTTCTGGTTCAGCGCCGACCAGCGCAAGCTCTTCACGCAGCCCGCGCCCGGCTCCATCGGCAACACGGGGCGCAACTTCTTCCTCGCCCCATCGTACTTCCAGTGGGATGCCTCGCTCGCGAAGAAGTTCCGCATCAATGAGCGCGTCAGCTTCGATCTGCGGGCTGACGTGAGCAACGTCCTCAACCGCCCGTCGTTCGACAACCCGACGGCGCTCATCACCTCGAGCATCTTCGGACGCATCAACGACAGCGTGACCAACAACGCCCGCAGAGTTCAATTCGCAGGGAAGCTCTTCTTCTACCCCGGCGCGAGGAAGGCGACTGAGTGAGACGCACCTTCAGAGTCCGGCCACTGTTCGTGGTCTTCGCGCTGGCGGCGGGCTGCATCTACGGCAGCCCGCCGCCAGCGCAGACGAGCCAACAGCCCGGGCCCGCCTACGATCTGCTCATCACGAACGGGCGCGTCGTTGACGGCACGGGCAATCCGTGGTTCCGCGCCGACGTGGCGATTAAGGATGGTCGCGTCGCGCGCGTCGGTCGCGTCCCCTTGTCGCAGGCGCGGCAGGTGATCGACGCACACAACCAGATCGTCGCGCCCGGCTTCATCGACGTCCACACGCACGTCGAGGGCATCTACGGACAGCCTGCGGCGGAGAACTTCGTGCGCATGGGCGTGACGACGCTCGTCACGGGCAACTGCGGCACTTCGGCGACAAACGTCGCGGAGTTCCTCGGGCGCACGCGCGAGACGCCGCTGGCGGTCAACCTCGCGACGCTCGTCGCGCACGGCTCGGTGCGGCAGAAGGTGTTGGGACTCGCCGCGCGGGAGCCGACGCCCGAAGAGTTGCGACAGATGGAGCAGGTCGTCGAGCAGGCGATGCGCGACGGCGCGGTCGGGCTCTCGACGGGTCTCATCTACGTCCCCGGCACTTACGCGAAGACCGACGAGGTGGTCGCGCTCGCGCGCGTCGCCTCGCGCTACGGCGGCGTGTACGCCACCCACATGCGCAGCGAGGGCGAGCACGTCGCCGACGCCATCCGCGAGAGCATCGAGATCGGCGAGCGGGCGAACCTGCCCGTCGAGATTTCCCACTTCAAGATCGCGAGCAAGAATCTGTGGGGGCAGAGCCAGATGACGCTCGGACTGGTTCGCGACGCGCGGGCGCGCGGCTTGTCCGTCACGGTCGATCAGTACGCCTACACGGCGAGTTCGACTTCGCTGGATTCGCGCCTGCCCTCTTGGCTGCTCGAAGGCGGGCGCGAGGAAGGGAAGAAGCGCCTGACCGATCCAGTGACGCGCCAGCGCGTCCACCGCGAGATGAAGGAGACGCTCAAGCGCGGCGCGCTCAAGGATTATGACTACGCCGTCGTCGCCAGCTACCGACCGAACCCGGCTTTCAACGGCAAGTCCATCGCGCAGGTCACGCTTGAGACGAAGAAGAAGAAGGACGTTGACAGCCAGATCGAGCAGATGCTGGAGATGTACGCGTCGGGCGGCGCCGGGATGATCTACCACAGCATGGACGAGCGGGACGTGCAGACCATCATGCGCGAGCCATTCACGATGATCGCGTCCGACAGCGGCGTGCTCCGCCCGGGCGAGGGCGTGCCGCACCCGCGCGGCTACGGCAACAACGCGCGCGTGCTCGGTCGCTACGTCAGGGAGTTGAAGATCGTCGCGCTCGAAGACGCCGTCAGGAAGATGACCTCGCTCCCGGCGCAGAGTTTTCACCTCGCCGACCGCGGGCTGTTGCGTGAGGGCTTCGCGGCGGACGTCGTTGTTTTCGACGAGCAGCAGATCGGCGACCGCTCGACTTACGAGCAGCCGCACCAGTACCCGGTCGGCATCAGCCACGTCCTCGTCAACGGTCAGGTCGTGCTTGCCGACGGGCAGGAAACGTCGGCGCGACCCGGCATGGCGCTGCGCGGCGCGGGCGCGGATGCGGGCGCGCAGGGAAGTCAGACGGCGGAGGTCGCGCGCGACTGAATCCGAAGGATCGGTTGCGGCGCGCGCGCGTCCGGTGTATAAAGTTCGGCAACGTACTTTCGGAAAGTCCTTTCCGATTAAGCGGTCAAACGCAATTCGTCACCAGTTCTTAGTCACGACAAACATCCGGCTCCGCCCCGCGCGTAGCCTTGTTCTACTTCCGACATTCGCTGAGAAACAACTTCGAGAAAAGGAACGTACCCCATGAGACAGCACGCAGAGCTTGCACGTCGCCTCGTCATACTTGCGCTCGTCTTCTGCGCCAGCCTGTGCGCGGCGCGCGCGCAGGAGATTACCGGCTCAATCGTCGGCACAGTGAAGGACACTACCGGCGCGACAGTTGCAGGCGCCACC
>JBJMGS010000169.1:0-22836 GCA_045807785.1 Pyrinomonadaceae bacterium
CGTCGCCCTCGAAGAGAGGCGTCCGCGCGCGCTGGCGCGCTTCCAGTTCGCCCCCCAGCTCGAACGCATCGCCGGCATCCGCTGGACATGAGAGGGGCATCAGTCGTCAATCGTCAATCGTGACGACGAGTTGACACTTTCCCGATCTGAACGGTGAAGTTCAAGCCGGCAAGCTCATCAACCACGATTCACGATTCACGAACTTATGTTTCCCTTCCGCAACGTACTCTTCCCGACGGACTTTTCCGAGCACGCGCACGCGGCGGCGAAGTATGCCGCCGGTTTCGCGCGCGCGGGCGCGGGGCGCGTCGTGCTCTTCAACGTGCAGGAGGGGAGCGTGCCCGCGAACCTGCTGACGCTGCCCGCGCGCTTGCTCGACGAGATGCCGGACGAGTGGCTGAAGAATCTGCGGCGCGACGTGGACGCCGCGCTCGCCGACCCGCTGCTCGCCGGGCTCGAAGTTGAGACGCGGATCGTCGAGGGCGCGCCCGCGCGCGAGATCGACGAGGCGGCGCGCGCGCTCGGCGTCGATCTCATCGCGGTCGCGGCGCGCGGGCGCGGGCGGCTCAAGCACGCGCTCTTCGGCTCGACCGTCGAAGAGATCATCGCCGAAGCGCCGTGCCCCGTGCTCGCCCTGCACCCGCCGCAGCGCGATTTTGTCTCGCACCGCGAGGGGCGCACCGAGATTCGGCTCAACCGCGTGCTGCTCGCGACGAACTTCAGAGCGTCGTCCGCGCCCGCCGCGCGCCTCGCGGCTGAGTTGGCGCGCGCGTCGGGCGCGGAGTTTCATAGCGTCTTCGTCGTCGGCGATTTCATGGAGCAGCTCGCAGACCTCTTCCCCGAGAGCGGCAGCCGCGCCCTCTCCGACCTGCGCGAGTACGCGCGCCAGAAGATGGAGACGTTCGAGCGCGAGGCGGGCACGAAGGTCTTGACGCACGTCGCCGAGGGCAAGCCCTACGAAGAGGTCGTGCGGCTGGCGACGAACGCGGAAGTCGATCTCGTCGTCGTCGGCACGAGCACGCACCGCCCCTTCTTCAGCGGCGCGCTCGTGCTCGGCTCCGAGGTCGAGCGCGTCGTGCGCAACGCGCCGTGCCCGGTGCTCTGCGTGCCTTCGGGGCGCGTCGTCACGCCGCAACCGGCGCTCGCCGCTGAGCCCGTGCCGCAGACGTAAAAGAGCGCCGGCGGCGGCGCCTGACAATTCACCTCACTACCTTGAGCCGAGCCTCACGCACAGCTCGGCTGCGGTAAAACTCATGCCGACTAAAAAAACAACTCACAGCCGACAACAACTCGTGCCCGTCGCCGCCATCGAGCGGCGCATTTACCTCATCCGCGGCGAAAAGGTCTTGCTCGACGCCGACCTCGCCGCTTTGTACGAAGTCGAGACTAAGATGCTCAATCGCGCGGTGCGCCGCAACATTGATCGCTTTCCTGAGGACTTCATGTTCCAACTGACGAATGAGGAGATGGAATCTTTGAGGTGCCAAATTGGCACCTTAAAGCCAACCGGGCGCGGGCGGCACAGGAAGTATCTCCCTTATGCCTTCACCGAGCAGGGCGTGGCGATGCTCTCGTCGGTGCTCAGGTCGCGGCGCGCGGTCGAGGTCAACATCGCGATCATGCGTGCGTTCGTAAACCTGCGGCGGATGATGTTGTCGAACGAGGAACTGAACCGGAGGGTGACGGCGCTCGAGCGCAAGTACGACGAGAACTTCAAGGTCGTCTTCGACGCGCTGCGCCGCCTGTTAGTCGCGCCGGAGAGACCGCGGCGGCGGATCGGTTTCACTGCGGACGAGTAGCCGCGCGCTCACTTCACGCCGGTCTCCGTCGGTAGTCCCGCCTTCTGCCACGCGTTCCAGCCGCCGAGCAGTGCCGCCACGTTCGTGTAACCTTTGCTCTGGAGTGTCTGCGCCGCACGGGCGCTAGTGTGCTCGCTCGGTCAAGCACAGTAGGTGACGATCAACTTGTTCTTCGGGAACTCGTCGAGCCGCGTCTCAACTTCACTCCACGGGACAAGCTTCGCGCCCTGGATGTGCCCCGCCTCGTAAGACGCCTTGTCGCGCACGTCGAAGAGTGCGACCGTGCCCTTCTGCATCGCCGCGCGCAACTCGTCCTGTGTAATGCGGCGCACGTCGTCCGGCGTGGGCGACGGCTGCGTCGCGGGCGTCGGCTCTTGCCGCGGGTCGCGCGTCGCGCCTGGCGCGGGCGTCTGCGCCGCCGCCGTGTTCGACGCGGGCGCACTCGTGTCGTGGGGTTTGCACGCCGCCAGCGCGAAGGCGAGCGAGAGCGCCGCCGCGAGTGAGACTAATGAACGCATGAGCTTTAACTCCGTCAGAAATTTTATGTCGCGACTTGGAACCCGGCTCCGGTTCGCGCGGAGTCTAGCATCGCACGAAAACGGGAGCCGCGACAAAGGCGGCAGCAGTCAGTCTGAAAACTAAATCCGCGCGTCCTCGGGTTTGGCGTCGGTCGTCTGCTCTAATTCATGCAGGAGTCGCGCGGCGGCTTCCGCCTTCGCCGCCCACGCGCGCGCGACCCCGCCGAACGTCTCGCGCCCGCGCTCGTGTCGCCCGGCCCAACGCGCGGCTTCCGCCGCGAGCCAGCCGAGCGTCGCGCGCGCGTCCTGCTCGAAGAGCGTCTGGAGCATGAAGCGTCGCTCGCCGAGCCGCGTGCCCGCGCCCAGCTCACGGGCCGCACGGGAGAAGTCTGCGCGCACGAGCACCATGCCGCCGCGCGCGGGCGCGACGAGCGAGCGCAGGAAATCTTCCGTCGAGCCTGCGCGCGGATCGGAGAGCCCCGGCGCTTCGCGCAAGGCGAGCGGCAGGCTTTCCTGTCGCCCGACCGCAGAGGCTTCCGCCGCGAGCGCGTCCGAGAGCAGCGCGCCCCACCGACGGTAAAAGGGCGTACCCGTCTCGTCGAGCTTGGAGAGGTACGCGGGCAGCCAGCTCAAGAGGTGCTCCCAGAGGTACGCCTTGCGCGCCGCGTGCCAGCCCGCGCGCGCGCGCGTGTCTTTCGCCCCCGCTTCCAACTCGCACAGGCGCGCGTAGAGCGCAAGCATGACGGCGAGGTGATCGACTTCGGCGGGCGGCGACAACTCAAGCGCGCGCCAGAAACCGGCGACGCGGTCGCGCGCCTCGCCGCCGAGCATCCCTTCTGGGCCGAGATAGACGGACGCGTAAGGGTAGAGCTGAAAGACGAAAGTTTCCGTGTACTCTTCCGGCGAAGCGAGTGCGCCCAGCCCCAACGCCTCGGCGACACGCGCCGCCTCTTCGCGCGGGGGCTCTGCGATGACGGCGAGGGCGCGGAAGAGTTCCATGGAAAGGAAATGATGAATGAAAAGCTGCTGGCGATTAGCTGTTAGCGCTTAGCCAGACGGTTGACTGCACGAATCAACCTTCTTGCTGTCAGCTAACAGCTAATAGCTGACAGCTCCCACCTCATCATTCCGCGTTGACGGTTTCGGGCAGGCGATAGACTTCGCGCGCGGGCTTCAGGGGGCGCAGGAGCCAGTAGGGGCGGCGCGTGCCGTCGGGCGAGAACCGGTCTGCGGGTCGCGTCATGGCGAGCCACTTCAGATACACCTCGCGCGACTTGGCCGTGTCCACGGAGATGTCGCCGTAGGCGTCGCCCGCCTGTGCGCGCGTGACGCGCACGGCCTGGTGCCAGCAGTGCTGACCTGAGATAGGATCGGGATGGACGGGGAAAGTTAAGTTCTGGTGGACGCCCACGTCAGTCCACCAGATGCGCTGCGTGTCGGCGTCAGCCGACTCGTAAGGCGCCGCGCCGCGCTCGCGCCGCAAGCCCCACTGTGTGCCGACGTGATCGAGCTTGACGGTCGCCATCAACTGCCGCTGCCCTGCGTCGGAGAGTTTCCAGCGCCCCATGTGGTGGCTGCACGCGACCACACCCGGCTTGATGCCTTCGGTCACCCACGCGCGCACGACGAAGTAGCCGGTCTCGGTCTCAACGCGGACGAGATCGCCCGTGCGGACGCCCAGGCGCGCGGCGTGGCTGTTGTGCATCCAGAGCGGGTTCGTGTGCGCGATCTCGTCGAGCCATTTGGCGTTGGCCGAGCGCGTGTGAATCTGCACGGGCAGGCGGAAGGTCGAGATGAGCACCGTCTGATCGGGAGCCATGTTCTCGGGGTGGACGTGGCTGCGGATGTAGGCGGGGAGCGCGTACTCGTGCCAGCCCCAGTCGGCGAGCGTCTTGGAATAAAATTCGAGGCGGCCCGAAGGCGTGGGGAAGCCGCGGCGAATTTTGTCATCGACCTGCACGCCGACGAAGCGCCGACCTTCGTCGTCCGCATCAATCGTCGGGATGGGAACGACGTTGACGGACGCGGGCTTCGCCGTCCGTGTGTAGGCGCGACCGAAGCGATCCACGCGCACGTCTTCGAGTTCTTCCGGCGGCACTTCCTCTTCATAGACCGCGCCGATCTTCTTCTTAATCTCGAACGCGCCGTAGCGCCGCATGAACTCTAAGGGCGTCAGGTTCTCCGCCGCCGCGCGTTCCGGCAAGCCCGGCACGGAGTTCTCGAAGATGTAGCCGTAGTACTCGTCCACCGTCAGGCGCTCGCCCGGTCGCTGCTTCGACTCTGCGAACGAGCGAATGCCGAGAGTGCCGTCCGGATCAATTCTCCACGTTAGCTCCAGCCAGAATTCGTTCTCCTCCCACACCTCGCCGGGATTGATCTCGCGTGTATTGCCGATCTGCTCGCCCATGCGCGTGCGCGCTTCGCGCAACACCGGCTGGCGGAAACCGATCCACTGCGCGTCGTGCGTCTCGTAAGAGTGTATGTCGTGGCGTTCCGACCCGTGCCCCATCGGGAGGATGTAGTCGGCGAAATACGCCGTCTCGTTCCACGTCGGCGTCAGCGCGACGTAGCAGCCGATCTGTTTCTCGTCCGACAGCATCTCGACCCAGGAGAAGCCGTCCGGGTTCGTCCACACGGGGTTATAGACGCGCGTGAAATAGGTGTCCACGCGCCCGCGCCCCTCGCGCAAGAAGTGTGGCAGCAGGAAAGAGAGTTCGTTCATCGCGAGCGGGTATTCGCGCGCCCACGTCAGCTCGTTCCAAGTGTGCGGGTGGCCAGGCGAGTGGATCGGTTTGGGGACGAACTTGTTCCACGCGTTCGGATAGACGCCGCCCTCCGTGGCGACCGCGCCGAGCAGGGTGTTCAGGAAGAAGAGCGTGCGCGCGACCTGCCAGCCGCCGGAATTCCCGGCGGCGGCGGAGCGCCAGTTGTGACTGGAAAAACGCGTACCCGCCGTGGCGACGACTTCAGCGATCTCTTCGATCACCTTCGCCTCGACGCCCGACTCGGCGGCAGCGAACTCGAAGGTGTAACCGGCGTAGAGGTTTTTCAGCGACCGCTCGAAGTTCTCGAACGTCGTCTCGACTTCAGGCTGCTCGACGGCGAGAAATTCCTCCCAGTTCCACCAGCGGCGGACGAACTCGCGGTTGTAGAGATCGTTCTGGATGAGGTAGTTCGCAATTGAGAGGACGATGGCCGCCTCAGAGCCGGGCTGCGGCGCAACCCAGAAGTCTGCGTGCGTGGCGGTGTTGGAGAGGCGCGTGTCGAAGACGATGATCTTCGCGCCCTCGGCCTTCGCCTCGATGATGCGCTGCGCGTGCGGGTTGAAGTAGTGACCCGTCTCCAGATGAGAGCTGATGAGAAAGATAACTTTCGCGTTCGCGTGATCGGGGCTCGGCCTGTCCAGTCCCATCCAGTATTGATAGCCGGCGCGCGCCGACGAAGAGCAGACGTTCGTGTGCGAGTTGTGGCCGTCCACGCCCCACGCGGCCAGCACGCGCTCGGTGAAGCCGTCCTCGCCGGGACGCCCGACGTGATACATCACTTCGTTGTGACGGTTCTCTTGAATGGCTTTCCGTATGCGTGCGGCGAGCGTGTCGAGCGCCTCGTCCCAGGTCGTCTGCACCCACTTGCCTTCGCCGCGACGGCCCGTGCGCTTGAGGGGGAAGAGGATGCGGTCGGGGTCTGTGATCTGGTTGATGGTGGCGGGGCCTTTGGCGCAGTTACGCCCGCGCGAGCCGGGGTGTTCGGGATTGCCCTCGAACTTCTGCACGCCCAGGGTCTCTTTGTCCACGTAAGCCAGCAGCCCGCACGCCGACTCGCAGTTGAAGCAGGTGGTGGGAACCAACATATAGCGGCGCTCCTCGCGCCGGGGCCACGCGCGCGAGTCGAGTTCCACCCAGTCGTCCCAACGCTCCTTCGGCGGGAACGCCGCCAGATGAATCCGGCTCGGCCCCGGATAGAACGTCTCCCCCCGCGCCTCCGTCTCCCTGCGCGCCGCGCTCACCCGTTGATTCAGCTCGTCCATTCTCATGTGTTTACTCTGCCTCTTCGGCGTACTCATCTAAAACTGCATCTGACAGATACTCTAAGTGCTTCAGCTCTGACACCTCTCTTACGCTATCGTAAGAAAGATAAGTACAACTGTCCGCTAGTGGATTGTTCTCGAGTAATGAGAAGACAGGACGGCGTATCTCTTGAAAGACCTTATCACGACGAGAATCAGGGGCTACGATGTGCAGCCTAATATTCATATTGGGTTGGAGCGCCAACAGATCAGCCATCCGAAGGATACCTGAATAGATTGAGGTTGTATGTTCAACCTCAAACGCACGAACAATAGATCTTCCTTTGAGCCACAGCACATCAATTTGTTCAATCGTCTTCAGAGTTGTTTCATCGTAGTTCAGCGGCAAGATGTTAAGGACTGGGCGTTCTTCACTCTTCCATTCTGAAAAGACTCCACCTCTATCATTACGTGGAAGCCATATTTTCATTCCCATTTGAGCGCCGATGTTCGCTAATAGTGCTTGAACTTTAATGGACTCTCTTACATCAGGGGGAGCCGGCGATAGTCCTATAGTCTCAGGCTCGGGTTCCTGTGGGACTGAGACAGAAACTACTTTATCGGCTCGTCGAACCGTATGAGTGATAAGCCTTTCGTATTCATCTTCATCAATCCCAAAGACTTCTTTTTTCTCAGCTTGAGATAAAATTAATTGTTCAAGAAATTCGCCATCATGAGCGTCAAGTGGTCGGAGACTTGAACGAACGATGCCAGTCCAAGAAGAAGTATTCTTCTCTCGCCCCCGCGTGAAAGACAGTCTGTTCCAAACTCTATCATCATGAATCGGAATGGCGTGTTCTTTAGATAGCAACACTATTGGTTTAACTCTGAAACGAACAACAAAAGGATCATCTTCAGGATAGAAAATAGGAGTTTCATCGCGGTAAGCTTCACTGACAACTTCGAGGATTCCAATCCAACGAGACAGCTTCGTCATGTAGCAAACTAATTTATCCCCTACCTTTATCCCACTCGCCGCATTTTGCTGTCTAAGGCGAAAGCCGGAGACGGTCATGTCGGAATGAAAGAAGGCTTCGTAAGTTTCCGGTGAGAACAGATCAGTGTAGTAAGCCATAAGTCACTCCTGTGAGGATACGTTCATAGTTCACGCCAACGGTACGGACTGTCCCGCCTGCACGTAGGCGTGCTCGTGGAGGAGGAATCCAGTGAGAGCCATCAAGCCTTCCTGACAATGCGCAAGAGCGTGTTGAGTTTTCGCAATGCGTCTTCCGTCGTCCCGGCGGGGAGGCGGCAGATGAACTCGGCTTGGCGCTCCTTCCAGTCGAGATTCTTCACCTGATCCGACAGGATCGCCCCCTTCACCTTCAAGCCTTCGGGGATGCGCACCTCGAACGGGTAGCCTTTGATCTGGCTCGTGACGGGACAGAGGATCGCCAGCCCGACCTTGCGGTTGTAGGCGGAAGGCGAGAGCACGAGCGCCGGTCGCCGCCCAGCCTGCTCGTGCCCCGCTTGCGGGCTCAAAGTGATCCAGATGGCGTCGCCGCGTTCGGGCACGTATGCCATCACCAGACCTCTTTCCCCACAGCCGCGCCCGCGTCCGTCTCCGCGTGCAGGTTCCGCTTCGTCACGCCGGACAAAAGCTCTTCCAGCGTGTAGTCGGTCTCCCTCACGGGTTCGACGACGATCCGACCATCGTCGAGCGAGACATCAACGACCGAGCCCTGCTCGATGTTCGACTCGACGGCGAACGACTTGGGGATGCGCAGCGCGAGACTGTTGCCCCACCTCTGAACTTGAACCTTCATGGTTTACCTCCCGATGTATCTACAAAGAAGATACATCTCACGGAAGAGATTTTCAACAGCACCTCATGCCAGCGGCACGCTCTGTCCCGCCTGCACGTAGGCGTGTTCGTGGAGGAGGAGACCGGCGAGGGCGAGGGGGACGGCGGCGAGTTCGATGAAGGGCGCGAACGCGCCCAAGAACGTGAGCGCGAGACCCGCCCAGAAGAAGGCGGCGTAGCGGCGGCGCGTCATCTCGCGCACCGCCAGATGCGCGTGCGCCGTCGGGTGCGCGAGCGTCGTCTCGCCCCAGACCAAGAGCAGGTGAATCAAACTCGACGCCGAGAGTAGCCACGCGAGCGGCGCGACGCCCGCGTCGGCGTAGTAAGCGAAGGGCAGGAGCGCGGCTGAGCCGACGAGCAGAGCCTGGACGAAGAGGTGCGGCGGGAGCAGCGCGCTCTGCCAGAGGTCGCGCGCCTTCGCCTGCGCGAACAGGTACGCCGTGTAGATCGCCGTCATCGCCGCGAGCGGCACACCCGCGATCATCAAGTACCTCTGCACGACGGTTGAGCCGGCGAGCGACGCCGCGAAGTGCAGCGCGAGCACGAGCGTGTAGGCGGCGATGACGAACGCGCCGCGCACCAGCCAACTGCG
Source organism: Pyrinomonadaceae bacterium (assembly GCA_045807785.1). Classification (GTDB taxonomy): domain Bacteria; phylum Acidobacteriota; class Blastocatellia; order Pyrinomonadales; family Pyrinomonadaceae; genus JAIVGV01. The sequence goes on from JBJMGS010000169.1 coordinate 8,780, forward strand.
CCACTGCGGGCGCGTGAAGATCAGGAGGAAGCGCGCCGGGTGCTCTAAATCCCAGATGAGCAAGCCGCCCGTCGCGGCGAGCAGCGCGCCGGAGACGACGGGCGCGACCCACAGCCACAGCGCGTCGTTCGCCGGGATGACGCGCAAGACGACGAGCAGCGCACAGACTAAGTACGCGCCCGCCGCGATGCCCTTTGTCCAGGTGTAGAGGCTCACGCGCCAGTCCCAGGGGATCGAGTGCGACACATCATACGAGAGCAGCGCGGCGGCAGAAGAGTTGTTGTGTTCGGGGTGGCCGGAGTTGACTATTCCGGCGCCGACGGGCTGCTGGCTCCACATGAAGAGGTCGCCGTCGGGGCGGCGGGCGGCGAGCGGGTCGAGCGTCGCCTGATGCGCGCCCTTGTAGAACAGTTTCGGCTGCGTCTCTTTTTCGGGGCGGCGTACGTTAACGACATCGCGGCCCACGATGCGCGCCACGCGTGAGTCGGCATCGTTCATGTCACCGACCAGGATCGCTTCGACCGGACAGACGACGACGCAAGCCGGTTCGAGTCCCATGTCGATGCGGTGCGCGCAGAAGTTGCACTTCTCCGCGGAATGGTCTTCCGGGTTGATGAAGATGGCGTCGTAGGGGCACGCCGCCATGCACGCCTTGCAGCCGATGCAGATGTCCTTGTTGAAATCGACGATGCCGTCGGCGCGCTTGAACATCGCGGACGTCGGGCAGGCCGTGACGCACGGCGCGTTGGCGCACTGGTTGCAGCGCGTCACCTGATGCGCGCGCCTCGCTTGCGGGAACACGCCGACGTCAACGTGCTTGACGTAGGTTCTGGTCACGCCGAGCGGCACGACGTTCTCAGACTTGCACGCGGTCGTGCAGGCGTGGCAGCCGATGCAACGCGTCTGATCGATGACCTTCGCCCAGCGCACGGGTAGCGGATCGATGTTTACGAGAGCTTGCGTGCTCATTCACCCTCCGAGCTAAACGGGACGGTTCGTGTTGTGCGGGTTAAAAACTTCTGTCAACGCGTGAGCCTCTAGTACCATGGAACAAAGGTCTTGGCAAACGGCGCGGGCGGGCGGTAAGGGCATCGTCGCCGCGCCCGTCATAAAAAAGTAATCCCGCGCGGGGGCGATCCTGTGCTATAGAGTTGCAACCCAAACGGTCACAAGCAGGATTTTCAACCTCGCGCGCTCTGTAAGGCTCGAAGTCGGAGGCTCAGACGGACGTGAAGCGGACATCCATACTCTCCCGGCGGCTGACATTTATCGTCGCCTCCTGTCTCCTGTCGTCGCTCGTCGTGCTGTCGGGCTGTCTGCCGCAGTCGCCCGCCGACAGGGGCGGCGCGGGCGGCGTGCAGATCACCGTCTATGGCTTCTCGATCATGAAGGAGGCGCTGGAAAAAGCGATCTACCCGGCGTTCGCCGCCAAGTGGAAACAGGAGCACGGGCAGGAAGTGAAGTTCGTCTCCTCGTTCGCCGGATCGGAGACGGTGACGAACCAGATTTTGCAGGGCGCGCCCGCCCACGTCGCCATCCTCTCCATCGAGCGCGACGCCGACCGACTCAAACAGGGTGGCGCGGTCACGTCCGACTGGCATAGCCTGCCGCAGCACGGCATCGTCAACAAGACGCCGTTCATCATTCTGGTGCGCAAGGGGAATCCGAAAAATATTCACGACTTCGCCGACCTCGGCAACCCCGGCGTCAAACTCATTCACCCAGACCCCGTCTCTTCAGGCGGCGCGCAGTGGTCTGTGCTCGCCATCTACGGCTCGGAACTCGTCAAATCCGAGAAGGCTTCCGGCGGCAAGGACGAGGCGCGCGCCCTCGCGACGCTGAAAACCGTCTGGCGCAACGTGCAGTCCACGCCCGGCTCGGCGCGCGAGGCGCGCACGCAGTTCGAGACCGGCTACGGCGACGCGCTCGTCACCTACGAACTCGAAGGCTTGCTGATGAAGCAGGCGAACGCCCCCGTCGAGATGATCGTCCCCGAAGCGACGATCTTCAGCGAGCACCCGGCGGTCATCATTGACCGCAACGTTAAGCTGCCGGAGCGACCCGTCGTCGAAGCCTTCCTCCAGTACCTCTGGAGCGACGAGGCGCAGCGCGCCTTCGTCCAATACCATTTCCGCTCCGCGACGGACGAGAACCTGAACAGCGCCAACAGTGAGTTCGCGCACATCAACCAGCCGTTCACAGTTGACTACTTCGGCGGCTGGGACAAGGCGTACCCCGACGTCATCGAGAAGGTGTGGCGGGATCAGGTACAGAAGAAGAGGTGACGAGGAGCGGTTAGCCATTAGCTCTTAGCTGTGAGCCAGACCAAAGGCAAAGAGCTGAAAGCTAATCGCTAACAGCTAACGGCCACTCATGAGTTCGAGAATCGCAACACTAAGGCACGTGCGCGGGTTCGACGTGGTGCGCCCGTTGAGCGTCGGGACGCTGCTCTTCATCATGCTGCCGCTCGTGCTGCTGCCGCTCGCGTCGATCTTCATCTTCGGGACGCACAGCGGGCTGGGGAGTTTCTGGTCGGCCCTGAGCGCGCCGGAAGCCTTCTTCGCGCTGAAGCTCTCGCTGGTGACGAGCTTCTGGGCGACCGTCTTCAACGTCTTCTTCGGGTTGTTTGCGGCTTACGTCCTCTCGCGCCACGATTTTCGCGGGCGCAACGCCGTCATCGTCACCATCTCTCTGCCGACGGCGATCCCGACGGCGGTCGCGGGCTTCGCCCTCCTGCTGCTCTGGGGGCCTTACGGCACTTTGGGGCGGCTGCTCGCGCCGCGCGGCGTGAATATCATGTTCACGGCGTGGGCGATCATCCTCGCCAATATTTTCGTCACGTTCCCGCTCGCCTTCGGCGTGATCAAGCCCATCTTCGACACGATGAGCCGCACGCTCGAAGAAGCGTCGGCGACCATTGGCGCGACGCGCTGGCAGACCTTCTGGCACGTCACGCTGCCGAGCCTTCGCGGCGCGATTGTGACGGGGGCGCTCTTGACGTTCGCGCGCGCCGTCGGCGAGTTCGGCTCGACGATTCTCGTCTCCGGCAACCTCGCCGGGCGGACGCAGACCGCGCCGCTCTACATCTTCGCCAAGTTCAACGAGGGGCAGGTTGTGGCGGCGAACGCCGTCGCCATCGTCCTCGCCCTCTTCTCCTTCGCCGTCTTTAGCGTCCTCTTCTTCGCGCGCGACTGGATCGACGCGGACTAAGGTACACAAGTGCAACCGGAGTTGAAGCGAGAGATGTCGGACGACGTGCGGCGCGGAGAAGGGCGCGGCGCGGCGGGCAGCGGTGCGCCCACCGCGCCCCGCGACGATATTCACGCGAGCACGACACCCGAAGCGATGGCGAAGGCGCAGATCGCGGCGAGCGTGCGCGGCGTGAGCAAGAGCTTCAAGCAGACGACTGTGCTCGAAGACATAGACTTCGACGTGGCGGAGGGCGAGTCGCTCGTCCTGCTCGGCGCGTCGGGGAGCGGGAAGACGACGATCCTGCGCGTCATCGCCGGGCTGGAAGAGCCCGACACGGGGCGCGTGATTCTGCACGGCAGAGACGTGACGGAGCTGCCGTCGCGCGAGCGCGGCGTCGGCGTCATCTTTCAGGACTACGCGCTGTTTCCCCGGATGACGGTCGAGCAGAACATCGGCTACGGCCTGCGCATCCGCGGCAAGGCGAAGAAGGAGATCGCGGAGACGGTTGCGCGCCTGTTAGAGCTGATCCGTCTCGTCGAGCACCGGAAGAAGATGCCTTCGCAGCTTTCGGGCGGACAGCAGCAGCGTGTCGCGATTGCGCGCACGCTCGCCTACCAGCCGGAAGTCCTCTTGTTCGACGAGCCCTTCGGCGCGCTCGACGCACAGACGCGCGTGCGGCTGCGGCGCGAGATACGCGCGCTGCTCAAACAGATCAAGGTGCCGGCGATCTTTATCACGCACGATCAGGAGGAGGCGCTGGAACTCGGCGACCGCATCGCCGTCTTGAACAGCGGGCGCATCGAGCAGGTGGGCACGCCCGATGAAGTCTATAACCGGCCGGAGACGGAATACGTCGCGACCTTTCTTGGCGCGGCGAACCTGCTCGTCGGGGTCGTCCACGGTTCGGCGGTCGAGATCGGCACGACGGCACTGCCCGCGACTGAGGAGACGGCGCGCTTCCGCGAGGGTCAGTCCGTCAAGCTCATCTTCCGCCCCGAAGACGTGTGCGTGAGCGAGAGCGGGCAACTGCCCGAAGGCTGTCGGCGTTTGACGAACGGCGTCGTCGAGGAAGTCCACTTCGTCGGCGCGCACGAGCGTCTGACGATCAGGCTTGACCTCGTCGCGCGCCCGCCGTCGAACAATGAGCCGCCGCTCTACAAGGTAACCATCAACACGCCAGAGCAGCGACTCGGCGTGCCCATCATCGTCACGCGCCCCAAGCCGGAAGCGAACGCGACGCGCCTCTCGGTCGGCGACCGCGTGGCGGTCGGACTGACAGCCTTCCGCGTGCTCCCCAACTTCACGCTCGCGTCCGAGCGTGGCGGGCGCGTCGTTGACGCGCGCAAGGTGTGACCGATCCGGGGCGGAAGCCCGACCGTCCCGTTTGTCGCACATGAGACCAGCGGTTTGACGCGCCCCGCCCCGTGCCGTTAGCATTTTCCTCACACGACGATTCCGACATTCGTTGACGCGCCGGGCGTGGAGGGCTATCCATTACTCGCGGGCAAATCATAGAGCTGTTGTCCTTCATCATCTTCGCCACCGTCCACGGCTACGGCGCAGCGTGGCTCGCCGTGCGGATGCTGTTTCGCCCGCACCAGCCCGTCAAATTTCTGGGCCTCACCGTCTGGCCGCAGGGGATGATCCCGCGCCACCGCGCACGCCTCGCGCAGACCATCGGCAACGCCGTCGGCAACGAACTGGTCTCGCACGACACCGTCACCGACGCGCTGTTTGAGACCGATTTCTTCCAGCGCAAAGTCTCAGACCTCGTCGGCACGTACACGCACGAGCTGCTGGAGAAGCCGCGCTCCTCCTTCGTCGAGGCGCTCCCGCCGGGGGTGCGCGCGCCTGTGCTCGACGCCATCAGCGCGCTGCAACTGCGGGTCGCCGAGTACATCGCCGACATTCTCAAAAGCGAGGCGACTGCGAACGCGGTTAACTCATTTATAGATCGCCGCGTGGACGAGCTGCTCGCGCGCCGCCTGACTGAGGTCGTGACCGACGAGACTTACCGGCAACTCGTCGGCTTCGTCGAAGAGCGTTTCCGCAGCATCGTCAGCGAGCGCGGCTTCGAGGCGAAGGTCAGGGATTTCGTCTCGGCGCGCGTGGACGAACTCGCCGCGAGCACGGGGACGCTCGCCGAGGTGTTTACGCCCGACACCGTGGCGATTGTGAAGGAGCGCATCGACTCGCAGCTCGCGCCCGTCGTCCAGCACCTCTCCGAGATCGCGACGAACAAGAAGACGCGGCAACAGATCGGCGCGCTCATCAAGCGCGAGGTGGACGACTACTACCAGCAGCTCAACTTCTTCAAGAAAATCTTCGTCTCGCGCGAGCGCATCCACTCCGAGGTGGACGAGATGGTCAACAAGACTTTGCCGCGCCGCGTCGAAGAGTTTTTGCGCGGCGAGGCGTTCGCGCACGAGGCGGAGGCGTTTCTCAACTCGACCATCGACAATGTGCTCTCGCGACCGCTGAACGAGCTGGTCGGTCGCGTCGCGCCGGAGAAGCTGGAGCTGATCAAGGATCAGGTCGCGGCGCGCATCCTCGCGATCGCGCGCGGCGCGGAACTCACGAAGACCGTCTCCGCCTACTCTTCGGACGCCATCGCGCGGCTGCGCCCGCACACCATCCGCGCCATGCTCGAGCACGCCTCGCCGGACTCGGCGCAGCGCCTGAAAAGCTTCCTCTCCAAATCGCTCCTCGGCGTCCTCGCGAGCGACGACACGGCGCGCACCATCAACCATATTCTGACGGCGCAGATCGAACGGCTGCTGATCGCGCCCATCGGTCGCATCGGCGATCACGTGCCGGAGCAGTCGGTCGAGCGTGCGAGCCGCGCTTTGGTCGCGCGCGTCGTCGGCGTGGCGCGCGAGCGGCTGCCGCAGGCGATCAAGGAGTTCGACATCGGCGGGATCGTGCGCGACAAGGTGTCGAACTACCCCGTCAAGAAGCTGGAAGACTTGGTGCTCTCGGTGGCGCAGCAGCACCTCAGGAAGATCGAGCTGTTCGGCGCCGTCATCGGCTTCTTCCTCGGCCTGTCGCAGGCGACCTACTTCGCGCTCAAGTACACGGGCACGCTCGCGCGCATCGCCGCCTGGTTTTAGAGGACAACCGCGGCGCGGGGCAAACAATCAAACCCCAGTCGCGCCGTCGTGCTAAAATTTGTCTATCGTCGGGCGCCACGCCGCCGCGTAAAGAAGTTCAAGCGGCGCGTGGCGATTTTTAGTGGGAGCCAGTCACTTGGGAGCCAGTCAATGAAGATGCGTGTCAGACTTTTACCCTGGGCCGTCGCGGCCCTGCTCTTAATGTGCGCGCTGGCGTCGGCGCAGATCGAGCCCGTCGCGCAGCCGCGCGCGTCGCGCCCGTCTCCGTCGCCCGCGCCCGCCGCAGCGACGGTCGTGCCCGCCTCGACGACGAGCGCGCCGAAGAGTGCGGCGAAGCGCCGCTTCGAGCGCGACGAGTCGGAGCGCGAGGACAAGCTGACGGGCGGCACCATCGAGCAGGCGGAGTTCGCCGCGGGCGTCCCCGACATCCGGCTCACCGTGAACGTGCCCGCCTTCCGCCTGACGCTGTGGCAGGACGGGAGGGAAGTGAAGGTTTACAAGATCGGCGTCGGGATGAAGAAGTACCCGCTGGCGATTGGCGAGCGCAAGATAGAGCAGATCATCTGGAACCCCGACTGGATTCCGCCCGACAGCGACTGGGTGAGCGAGCACTCCGGCGTCACGGTCGGCGAGACGATTCCCGCGAGTGATCCGCGCAACCCCATCGGCAAGGTGAAGATGCCTCTCGGCGACGGCTATCTCATCCACGAGGCACACGGGGTCGGCGACTGGGGCAATCTCGTCTCGCACGGCTGCGTCCGGTTGGTGCGCGCAGACCTCTACGATCTGGCGGAGAAGATCGTCGCCGCCCGGTCGCTCCCCGTCTCGCAGAAACGGATCGCCGCGGCGAAGCGGACGAAGAACAAACTCGTCGCCAGCCTCGACGCGCCGCTCCCCATTGACATTAACTACGACACGCAGGTCGTCGAAGGCGGCGTGCTCCACCTCTACGCAGACGTGTACGGTCGCGGCACGAACACGGTCGAGAACCTGCGCGCCGAACTCTCCGACTACGGCGTCGATGAGGCTTCGGTGAACAACGCGACGCTCAAGAAACTTCTCTCGCTCCCGACGCGCCAGCGCCAGTACGTCGTGAGCATGGAGAGCGTCAGAGCCGGCCGCGCCCTTGAAGACGGTCGCCTCGTGCCCGTCATCCCGACCGCCGCGCCCGCGGCACGGAAGGCGGCGGCGAAGTAGGCGGCGCGTCCGGCGGAAAAGGCGCGGCAGGGCTACAGTCGCGAAGAGAGCAGGCGGCGGGATCGAACCCGATGGTTGTTGGCGAGTGGCGAAGAGGGAGGGGTGCGCGGCAGGTGTGACCTCACCGCCGCTTCAGTCATCAGTAAGCGCCTGATTCGGGCTGTTGGGCCGTCGCCGGGCCGGCGACCGCCGCCGGTTCGGGGTCGGCCGCAGTACCGTCGACGGGGCGCGAGGCGACGTGCGTGAACCTCCGCTTGAGTCTGAGGAACGGCGCCTCAAAGAACTGGTATGAGAGGGCGGCGGCCGTGAGCGTGAGCCCGAAGGCCAGCGCGATCTGTCGCACGCTCGGCGGCAGCGCCCGCTGCGCGACGTAGATGGCGGCGGCGTGGAAGACGTATAAGCCGTAGGAGATGCGCCCCAGGTAGACGAGCGGGGCGGGCGAGAGCAGCCGGCCGCCGAGCGTGCCGCAGATCATCGCGATCGCCCCAACGAGGTTCACGGCCGCGAGCAGGTTGTAGGAGTAGCCCCACACCCAGAGGCACGACGACGCCGTCCACGCGAGCGGGCCCGCGAGCAGCAGCGCCGCCCGCGACGCGGCGCTCAAAGTCGGGAGCCCCCGGCGGAACGCGAGGGCGAGGAGCGCGCCCGCGCCGATCGCGTCGAGCAGGCAGAAGGTGTTGAACGTGAGCGCGTAGATGCTCGCGCCGTAGGCGATCATCAGGGCGCGCGTGGCGAGGGCCGTGCCGATCAGCACCGCCGCCATCCGCCCGATTTTTGCGACGCCGAACCCCCTGAGGGCCAGCGCCCACAGCAGGTAAAATTGCTCCTCGACGCTCACCGACCAGAGCACGCCCGCCACGCCCCCCCCGGTCGTGATGTTGGGCAGCAGGAAACTCCAGTTCGCCAGGAAGAGCAGGAAGCCGGGGAGGAGCTTCGTCTCCAGCGCGGCATGGCTCCCCTGCGGGATCAACAGGTAGACGGCGGCGATGAAGCCGAAGTAGAGCGGCATGATGCGCAGCGCGCGGCGGGCGTAGAAGTCGCGCAGGCGGATCACGCCGAAACGCTCGTGCTCGCGGAGCAGGAGGGAGGTAATCAGGTAGGAGGACAGGACAAAGAAGAGCAGCACGCCGTTGCCGCCGCTCCCGACGAAACGCGCGCAGACGAAGGCGAGCCCTCGCGGGATGCCCATCCGGGCGTACACGTCCGGGTTCTGGCTGAAGGCATGGCTCATGAAGACGAAGGCGAACGCGAAGAAGCGGAGCCCGTCGAGCTCGGGGCGGTAGAAGGCGGGGCGGGGAGTGGGCGTAGGTGGGACGACTAGCATGACGATGGCTGATCAGTTGCGGGCGAAGAGGTGGAGACTGCGAGCGCGATCCCGCTGGTAGTCCAGTGTATGCGTCGCCGGTCGCGGCAGTTCAGTCTCCCGCGACGTATCACCTCCCGGCATGGCTCACGGTGGTGCGACTGACTCGGCGGCGCGGCGCATCATAGCACGGCGTTCGCCTCGACGGCGCGGCGGGGCGAAGGAGAATTCTCAGAAGACAATGCGCGGCGGCGGCGCGAGCCGGGGGGCGGACCGATCCTTCCGCCGTCGACAACGCGACGCTCAGGAAGCTGCTCGCGCTCCCGACCGGCCAGCGCCAGTACGTCGTCAGCCTCGACAGCGTGAAAGCGGGTCGTGCGCTCGAAGACGGACACCTTGTTCCCGTCATCCCGTCAGTGCCCGCGAAGAAAGCGGCGGCGAAGAAAACGGCGCGCCCCGCATAGGGCGCGCCGCAGTCTTCTAAAGATATTAGCCAAGTCAGCTCATTTCACCAGTACGCACACGGACTGCCCGAGAGTCGTCGAACCTTCCAGCCGTCTCCCGTCGGGGAAAGTTATCGGCGACGACAGGGGGACGAACGATTCGTCGCCGCGCCACAGCGATTCGACCTTCATGCCGAGATGTTTCGCCCAGACGTGAATGGCGTCCTGAGAGATGAACTGATTGAGCGGGTGCTGTGGTGACTGTAGATTCCTGATGTTCCCCTCGAACACTTCCCACATCCTATCGACGGTGAAGTCGAGGAATGACAGGACGATCTTCTTGCCGGGCTTTAAGACCCGCTTGGCTTCCGTCAAGTAACTGTAACTCTCTTCATGTAAGAGATGAGTCAGCACCGAGAAGAAGCAAACCATATCCGCCTGACCGTCTTGTTCGGGAATGGTCAAGCCCGTGGCTACCTCAAACCGCCAATCCCGTCTGCCGACTAACTCGCGCGCGTAGTCGAGCAGCTCCGGCGAGATGTCGGTGCCGAGATATTTTCCCGCGTGATCCGCCGACAACGGCTTTGCCAGGCGTCCGCTTCCGCACCCGATGTCGATCAGATAATCATCTGATTTGAGCCCGCAGGAGCGGAGCAACTCAAACTCGATCCGCCCGATCTGTTCAAACTCTCCGCCGACGGCGAGTCTCATCGCATCGTCGTAAGGGTGCTTACCTTTCAAGTCGGAGACGAGTTTAGCGTAAGCTCTCGCGTGAACGGCGTCTGAGTTGAGGAGACGGCCCAGACGATAATGTAAGCTCATGACGGCGCGTTGAAGTAGAGGGTGCATGATGCGCCTCTTGTAGCAGAAGGGCGAAGGCGCTGGCAACGTCGTCAAGCCCTTTCCTCACGTGCGCGCGCATCACGCGTAAGAACGGAATTTCGCATGGTCTCGACGTGAGAAACGACCCCGGAAGGGTATCGTGGACGAAAATGCGGACGCCCAAATCTCAGGCGTCCGCATCTTTTCCGATTTTCCGACTGCGAAATTTCAGTTGCCCACGTACTCCCAGTGCCACGGCTCGAAGTAGTAGGGGCGGAAGCCGAAGCGGTCGGCGTTCTGGACGAGCCAGCGGTAAGCCTGCGTCTGCGTCTGCAAGGCGCGGTTGTCGTCCTTCGTCGAGACCGGATCGTAGCCGCCGACGTAGAGGTCGAGCGCGCGACCCGTGAAGTGCGGGCTGTGGACGGCGAGCGCGGCACGTCCCGCGCCGGGCTGCTCACGGCGCAGGCGCTCCTGATACTCTCGCGGACGGAACGCCGAGACGATCTTGAGGAACTTCTCGCCGTCAGCCAGGTCGCCGTTCGGCGTGAGCTGCAATCCCAGAGACTTGTCCGCGGCGGCGGCGGCAAGCAGACGCCGGTAAGCGGCGTAGGTCGTGCGCTCGACCTGTCTCAGTTCCGCCGGGCGCGCAGGGTCGTAGAACTCTGCAGCCGAGACGGTGACGAGCTGATCGGGCGTGGCGTAGGCGCGTTCCTTGAGCCGGTTCGACTGCCACCCCTCGACCATCTTCATCCACGAGTCGCGGTCGAGCACGCCGCTTGAATGCAGCCCCGTGGACGCCTGCCAGCGCGAGACGGCGTTGGCGAAGTTGTTCGTCTGCGCGCCGTCGCGCGCCGCGAGCGTGCGCGTGATGAGCGGCTCGTAGAGCGACCAACCGTGCTGCGATTTTCCGCCGAAAACCCAGTCCATCCCGTCGCGTAAAAGTAGGTTCTGTTTCGCCGCCGCCGCCAACTCTGTGGACGCGCCCGCGTCCGTCACTATCGTCGCGCGGCTCGGCGAGGCGTCGCTTGTGCCAGCCGCTTTCGTCGCATCAATCGGCGTGCCCGGCTCCGTCGTTCGGTTCGCGGCGGCGACGATGCGCTCGCGCGTCGCCTCTTGCGCCGCACGATTATCGCCCGCGCTCTGCGTGTAGCCCGGCATGGCGAGCGCCGCCGCGGCGACGAGCAGGGCGGCGACGAGGCACGTGACGATGAGAAATTCTCGCTTACTTTTAATCATGTTTCTCTAAGTCTGACGGCAAACTGCGACGAACAAGTGAGGCTTAATCTTTGATGAATCATAACCCGTTTTCGGTTACTCCGCGACGCGAATTTCCGCGCCCGCCGCACGCTCAATTTGACGACCCGAATGCTTACACCCCGTCCGCCCCGTCTGCGCCTTCCGCGCCCGCGAAGACGCGTGGCACGAAAGCGCGCCGTTGCAGGTCAAGCATCCGCGCGATGAAGGCGGCGCGGGCGTAGAAGGCGCGCGAAGTGCTCCCGTGCCCGCGCCCCTTCGTGCGCGTCTGGACGAGCACGCCGAGATCGCCGGAGAGCGCGTCCGCGCCACGCGCGTGGATCGTCTCGCGGATCAAGTCGTAGTCGTCTCTGACCTGCCGGAAGACCGTCGGGTCGTCCAGGTCAAACTTCGCCACCGAGTGCAGCAGCGAGCGCGCGTCCTCTTCCGACTCGAAGACGCGCGCGACGACGACGAGGCTGCGCAGCTTGTCGTAGAGGTGGCTGTCCTCGAAGCGGTTCGAGACCACTTCCGCCGGCTCCAGCATCGTGATCGCCATCGACTCTTTCACGCGTAAGCTTCCCGCCGAGTCCGCGCGCAGAGAGACGAGCTTCAAGTCCCATGTGCCGAAGTCCGGCTCCTGCCGCGAGTTCTGCTTGAGCCCGAGATAGCGCTCTAACAGTTGACCCGCCCAGCCCTTGTCCTTGCGACCCTGCTTCCAGACCGCGACGCCGTACTCATCGGCCAGCGCGCGCAGGTCTCGCCCGACAAGCAGGTTCAGACGACGCACCGCCTCGTCGCGGTCGAGCACAGGGCGCGCCGAGAGCGACGGTCGAGACGCGGTTGACGGTTGCTGAAAGTTGAAGACGGAGCGGACGGCTCGCCAGAAGTTTGATCTCATTGTTTCTGACCATGAGGCGGCGAAGGGATTTGGTGAGTTCTCAAGAGCGCCCGCTGAGGCAGGCGGCGGCAGTATAACTCATTCGCGCGCGGCTTGACCTCGGCGGCGCGGGACGGCAAGATGGCGGCGCGATGCGACACCGCTCGTTGCCTTCCTGCTCTTCTTTCGGGCGCGCCCCAAAACTCTTTCCCACTTCGCTCCGGGTTTTGCGCGTGAGCCTCTTCGTGTGCGCGGCGGCCTGCGCCTGCGCTGCGCAGGGTCTGCGCCGCGAATTGCCCGTGCCCGGTCGCGCCGAGGTCGTCGTCAAGAACACGACGGGGCGCGTGACGGTCGTCGCGTCCGCGGAAGAGGACTTGAAAGCCGTCACCTTCAAAGCCGAGTCGCCCGGCAAGCCTCTCAACGAGGCTGACGTACTCTCGAAGACTTCCGGCGGGCGCGTCGAGATCGAAGTCGCGGGCGCGCGCGCCGAGCGTGATCGCGTCGATCTCAGTCTGACCGTGCCCGCACACACGCGCTTGCGGGTCGAGACGACGAGCGGTGCGGTGGACGTCTCCGGCGCGCTCGCCGAAGTCACGGCTTCGACGGGGACGGGCACGATCCGCGTTGACGTGCCGACCGACGCGCTCGCCTACCACTTCACCTGGACGGCGAGCCGCGGTCGCCTCTACAGCGAGGTCGAGCTGGGAAAGCTCAAGGAGCGGCGCGGCGGTCGCTTCGAGCTGAGCGGCAAACTCGGCGACAAGAAGGCGAACAGGGAGCAGCGCGTCACGCTGGATTTGACGACCGAGCGCGGCGTCGTCGTCTTCGGCGTCGAGGCGGCGGACGTGCCCTCGGACTTGCGCGAGCGGCAGTTGACGGAAGCCGCGCGCGCCATCATCCGCAGCGGCAATCAAGACTTGATCGAGGCGATCCGCCGCGTCGTCCCGCGCTTCGTCGGCGACTACGCGGCGACGCTGCCGCTCCCCACACGCGCGCCCACGATCACGAAAGAGGCGAAGGCGAAAGACGTGGCGACGGCGGTCGCGCCGCAGGTCATGCGCCTGAACGCGAGCGTCACGGATCGCGCGGGGCGTGCCATCGCCGGGCTCAAGCCGTCCGACTTTTTGATCACCGAGAACGGTCAGCCACGCGAAGTCACTGAAGTCACGCCGACCCGCGCGCCCTTCAACCTCGTCCTGTTGCTCGACGTGTCGGGTAGCGTTGAGGAGCGGCTCGACTTCATCCGCAAAGCCGCGACCTCTTTCGTCAACACGGTCGGGCCGGAAGATCGCGTCGCCATCATCTCCTTCCGCGACGACGTGCAGGTCATTTCGGATTTTACGACTGACAAGCGCCTGCTCGCCGAACGCCTCAAGGAGATCGAGGCGGGCGGCGCGACCGCGCTCTACGACTCGCTCGCCTACACGCTCGTCAACACGCTCCGCCCTTTGCGCGGCGAACGCACGGCCATCGTCGTCCTCTCCGACGGCGACGACAACCGCTCCTTCGTCCCCTTCAACAACGTCCTCGAAGCCACGGTCGAGTCCGGCGCGCTCATCTACCCGCTCTACATTCCTTCGGGTCTAATTCCGGCGTCGGGTATGAATGAAGCCGCCGATACGGCAGATCCCGTGCGCAACCGCTTTCTCACCCTGACCTCGCGCGCCGACGCCGAAGGGCGCAAGCTCGCCGAAGTCTCGGGCGGCGTCTATTACCCCCTCACGCGCATCGACGAGTTGCAGCGCGCCTACGACGACGTGGTGGCGCAACTGCGCACCTCCTATACCGTCAGCTACCAGTCCGCCGCGCCCGACGCAGCCTCGGCGCAACGCGTGCGCGTGCGCGTCAACCGCGAGGGCGCGACCGTCCGACTCAGC
>JBJMGS010000170.1:0-11822 GCA_045807785.1 Pyrinomonadaceae bacterium
GGCCGTAACACTTCGCGCGGTTGCCGACCGTGAGCGCGAACGGGAGCGCGTCGTTGGCGATGACCGAGTAGCCGCCGACGTAAGCCTCGCGCCCGACGCGGCAGAACTGGTGCACGCCGGAATACGCGCCGATGTTCGCGCCGTCTTCGACCCGGACGTGGCCACCGAGCGTCGCCGCGTTCGACATGATGACGCCGTTGCCGACGACGCAGTCGTGCGCGACGTGCGCCTGCGCCATGACGAGGCAGTCGTCGCCGATGGAGGTCAACATGCCGCCGCCCTCGGTGCCGCGGTGGACGGTGACGAACTCGCGCAGGCGGCAGCGCCGACCGACGCGCGTGCGGGCGGGCTCGCCGCGGTACTTCATGTCCTGCGAGGCGAGGCCGATGGAGACGAACGGGAAGACGTGCGTCTCTCCGCCGATCTCGGTCAAACCCTCGATGACGCAGTGCGACTCGACGCGCACGCCGTCGCCGAGGGTCACCTCGTCGCCGATGACGACGTAGGGGCCGACGTGGCAGTCGCGCCCCAACTCGGCGCGCGGGCTGACGATGGCGGTCGGGTGAATCATTCGTTATTAGCTATTAGCGGTTAGCTTTGGTTCGGCTAATGGCTAACAGCTAACGGCTAATAGCTTGGCGTTGGCGTTTGACGGATCTTACTGCATCGCCGCGCGGTCGGTGACGACGCTCGTGATCTCTGCCTCGGCGCAGATGCCCTTGCCTTCGACCCGCGCCGCACCGCGCATCCGCTGGACACGCGAGCCCGTCCTGAGCGCCGTCACTTCGAGGATGAGCGTGTCGCCGGGCACCACCGGCAGACGGAAGCGCGCCTCCTTGATGCCGGTAAAGAGCGGCAGCTTCTCACCCCGGTCGGCGAACTCGCGCAGGGCGAGGATGGCGCCGACCTGCGCCAGCGCCTCGATGATAAGCACGCCGGGCATGACAGGCGCGCCGGGGAAGTGCCCCTGAAAGTATGGCTCGCCGATGGTCACCTGCTTGATGCCGACGACGCGCTCGCGCGGGACTAGTTCGACGATCTTATCGACGAGCAGGAAGGGGTAGCGGTGCGGCAGGATTTCCTGTATGGCACGCAGATCGAGAAGGGTGTCCATGGGGAGACCGGTGGCGCGGCGCGCGCGTCGGCGGGCGAGTCGCCCGCCGCACGCGCGCCGTGCTGGAGATAGCCATCCGTCAGTTTAAGGCTTGCGCGCGCCGGCGGGCGCCGCCGTCGAGGCCGCCGCGCCCGCCGCCGGGTTACGCTGGTTGTAGATGCTGATGAAGTTGCCCGTGATGTCGAGGGCGCGGTCGCCGTAGAGCACCGGCACCTGGCTGGCGTCGATAATGATGGAGATGCCGTTCTCCTTGGCATAGACGTCGAGCGCCTTGAAGACGTCCTCCTGCAAGGGCGAGAGGACTTCGCGCAGCCGCTTCTCGTAGCCCGTCTTGGCGTCCTCCGACTTGCGGTCGATGTCGCGCTTGAGGTTCTCGGCGTCGTCGGCTTTGCGCGCGAGCGCCTGCTGATCGGAGAGCGACTTCGTGTCGTTGATCTCCTTGACGAGTTGATCGTAGCGCGCGCGCAGTTGCTGCAGTTCCGTGCTGCGCGGCTGGAACTCGTTGTTGACGCGCAAGACCGCCTGGACGATGCGCTGGATGCCCGCCTTCTCGTCGGCGAAGGCGCTCGTGTCGATGAGCGCGAGCTTGCCTTCGAAGGTCGGCTTAGCAGCCGGCGCGGTGGGCTGCTGCGCGCGCGCGACGTGGGAGAACGCGCCCGTGGCGGCGCAGAGGATGATGGCGGCGAAAAACTGGCGTGTAAATCTCATAAGCTCCTTAACGGTGACGCGCTCGGCGCGGCGGGGGGTACTGGAAAAAAGTAACCAGCAGTCGGCGGTCGGCAAAATTTCTGACCGACCGCCGACTGCTGGTCGCTGACTGAAGCGGGGCGCGCTTAGGGGCGACCCGTCGGCGTCGCCGCGGCGGTCGTCGCCGGGTGCGTGCGGTTGTACTCGGCGATGAAGTCGCGCGTGATGTCAACGCTGTCGGCGGCGTAGAGGACGGGCACGCGGTTCATGTCGATGACGAGCGAGATGCCGCGCTGCTGCGCGTAAGCCGAGAGCGCGTTATAGACATCTTCCTGGAGCGGCGTCAGCACGTCGCGCTGGCGCTTCTCGACCGCCGCCTGCGCGTCCTGCGCCTTGCGCTCCATCTCGGTCTTGAGCTGGGCGAGCTGATCCTGCTTGGCGGCGATGGTCTTCGGGTCGGCGACCGCGCTCGTCTTCTGGATGTCGTCGGCGAGCGTGTTGTAGCGCGTCTGCATTCCCTGCAATTCCGTGCTCTGCGGCTGGAACTGCGCGGCGATGCCCTTCATGGCGTTGACGACGCGACCGATGCCTGCCTTCTCGTCGGTGAACGCGCCGGAATCGATGACGGCGATCTTACCGGTGAGCGAAGGCGCGGCGGTGGACATGGGGGCGGTGGGTTGCGGGCGCGCGGGCGCGGTGGCGGCGGGCTGACGGCCCGGCGTTTGCGCGCCCGCCGAAACGACTAGGACGACCGCGAGCACGACCGACGCGGCGAATATGCGGAATAACTTCATGACTGTCCTGTACTACTCCTTAACGTTGTTTCAAGCAGGTCAGACGCCTTTGATGCGAACATGGCTCGCAGCGGTTGCGTCGTCGGAACCCGATAGTTTAACAGAGGGCGGCTAGAAAGTCCGCCCGATGCTGAAGCGGAAGACGCTCCGCTGCTCGTTGAAGACGAGCGGCACCTGACTGTTCAGGCCCTGCCGCGCCTGCGGATTGTAGGCGTAGATCAGGCGGAACGGGACGTTGACGACGGGGAGTTGGATGCGCAGTTCCCCACCGAAGCTGGAGCGGATGTCGCTGAACTTGGCGAAGGCGCTCTGCGAAAGCCGCACGGCGGTGTTTGTCTGCGCCTGGCCGCGCAGGAAGACCGACTGGAAGCCGAAGGGTAGCCCGTCGGGTCCGAAGGGGCCGACCTGCGACGCCTGCACCAGTTCCTGGCGCGTGACGAGGCGGTTGTCGCGCGCGACGAGCCCGCCCGCGAGCGAGAGCGCGAGTTCCGAGTTGTCCTGGCAGGCCGTCAGCGTCGAGAGCGTGGCGATGGCGAAGCCGCTCGGGCTCGCCGCACACGAGATGACGCCGAGCGTCGAACTGAGGAACGGATCGTCGGCCTGGAACTGCGTCGAGAAGACCTGATCGGCGCCGTGGCGCAGGTTGAAGACCGTGCCCACGTCGGCGAAGGCGGCGGCGGTCAGGGGCCCGAAGATGGGGATGCGGTACTCGAAGTTGCCCAGGAGCTGCGTGTCGGCGCCGATGGGCTGGTAGCCGCGGCTGATGAAGCGCGAGTTCGCGCCGGAGGTGCCGGTGAAAGTGCCGAGCGCGGCGTAGCGCTGGAGATCGGCGATGCGCGTCGCGTCGGTCACGGTGCCCGTCTGGTTGAGCGCGACCACGACGTTCTGCGAGGAGACGAACTGTTCGAGCGGCACGATCGGGCTGATCTGGCGCGGGCTGTAGCCGCGGATGGTGAACTCGTCGCCGAGGAAGAAGCGCTCGTAGATGGGCACGCCGTTGATGAACGAAAGGCTCGACGCCTGCGCCTCTTGCACCTTCGACGTGGTGGCGAAGCTGCCGACGTGGCCGGCGAGCAGGCGGAAGCCGAAGACGTGCGGCATCTTCGCGCGCTTGTTGCGCACGGGGAAGAACCGCTGGTAGGAGATGGTCGGCTCGTAGGTGCGTACGTCGCCACCCAGTCCGGCGAAGGCGAGCGAGATGGCGAGCTGCTGCCCGTTGACGGCGTCCACGCCGCGCACGTCGCGCGAGTCGTAGACGATGGTCGGCGTGATGCGGCTCGTCAGGATGTTGGGCTGGCTGTAGATGACCGGAATGAAGTTCTTGCTCGTCGGATCGGCGTTGACCGCCGGGTCTTTGATCGACGTCTCGGAGAGCGAGTAGGTCAGGCCGATGCGCGTCGAGAGCGTGAAGGGACGCTTCTTGTAAAATTCCGTGAGCGGCGCGCTCAAAAAGACGCTCCCGCCCGCCGTGCGCTGCGTGAACAGGTTCTCCTCGCTCGTGTTCAGGAAGTCGAGCTGCGAGCCGGAGAGCCCCTGGAGGGCGGAGGTGTTCTGCGAGAGGAACGTGCCCTCGCCGAAGAACTTGAGCGACTGGCCGAAGATGGAGAACCCGGCGGTGATCGGGCGGTTGCGCACGTAGGGCTCGGTGAAGGAAAAGACGAACGACTGCTGCCGGTTGCCCGTCGCGACCTGGAATGAGAGCGACTCGCCGCGCCCGAGCAGGTTGTTCGTCGAGTAGTCGAGGCCGAAGAACGAGCCGCCGATGCCGGAGATGCCGCCGTTGAAAGTGATCTGCTGGCGACCGCGCTCGATGACCTTGACGTTCAAGTCAACCTCGGCGCTCTCCTCGTTCTGGCGGAAGTCGATGTCCTTGTCCTTGTCGATGGGGTCGAAGAAGCCGAGCTGGTTCAGGCGCAAGACCGAGTAGTCCACGTAGTTCTGGTTGTAGGTGTCGCCCTCGTTGAGGACGAACTCGCGGCGCAGCACGTTGTCGCGGGTGAAGGTGTTGCCGCTGAACTCCAGGCGGCGCAGCGTGAACTGCTTGCCCTCCTCGATGGTCACGACGTAGTCGGCGATCCCCTCGTTTGGGTTGTTGGGATCGTCCCGGTAGGTTGGCTCGGCGTCCGCCGAATACTGGATGAAGCCCGCGCCGCCGTACACCTTCTTGAGGTCTTCGAAGAGCGACTTGTAGATGCGCTCGCCGCTCGCCACGTCGCCCTTCTTCAGGCCGATGTAGGCGCGGATGATCTGCTCGGAGAAGATCGAGTTGCCCTCGATCTTCATCTCGCCGAGACGGTAGAGCCGACCCTCGGTGATGGGGATCGTGATGCGCAGCGCTTCGTCGGTCGAGGAGAGCATCGGCAGCGGCAGGACGGGCAGCCCCGTGCGCCGCTCGCCCAAACCCTCGACGCGCGGGTCGCCGACCCTCGCCTGGAGGTAGCCCTTCGACGCCATGTGGTTGCGGATGAGCTTAAGATCGACGTCGAGCTTCTCGCGATCCAGGATGTCTTTGCCTTGGAAGCGCGTGATGAGCCCCGCCTCCTTAACGTACTTCATCGCGCCGCGCAGCTCGCCCGACGAGAAGTGCTTGTTGCCCTCGAACTGCACCTCGACGACGCGGACGCGTTCGCCCTCCTTGATGACGAACGTGATCGCCTCGGAGACGGCGGAAATTTCGTCGCGGCGCACCTCGACCGTCGCGTTCGGGTGACCTTTCGCGGCGAGCAGTTCTTTGAGGACGCGCACCGCGTTGTTGAGCTTAACCGGGTCGCTGATGTTCTCTTTCTGGATGCCGACGCGACGCTCGCGGAAAGACTTGAGCACGTCGGATTCGGGGACGCTCTTCAAGCCCTCGAATTGCAGGTCGCGGATGATCGGGAGTTCCTTCACCTCGAAGGTCACGATTTTGCCGCCGCGCGCCCCCTCCTCGGTCGTGACGCGCGACTCCGTGCGGTTGAAGAACCCCAAGTCTATCAGCGTGCGGAAGTCGCGCGAGACCTGCGCCTCGTTGTACGGGTCGCCGGGCCGGGTCTGGATGTAGTAGAGCAGGTCTTCCTTGCGGTTGCGGCGGTTGCCGGTGATGTTGACGTCCTCGACGATCTGCTGCGGCGCCGCCTGCGTCTGCTGCTGCCGCGTCGCCGCCGCCGATAGCCCCGCGGACGGCAGGGTGAGTTGGCTGACAACGAGGACAGCCAGAAAGATGCGCCGCCAGAGCGCGCTTGTTCGCATAATCACTATTGCCTCAAAGCTGAATGAACTTTGGGAAGACAGGGAACGACTACCCTCGCGTGAACAGTAAACGACCGGGCGACGCACGGTAAAACTAGAGACGAAGCTGGACGATAAGGGGCGCGCCCGCGGGTGCCGGTCGGTGGCACTATGATTCCGGGTTCGCGTACCCGCGTTGCCAGCCGCCGAGCCTTTGCAAAGGCGCGCATTATACAAGGCGGGAAGCGGGAAAACAAAGCCCCGGAAAAACAGTCGGGAGCCTAAAGTCCGGCGCCGGGAGTCAAAACGTCACGCCAACCGACTCCCGCCTGAAGACCCTAGACTCCAGACCACGGACTCCAGCCTTAAATTTAGTGGATCAGAACTTCGTCGCCCAGCTCCTCGACCCGCGACGGGCGGTGACAAAGCACGCCCGCGTCCTCGTAGATTTCCACGACCGACGCCCCGGCGAGTTCGCCCTGAATGAGCGCCTCCGAGATCGGGTCTTCGACGTACTTTTGCAGCGCGCGGCGCAGGGGGCGCGCCCCGTAGGAGCGGTCGGCACAGGTCTTCTGCACGATCCAGCGCCGCGCCTCTTCCGTCAGACGCACTTCGAGGCCGCGCGTCTGAAGCGTCCGGTTCAAGAGCGCGACCTGGAGCCCGACGATCTCCAACAGCTCCTCGTCGTCGAGCTGGTCGAAGATGATGATCTCGTCGAGGCGGTTGATGAACTCGGGGTTGAAGGTCTGCTTGACGGCGCTCATGACCATCTCTTCGAGCTGCTCGCGCGAGTCGGCGGCGCGGGCCTGGAAGCCGAGCGTGCCGCGCTTCTGGATGAAGCGCGCGCCGATGTTCGAGGTCATGATGATGATCGCGTGCTTGAAGTCAACGGTGTTGCCGAGCGCGTCCGTGAGGATGCCGTCCTCGAAGACTTGCAGCAGCACGTTGAAGACGTCCGGGTGCGCCTTCTCGATCTCGTCGAAGAGCAAGACCGAGTAGGGCGAGCGCTTGATCCGCTCGGTCAGTTGTCCGCCCTCCTCGTGCCCGACGTAGCCGGGGGGCGAGCCGATCAGCTTCGAGACGGAGTGCTTCTCCATGAACTCCGACATGTCAAAGCGGATCATCGAACGCTCAGAGCCGAACAGGAACTCGGCGAGCGAGCGGGCGACCTCCGTCTTGCCGACGCCCGTGGGGCCTAAGAAAAGGAACGAGCCGACGGGGCGCTGCGGGTTCTTGAGTCCCGCGCGCGAGCGGCGGATCGAGCGGGCGAGCGCCGAGATGGCCGGGCGCTGCGAGATGACGCGGTGGCGCAGCTCATCCTCGATGCGCAGGAGCTTCTGCATCTCCTCCTCTTTGAGCGAGGTGATGGGGATGCCCGTCCAGCGCGCGATGACGTCTTCGATGTCGTCCTTCGTCACGGCGACGGCGACGAGCATATCCTCCTCTTCCGTGAGGCGCGCGCCCGACAGGCTGTCCACGATGTAAGTCGCGCGCAGCCGCTCGTCCGCCGGCGACGTGCCACGCGGTGTGTCGCCGATGACGGGCTCGCGCCGGGCGCGCAGCTTGACGCGCGCGCCCGCCTCGTCGATCACGTCAATCGCTTTGTCGGGCAAAAAGCGGTCAGGGATGTAGCGGTTCGACTGATAGACGGCAGCTTCGAGGGCATCATCGGTGTAGCGCACCTGGTGGAAAGCCTCGTAGCGCTCGCGCACGCCGCCGAGGATGCGCACGGCCTCGGCTTCGGTCGGCGGCGGCACTTTCACCGCCTGGAAGCGGCGTTCGAGCGAGCGGTCTTTCTCAATCGACTTGCGGAACTCCGCCGGGGTGGTCGCGCCGATGCACTGCACCTCGCCACGCGAGAGCGCGGGCTTCAGGATGTTCGCCGCGTCGAGCGATCCTTCTGCGCTCCCAGCGCCGACGAGCGTGTGCAGCTCGTCGATGAAGACGATGTACTGCGGGTTGTCGATCAGCTCGCGCATGATCTGCTTGAGGCGCTCCTCGAACTGGCCGCGGTACTTCGTCCCGGCGACGATCAGGCTCAGGTCGAGCGAGAGGATGCGCTTGTTCTCCAGAAACGACGGCACTTCGCCGCGCACGATGCGTTGGGCGAGCCCCTCGACGATGGCCGTCTTGCCGACGCCGGGCTCGCCGATCAGGACGGGGTTGTTCTTCGTCCGGCGGCAGAGTATCTGCACGACGCGCTCGATCTCTGCGTCGCGCCCGACGAGCGGGTCGAGCTTGTCATTGGCAGCGTCGTCGGTCAGATCGCGCGAGAACTCGGCGAGGTGCGGCGTGTCCTTCTTCTGCGACGAGCGCGAGTCAGAGCCGGTGGCGCGCGCGACCTCTTCGCGCACGGCGGCGAGACGCAAGCCCCGCTCGTAGAGTATCTCCGCCGCCATCGAACGCTCTTCGCGCAGCAGCCCGAGCAGCAGATGCTCCGTCCCGATATGGCGGTGCTGGAGTCGATCAGATTCTTCGTGGGCGTAAGCCAGCACGCGCTTGGTTTCGGGCGCGAGCGGCAGCTCGACCGAGGTCGAAATCTTTTCCCGCAGCGGCGCGCGCCCCTCGATCTCTTTGCGGATGGCTTCGAGCGACGCCTGGGCGCGGGCGAGAAAGCGCGCGGTCAGGGTTTTGTCTTCGCGCATGAGTCCGAGCAGGAGGTGCTCCGGCTCGATGGCGGGCGCGCCGAATTGCGAGGCTTCGTAGCGCGCGAAGAAAATGACCCGTCGCGCCTTCTCCGTGTAGCGTTCAAACATAGATGAGACCTTGAACCGAGCCGGATGAAAAGCTGTTGGTGTGGCGTGCCGCGCGGGTGTCGCAGACCTGAAACATACAACGCGTCCGCCTGCCGGCATTATAGCCTAAGCCAGCGGACGCCGAAAGTGTCAGTCCGAAAAAGGTTTGGCGGCGCGGCGCTCCGCCACTCAGTTCAGCCGCAGCGAGCCGAAGAACTGCGCCGCCTTCTCGTCCGTATAAGGCCGACTTGCGCCCCGTCATGGCGAACGCGCTAGGGCAGGATTCGTTCGCTCATCCGTGTCCCTCGCGCGTCACGCCGTGCCCAGCCGCCCGCCTTCAAGCGTGAGCGCGCGGTCGCACATTTGCGCCAGCCGCTCGTTGTGCGTGGCGAGGACGACGCACGCGCCGCGCTCGCGCGCCACGCCGACGAGCAACTCGCCGACGCGCTCGCCCGTCGCGGCGTCGAGGTTTCCCGTCGGCTCGTCGGCGAGGATGAGTTGCGGCTCGGTGACGAGGGCGCGCGCAATCGCCGCGCGCTGCTGTTCGCCTCCCGACAACTCGCCGGGCAGATGTGCGGCGCGCTCCGAGAGCCCGACCGCCGCGAGCAACTGCGCCACCTCGGCACGTGCCGCGCCCGCCTCGCGCCGCGCGATCAAGAGCGGGAGCGCGACGTTCTCCGCCGCCGTGAGCGACGCGATCAGGTGGTGGAACTGGAAGACGAATCCGACGGCGCGCGCGCGCCACGCGATGAGCCGCGCCGCGCCCGCCCCCGTCACGTCGAAGCCGGAGACCAACACGCGCCCGCCGTCCGCCGCGTCGAGCCCGCCGCACAGGTGCAGCAGCGTTGACTTGCCAGCGCCCGACGCGCCGACGACGGCCAGAGCCTCGCCCGCCCGCGCCTCGAACGAGACGCCGCGCAACACTTCAACCCTTCCGCCCGACGGCGCGGCGAACGACTTGCGCAGGCCGTCAACGATGAGCGCGGAGTTATTCGTAGCGCAGCGCCTCCGCCGGTCGCAGCCGCGCGGCGGCGCGCGCCGGGTAGATCGTGGCGACGAGACAGACGGCGAACGCGAGCAGCGCGGCGAGCAGCGTCTCGCCCGCGCGCGGGTGGAACGGGATGGAGCTGAGCGAGTACACGTCCGCGGGCAGGCTGACGAGTTTGTAGCGGTCGCCGACGAGGCACGACAGGAGTCCGAGCGCGACGCCGGAGACAGAGCCGAGCGCGCCGATGATCGCGCCCTCGCAGACGAAGACGAGCATGACGCTTACAGGTCGCGCGCCCATCGCGCCGAGGATGGCGATGTCCGCGCGTCGCTCCGCGACGACGAGCACGAGCGTCGTCGTGATGTTGAGCGCGGCGACGATCATGACGAGCGCGATGACGAACGAGACCGTGCGCCGCTCAAGCGCGAGCGCGGCGAACAAGGGCCGGTTCGCCTCCTGCCAGTCAACGACCGCGAACTCCGAGCCGAGCGCGCGGCGGATGCGCGCCGCCGTCTCCGGCGTGTGGAAGATGTCCGCCGTCTCGACACTCAAGACCGGCGCGCCGTCTGCGTCTGCGCCCGACAGCCGCGCCGACTCGCCGAGCGTGGCATAGACCCACGTCGCGTCGTACTCGTAAAGCCCCGAGCGGAAAATCCCTGCGACGCGGACGCGGCGCGCGCGCGTGGCGAAGCCCGGCTCCTCTTCGGTCTTCTCGCCAAAGACGAGCCAGCCCTCGTCGCCGACCATCCTCAAGCCCGCACGCGACGCCAACTCCGCGCCGATGACGACCGACGCGGGCGGCTCGTCGTCAGCCGCGCCGCGCGACGCCCCGCGCCCCGATGATCCTTCGTCTGTGCGCCCCGCCGCTTTTTCGTCTGCGCGCCGCGATGCAATTCGATCCGCACGCGTCGAAGTTTCTTCGCGCCGCGTCTCATCAGTCTGAGGTGGCGCGCTCTGGAATAAACTCTCGACCGCGCCGGACGTGAGCGTGCGCCGAATCTGTGCCAGCTCGCGCGCCGAGCTTTGATCGACGGCGCGCACGACGGCGTAAGCCGTGCCGTCCGAGCCTTCGAGGAGCGCGCCCGCGTAGGAAGTCGGCGCGGCGTCCGTGACGCCTTCGACCGCGCGGAGGCGTGCGGCAAGGGCGCGCCAGTCCGAGACGGGCTGGGCGTCGGCGCGCGCGACGGTGATGTGCGCCGTGCCGGAGAGAATTTTGTCGCGCATCTCGTCGCGGAAGCCGTTGGCGAGGGCGGCGGCGACCACGAGCGCGGCGACCCCGCACGCGACGCCGACGAGCGCGGCAAGCGCCGTCACGCGCACGCTCTTCGCACGGCGCGCGCCGAGGTAACGCAGGGCGAGGAAAATCTCGTAGGGCATCGCCGGCCTGAAGCCTCGCTCTTTCTAATCTCAGTCCTGATCCCTGAACTTGCCGCCGAGTTTCTGGATGGCGGTCGTCGGCCTGCGCAGCAGGCGCGACAAGTTTGGATCGTCTTGCGCCGAAGAGTCCTCCGCCGGGCGAATTTCGTAGAGCGTCTCGGAGACGCGGCGGAAGCGGAAGTGCGGTGCGAGGGCGACGAGGGCGCGCGTCTCCTGCCCGCGCCAAGCGTCGTTGAACCAGAGACGCGAGTCTGTATCGACGAAGACGCGGCGACCGGCGTTTAAGTGATCTCTGATCACGTTTTCGAGCTGGTCGCCGGGGAAGCCGCCGCCCGTGCCGATGACGTCCCAGCGCCCGAGGCCAATGCCCTGATAGAAGTTGACCGAGACGGTCTGCCCGCCCGCCATGACGACCGCATCATCGGGCAGCAGCGCGAGCCGAGCGCGGTACTCTTTCGTGATGCCGTGGCTCTGGATCGTCTGCCAAGAGCCAAGGAAGAAGACCGCGCCGAAGACGAACGCGACGAGGGCAACGCCGCAGACGACGAGGCGGAAACCGCGCCCGACGCTTTGCGCGCGGCGCGCTTCGAGGCGCACGAGGAAGTCCGCGGCGAGCGGCGTGACGCCGGGCAGCCCTGTCAGCAAATAGCGTCCGTTGATGATTGTGCTGTAGTGCGTGACGAGCATCAGGTTCGCGAAGAGGCCGACGAGGGCGAGCGCGAGCAGGGGCGAGAAACCGCGCGCGCGCCACTCCCTGAACGCCGCGAAAGGTAGTGTGACGAGCGCGAGCGGCGCGGCGACGAAGAAGAAAAAGAAGAGCGGCGCGAAGTTTTTCAGCCGCACCGGGTGGACGGACTCTTCCGAGCGCATCGAATCGACCCAGCCGTACCAGCCCGCGCGGTAGTTGTGTATGTCGCCGA
>JBJMGS010000171.1:0-8844 GCA_045807785.1 Pyrinomonadaceae bacterium
CGTCAACGGCGTCGCGACGGGGCGACTGTTGCCGCCCGTCCTCGCCGCCGCGACCAAAGCGTCATGGATTCGCACCTTCGCCGAGCGCGAGCGTATTAGCTTGAGCGAATCATTCGCCTACTCCGACAGCATGAGCGATCTGCCGATGCTCTCCATCGTCGGCCACCCCGCGGCGGTCAACCCCGACATGCGCCTCCGGCAGACCGCGCTGCATCACGACTGGCCGGTGCTGAATTTGAAGTAGCTGTTAACGATTAGCTGTTAGCTTTTTGCCAGAAGGTTTCAGCTTACGCAGCGGCACCTTTTTCGATTTTGGTTTTGCTAATCGCTAATAGCTAACAGCTTCCCATGAGCCTACAACTACGCCGCAAAATCCACGAGTCGGTCGTTTACATCGACCGCGACAGCGCGCCGCGCATCATCCCTTCGGGCGAGGAGTTCATCCTCGAAGATTTGCCCATCGGCACGCGCGTCATCTACCCGAAGCCCGCGATCAAGGGTTTGCCCAACCGCGAGGCGGCGATCCGTTACGCCATCAACCACCCGCACGGCTGCGAACCCTTGTACGCGCAGCTCGAGCCGGGCATGAAGGTGACGATTGCGATTGACGACATCTCTCTGCCGCTCCCACCGATGCGCACGCCCGACGTGCGGCAGACGATGCTCGAAGTCGTGTTGGAACTGCTCGCCGCTAACGGCGTGGACGACGTGCACATCATCATCGCCAACTCGCTGCACCGGAAGATGACCGAGTGGGAGATGAAGCGCATGGTGGGCTCTGAAATCTTCTCTGAGTTCCACCCCGACCGCTACTACAACCACGACGCCGAAGACCCCGACGGGTTAATAGTCCTCGGCGAGACACGACACAAAGAGCCTTTACGCATCAACCGCCGCTGCGCCGAGAGCGATCTCGTCATCTACTGCAACATCAACCTCGTCCCGATGGACGGCGGACATAAGTCGGTCGCGGTGGGCCTGTGCGACTACGAGTCTCTGCGCGCGCACCACGAGCCGCAGACTATACGCGACTCAGACAGCTACATGGACCCGGCGCGCTCGGCGCTCAATCACAAGGTCATCCGGTTGGGCAAGCTGGTTGACGAGCACATGAACGTCTTCCACATCGAGACGGCACTCAACAACCGGATGTACACGGGCGAGATGGATTTCCTGCTCAAGAACGAGGACGAATTCTCCGCGCTCGACCGCATGAAGTACGAAGCGATGCGCTTCACGATGGGCAAGATGCCGCGTGCCGCGCGCCGCAAGATGCTCCACCAGTTCCCTGCCGCCTACGAGGTCATCGCCTGCCACGCCGGGAAGACCGAGCCGACGCACAACGAAATCCTGAAGAAGAATTTTGATCAGTACGCCATCCCCGTCAACGGGCAGTGTGACATCCTCGTCACGGGCATTCCAGACATCTCGCCGTACAACGTCTATTCCGTGTTGAATCCGCTGCTTGTGCAGGTGATGGGGCTCGGCTACCACTTCAATTTCTATCGCAACAAGCCGCTCCTGAAAAAAGGCGGCGTGCTGATCATTCATCACCCCTGCTACGACGAGTTCGATCACAACTTCCACCCGTCCTACATCGAGTTCTTCAACCGACTGCTGCCAGAGACGCGCGACGCGGACGTACTGCGCGACAAGTACGAGCGCGAGTTCGCGAACAACCCGTCTTACGTGGAGATGTACCGGCGCGGCAACGCCTACCACGGCGCGCACCCGTTCTTCATGTGGTACTGGGGCGAGAACGGGCGACAGCACGTGGGCCGGGTCATCGCCGCCGGGGCCGAGAACTCCCACGTCCCCGAACGCATGGGCTGGGAGCGCGCCGACAATCTGACCGAGGCGATTGCCATGGCGCGCAGCTACATGGGACGCTCCGCCGAGATCACGATGCTCCACCAACCTGTGATCGCACTGTGTGAAGTGGAGTAGGATCGTGTGATTAGATCGTTTCGCAGCAAAAGTCTCCAGGACTTTTTCGAGATCGGCAGCAGGCGCGGCGTGCGCGCAGACCTTTCGAAGCGCATCAGGATCAGGCTCGACGTAATTGACGCGGCGACGAGCATCCGAGATATTGATCTCCCCGGCTTACGCCTCCACGAGTTGAAAGGCGACCGCGCCGGGACATGGAGCGTTACGGTCAGCGGCAACTGGCGAATCACCTTCAGATTCACGGGCGGCGACGCGCATGACGTTGATTTAGAGGACTATCACTGATGTTAAATAACAGGAGGAGGCGACCGACGCACCCCGGCGAGGTATTGCGGGAAGAGATTTTGCCGGAGGCGCGGCTATCGCAGAGCGAGTTGGCGCGCCGTCTTGGTGTCTCTCGCACGGTCGTTGGCAAACTCGTTAATGAGAGAGGAGCCGTCACGCCCGACTTAGCGCACCGACTAGCCCGCGTCTTCGATACAACGCCGGAGCTTTGGCTGAATTTGCAGCAGGCGGTCGATGTTTGGGAAACCTACGTGGCGAACCGCTCGACTTACACCAAACTCAAACCTCTCGGCGACAAGCGCGCCGCCTGAGTGAATATCTCCGCCGAGATCGCCATGCTCTACCAGCCAGTGATCGCGCTGTGCGAAGTGGAATAATTTGCAGTGAAAGTCCGTGACGTCATCAAAAGGCTGGAGGAAGAGGGCTGGATTCTCATCAGGACGAAGGGCAGTCACCGGCAGTTCAAGCACCCGATTAAGCCAAACGTCGTGACTGTCGCGGGCAAGTCGGGAGTTGACGTGCCGACGGGAACGCTCAAGAATATCTGGCGCGCGGCTCAAATCGAGGAAAAGGTTTAATGAAGTACGGAGTTGTCATTGAGAAGGGTGAGACGAGCTATGGGGCATACGTCCCCGACCTGCCGGGCTGCATCGCGGTCGGCGAGACTTTGGAAGAAGTCGAGCAGTTGATCCGCGAAGCCGTCCAATTCCACATCGAAGGTTTGCAGGAAGAAGGATTGCCGATTCCAGAGCCGTCGAGTTTCTTCGAGTTCGTCGAGGCTTAATCCAAGCGAATGAAACTGTCTCCGACAGAAATTTATCGAGGGCGGAAAATCCTGATCATCGGGAGCACGGGCTTCCTTGGGAAAGTCACGCTCTCGATGCTGCTGCACCGCTTCCCCGTCGTGGAGAAGGTGTACGTCACGGTGCGCGCACGCTCGCTCGAAGAGTCCCGCACGCGCTTCTGGAACAACGTCATCACCGCGCCGCCCTTCGATCCGTTGCGCGAGCGTTACGGCTCGGCCTTCGAGGGCTTCATCAAAGACAAGGTCGAGATCGTCGGCGGCGACATCGGCGAGGATAACTTAGGCTTCACCGAGGAAGAGGCGCAGCGCGTCGCGGAAGATGTTGACGTCGTCATCAACAGCGCGGGCAACGTCACGTTCAACCCGACGCTGGAGAGCGCGCTGCGCACGAACGTCGTCGGCACACAGAACGTCATCGGGTTCGCGCGCCGAATGCGCCGCCCCGCGTTGATTCACGTCTCGACCTGCTTCGTCGCGGGTAACCGTTCGGGTCCCGTCTGGGAGAGCGACCCCGTGGTCGGTTACTTCCCGCGCCGGGAGGAGCTGCCCGGCGTCGAGTTCCACGTCGAGCAGGAGATACGCGACTGCGCCAAGCTCGCCGAGCGCGTGAGGGACGAAGCGCGCGACGCGATGCAGGCGGCGCGCTTCCGTGAGGCGGCGCGCAAGCGTCTCGTCGAAGAGGGGCGCGACCCGGACGATCTGGACGCGATGGGCTTGGCGGTCGCGCGCGAGCGCAAAATGTGGACGCGCGAGCGCCTGACCGACCTCGGCATCGAGCGCGCCGAGTGGTGGGGCTGGCCCAACATCTACACCTACACGAAAAGCTTGGGCGAGCAGCTCGTCGCGATGGAAGAGGGGATCGTCCGCGCTATCGTTAGACCGAGCATCGTCGAGTCGGCGGCGCAGTTCCCCTTCCCCGGCTGGAACGAGGGCTTCACGACGACCGCGCCGCTCATCTTCATCTCGCTGAAAGGGCAGACGGCGATCCCCGTCAACGAGAAGTTGATCTTAGACATCACGCCGGTCGATCAGGTCGCGGCGGTGATGCTTGCCGTCTCGGCGGAGGCGATTGCCGGCGAGCCGCGCCTCGTCTATCAGGCGGCGACGGGCGACGCGAACCCGAACGACATGAAGCGCATCGTCGGGATGGTCGGGCTCTACAAGCGCAAACATTTTCAGGAGAAAGAGTCGGGCTTCCGTGTCGTCAACGAGATCGCCGCGCGCATGGAGACGAAGTCGGTCACGACTTCTCACTTCGGCAAAACTAGCGCGCCGATGTTCAACGCGGTGGCGAAGCGCGCGTCTAAGTTCCTGGACGAGTCGCGCCCGCGCTGGGGCGGCGGACGTCTGACCGAGTGGATCGACCACGCGAAGAAGACCGTGGATCGCGTCGAAGAGGTGACGCGCGAGACGAAGGCGGCGTTCGAGCTGTTCCGTCCCTTCATGGTCGAGAACGCCTACGTCTTCCGCGCCGACAACGTGCGCTCGCTCTTCGCGCGCATACGCAAAGACGAGCAACCGCTCTTGCCGTGGCACCCCGAAAAGCTCGATTGGTACGACTACTGGATGCACGTCCACTTCCCCGGCCTCAAGAAGTGGGTCTTCCCACAGCTCGAAGAGGACATGCGCGTCAAGGAGAAGCGCGTCTATACCTACCGCGACCTGCTGGAGCTGTTCGAGACTTCGACCAAGCGCTTCTCCACCCGCGTCGCCATGCGCATCGAGCGCGACGGGCGAAAAGAACAGTACACCTACGCAGACCTCCACGAACTCGCGACGCGCGCCGCCGCCTTCTTCGTCGGCGAGAACGTGAAGCCGAACGACCGCGTCGTGCTCTTCAGCCACAACGCGCCCGAATGGGGCATGACCTACTTCGGCGTGCTCAAGGCCGGCGCGACGTGCGTCCCCGTCGATCCCGAAAGTTTGACGAGCGAGGTCGTCAACTTCGTCCGGGCGAGCGAAGCGGCGGGCATCGTCGTCTCAC
This sequence comes from Pyrinomonadaceae bacterium, assembly GCA_045807785.1. GTDB lineage: Bacteria > Acidobacteriota > Blastocatellia > Pyrinomonadales > Pyrinomonadaceae > JAIVGV01. Next base: position 5,022 of record JBJMGS010000171.1, read on the forward strand.
AGGAGTTGGACGAGAAGCACCCCGACCTGCGCGGTCGGTTAATTGAAGAGGGCTTGGCGGCGACGCGTGTCTGGACGTTCGATCAGGTCTTCAAGCTTCAGCCGGAGAAGGTCGAGGACGAGCGCGTCGCGCTGCTCCCGGCGCGCGTCCACGCGCAGACGGTCGCGTCGCTCATCTTCACTTCGGGGACGACCGGCGTGCCCAAAGGCGTGATGCTCACGCACAAGAATTTCGCCAACATGGTCTCGATGCTCGCCTCCGTCTTCGACATGGCGACCGGCGACGGCGTGCTCTCCGTGCTCCCGCTCCACCACACGTTCGAGTTCTCGACCGGCTTCTTAACTCCCTTGAGCCGCGGCGCGCAGATCACTTACCTGCCGGAGCTGTCGAGCGAAGAGCTGACGCGCGCGATCAAGAACGGCCACGTCACCGGCATGGTCGGCGTGCCCGCGCTGTGGGAGCTTCTGCACCGGCGCATCAAGAGCCGCCTCAACGAGCGCGCCAAGTGGATCGGCGAGACGGCGGAGATTCTGATCCGCGCCAACAGTTGGCTGCGCGATCACACACCCTTCAACCTGGGGCAGATCGTCTTTCGGCCCATCCATAACGGGCTCGGCGGACGCATCCGCTACCTGATCAGCGGCGGCTCTGCTCTGAACGACCGGATCAAGCGAGACTTCCACGGCCTCGGCTTCACCATCCTCGAAGGCTACGGGCTGACGGAAGCCTCGCCGGTGCTGACCGTCACGCGCCCGCAGAACCGGCTCGTCGCGGGCAGCGTCGGTCGCCCCGTCCCCGGCGTCGAAATTAAAATCCTCGATGCCGAACAGTCCGGCGTCGGCGAAGTCGTTGCGCGCGGGCCGAACGTCATGCTCGGCTACTTCAACAACGAAGAGGCGACGCGCGCCGTCTTGCAGAACCGCTGGCTCTACACGGGCGACCTCGGGCGTCTCGACGACGAAGGCAACCTCTACCTCGTCGGTCGCTCGAAAGACATCATCGTCGATACGAACGGCAAGAACGTTTACCCCGACGAGATCGAGGAACTCTACGCCGACTCGCCATTCGTCAAAGAGTTGAGCGTGGTGGGACTCCCCGACGGCATCGGCGAGAAGGTCGCGTGTATGGTCGTGCCCGACTACGACCAAGACATTGCGCTCTCACGCGACGAAACGCGCCGCCGCGTCGAGGAGCACTTCAAAGACGTCTCTTCGGCGCTCCCCTTCTTCAAGCGCGTCAAGGTGCTCCACTTCTCCGATGACGAACTGCCGCGCACCGCGACGCGCAAGGTGAAGCGGCGCGAAGTCCTGCGGATGATGCAGGCGCTCGAAGAAGGCACGCGTCGGCTCGCGCCGGGCGAGGCGCGCGAATCCGCGGGTGCGGAGTGGCTGCTCGACATCGTGGCGCGCGTCGCCAGTCGACCGCGCGAAGAAGTCTCGCCGGAGACGCGCCTCGCAGACCTCGGCTTCGACAGCCTGATGTTCGTCGAACTCGCCACGGCGATTGAACAGGCGGGCGGCGCGCTCAAGTCGCCCGACACGCTCAACCAGGTGCAGGACGTGCGCGAATTGCTCTCGGTCGTCGAGCACAAGCGCGCCGAGGCAAGGCGCGAAGACGCCAGCCGCCGCCGCGCCGAAGAGGTGCGGCGCGAGGACGAGGAGATTTACATCCCCTCGCTCGTGCGCACGGTCGGCAACCGCGGGCTCGACGTGCTGCAGCGCGCTTTCTACGAGCGTTTCTTGCACACAAAGATCGAGGGCGAGACGAACGTCCCCGTCCACACAAACTTCATCGTCGTCGCCAATCACGCCTCGCATCTCGACATGGGGCTCGTCAAAGTCGCGCTCGGCGAGCAGGGCAAAGAGTTGGTGGCGCTCGCTGCGGCGGACTATTTCTTCGACAACAAGTACAAGCGCGCCTACATGGACAACTTCACGAACCTCGTCCCGATGGAGCGATCTGGAAGTCTGCGCAAATCTCTGCGCCACGCGCTCTCGTTTCTGGAGCGCGGCTATAACGCGCTCGTCTTCCCCGAAGGGACGCGCTCGATGTCGGGCGAGATGGCGGAGTTCAAGCCGGTGCTCGGCTTCCTCGCCCTCACCGCGCGCGTCGGCATCCTTCCCGTCTTCCTGCACGGCACCTACGAGGCTTTCCCGAAGGGCGCGAACATGATCCGCAGCCGCGACATCGGCGCGCGCATCGGTCGCTTCATCTCGGTCGATGAACTGGATGAGATGACGAAAGGGATGCCCAAGTCGGACGGCTACCGCCTCGCGGCGGCTTACGCCCGACACCGGATCGAAAACCTGCGCGACGGCACGAGCGACGACTTCGACGCGCGGGGCTTGCGCCGACGCTGGCGCGCCGAGCGCCGGACGCACATCGCCACCAACGAAGCGGGGCTGCCCGAAGACGAGATGACGGCGGCAGGAGACTGAACAGCTATGACGCGAAGCTGTTAGCTCTTAGCTGTTAGTTGTTAGCCAGCATATTCAAGCGCCCTACATCCTTCCGGGCTTCGTTTACGATTCTGAATCCGATGTTGGCTGATAGCTAACGGCTAAAAGCTAACAGCTACCGTATGGCTACGAAGAAGAACACTTCAGGCGCGAAGAAGGCGACGAAGGCGAGAGTTGGCGCGGTGAAGAAGCGCGCACCGGCGAAGGCTGCGCCACAGACGACCGCGCTGGCGCGGCGCGCGCCCGTCGTCACGCTCGTCACGGGCGGCACGGGATTCTTAGGCACGCACCTCGTCCGGCAACTCGTCGCCAGCGGCGAAAAGAACGTGCGCGTGCTGACGACCAACGCGCCCGCTTGGCTCACCGAGATCGGCGTCGAGGCGGTTGAGGGCTCGATCACGAACGCGGCGGACGTGGCGCGCGCCGTCACAGGCGTCGGGCAAATCTACCACCTCGCCGGGATGGTCTCGCGCGATCAGGCGGACGCTCATCGCATGTACGCGCTCCACGTCGAAGGCACGCGCCTGTTGTGCGAGGCGGCGCGCGCGGCGAGTGTGCGCTCAATGGTGCTCGCCTCAACGAGCGGGACGATTGCCGTCACGAAGGGCGGCGAGTACGTGCCGGACGAAGAGTATCAGCCGCCCGTTGACATCATCTCGCGCTGGGCTTACTACGCGAGCAAGTTTTATCAGGAGCGCGCGGCGCTCGAAAATTTCGACGGCACAGGTCGCCGCCTCGTCATCGTCAACCCGAGTCTGCTGTTAGGCCCCGGCGACGACCGCCTCGGCTCGACGAAGGTCGTCCTCGATTTCCTCGCGCGCAGGATCAGAGCCGTGCCGGGCGGCGGCCTGAGCTTCGTTGACGCCCGCGACGCCGCCGACGCCACCATCGAAGCGATGCGACGCGGTCGCCACGGCGAGCGCTACCTTTTGGGCGCGGCGAACTGGAGATTCGACAAATTCTTCGGTCGCCTCGAACGACTCACGAAGACGAGTGCGCCGCGCTTCGCGCTCCCCTCCGGCTTCGCCGTCCGTGGCGCGCGCGCCGTCCACGCGCTCTACAAGCACTGGAACCTCGCGCCGCCCGTCGAGCCTTCGGAGATCGAAATGGCCGAGCACTTCTGGTACGTTGACTCGACGAAAGCCGCGCGCGAGCTTTCGTTCAACCCGCGCGATCCGGGCGAGACTTTACAAGAGACGGTCGCCTACGTGCGCGAGAACTTCCTCGGCAACGGCGCGCTGGCTTAGGCGGGCACGCGTACCCTCAGAGCGCGCGGCAGGATTTCAAACACGGCGGGCAGCGTCCCGACCAGCTCGCCGTCAACTTCCAATAACACTCGTTCGCCCTCGACCGACGGGCGCACC
>JBJMGS010000172.1:0-24855 GCA_045807785.1 Pyrinomonadaceae bacterium
CACGTCGGACTTCTTGTCGTCGGTGTCGCCGCCGATGTTGATGTCGAGACCGGGGATGCCGAACTGGCCTTCGAGGGCGACGATGTCTTCGATGTTGATCTTGCCGACGATGTTGACGACCGCCAGTTCATTCGGCTGCGTGGCGAGGATGGCGAAGCCGCCGAGATTCGCCGGGTCGGTCATCAGATACACCTCGACGTTCTGCCCGTCCTTGTGACTTCTGACGCTGACGAGCTTCGACCAGCCCGGCTGCTTGAGTTGCTGGCGGATGTCCGCGATGTCGGACTCTTTCCACTGCCCCCCTTCCGCGAACGTGAAGACGCGCACGTAAACGCCCTTGAAGCCCGAGGCGATCTTCAAGAGCTTCTGCGCGTCCGTGTCTGTCTTCCCAGACTTGCGGATGAACATCGGGATGTACTTGAGCGTGTTCTCGTCGATGGTCACATCCACGACGTTGTCCGCTTTAGACACGAGCGATTCGAGGCTCTCGATCTGCAACTTCGAGTTGGCCTGCGCCCGCGCCGCGGCGGGCGCGCACGCCAGGAGGGCGGCGAGGCAGGCGAGCTTGAAAGAATTTATGACGACTGTTTTCATGACTTCACTCCATTCCGATTAACTTATTTCGCGCGGCCTAACGCTGCGGCGACTTCGTGTTCAACTCAGCCACCTGGCGCTCGGCGTAGTTCAGCTTTTCGCTCGTGACCTTCATCGCCAGCATGAACTTCTCCATCGCTTCCCTCTCCTGCGGCGTCACGGTTGTTGCGATATCTCCGAGCGGCGCGTTCTCGTCGCGCTCGATTGAATGACGCGGCAGCGGCGCGGGACGTTTCACGCCTCCCGCAATTTGTTCACGATAAGGATGACGGTTCGCGGCGCGCGGCGCGGCGATCAAGACGGCTTGATGTTTCTCCCTGTCATTCGTCGCAGTCGTCGAGTCGTTAGTCGGCGAAGTACTGCCAGCGAGTTGCTGTTGCTGCGGCTGCGGCGGCTGCGGCGTCACGACATCATTCGACGGCGCTTGTTTGGCGATTTCGTTCGGCGCGTCATGCGTTCGCTGTTTCGTCATGACGAGCCACGCGCCCGCGAGCGCCACAAGGGCGAGCGAGGCGGCGACGGCGAGTCGCGTCCAGGAGAATTGAGAGACGGCGCGCGGCGCGCGGCGCGGCGTGACCGGCAAGGTCGCGGGCACTTCAAAGGTGCGCGGCTGGAAGCGCAGGGTGCCGAGCAGCTCTTCGAGCCGCTCCGCCTCGGCGTCCACTTCGCCCGTCTTGTCCCACAGGTAGTCGCTCATAACTTCAAACGCACCTTCCCTCCGCGCCCAGCTTCTCGCGCAGCATCTTCATCCCGCGGTGGATGTTCACCCTCACCGAAGCTGGCGCGAGCCCCGTGCGCTCGGCGATCTCCGGCCCCGTCATACCCTCGACGAAGCGCAAGATCATCGGCTCGCGGTAGGCTTCCGGCAGCAGCTTGATCAAGTTCAACACTTCGACCGCCTCACCTTGCGTCGCACGCGTCTGCGCATGCGTCTCTTCGACCTCGGTCGTGTCGCGCGCGCGGCGGTGGTAGTCCATCGCGCGGTTGCGTGTGATCATCGCGATCCACGCCCCGAAGCTCCCGGCGTCGCGCAGGGTGTCGATCTTGCGCAGCGCCGTCAGGAACACGTCCTGCACGAGATCGCCGACCTCGCCGTAAGGCACGCGTGCGAGCAGGATGCCGTGCACCATCCGACCGTAAGAGTCGTAGAGGCGCGCGAAGGCTTCGCGGTCGCCCGCGCGCACGGCTTCGACGAGCGCGGCGTCCGGCGAAACCTCTGTCGGCTCTTCCGCCATCTTCGCGCGCGCCGCTCCCGCAACCTGCAATAGGGCTGGTGTCGCCTCGTACATTCCTGAATCCTCTGGCGGGAGCGACTCAGCGAACTCGACCGCGCGCTCCCCAGACGACTTAAAGACGCCGTCTCCCGCGCGAGCGTTAACAGAATTGCCGGATAAGAATTTGAACTTCACGGGCGTGGGGCGGGCGACTGCTGCGAGGAGCCCTCTTCCGGGTCGGGACAGTTTGCTGCGGGGCAAGAACAACTCCCGCCTGATTCGTGCCATTACGCCCAGAAACGCGCGCCCGATGCAAGCCGCCGCGCCGCGTCCATCCCGAATGCGCCACGCGATTGAGGGTAGCCACCAACGAAAGTGGGGCGCGCCCCGTACTCGACGCGCCGCGCATGGTGTAAACAGCGTGTGGGACTCACCCGCACGAGGTCACGACAAGATGAAGCGACAAGCTGCCCGACTCCCAATCGCCCTGACGACATTTCTCTTCAGCCTCTTCATCACCGCCGCGCTGACGAAAGTCACGCCGACGCACACCGCGCCGAACTGTGACAAACGCCCGCCGCCGAACGCGACGCCCGCCGCCTCTCCGCCGAACAGTCTTCACTCCGAGCCCACGCGCGCCGCCGACAAGACGCCGCGCGTCAGCCAGCAAGAGATCGTCAACTTCCCCGGCGTCGGACAGGTCAAGGTCACTGCGTTCGAGACGTTCGGCGAGTCAGTACACTTGGAATTCCGCGACGCCAACACCGACAAACTTTTGCACAGTGAGTTTTTTTTCGGAGATGATGCCGTGGAGGGCAGCGCAGAAAACCCTTGGCTGAGATTCAGAGTGCTCCACATCAAAGGAGTTCCCAATCCGCTGATCGTCGCCGCGTCGGTTACACCAGCGGCTGATCATGACGACTGGAAGTCGGCCGCCGTCGGCGTGGTGAACGGAAGGTTCGTGAACCTAACATCTGAACAATTGGAGGGGACGGATCAGGGCGGATTTTATTACGGCGACCTTGGGCGCGGGCGCGGGTTCGGTGCTATCTCATGGAATTTTGTCTGGGGCAATGAATCTCACCCTGATCCACATCAGTATGAGTTGAAGGTTTACACGTGGAATCCGAAGACTGCGAGTTTGGAGTGGCATCAAGTTCTCAGGACGCGCGGGAAGTTCGACGACGGCGAGGAGGCTGTGCGCTCGCTCGGCTTCAACGTGCGGGACGCACTGAGAACTTTTCCCGACTGGGAGTGAGTTTCGCCGTCCGACATCTTATAAGGTGACGACGGGGAGGCTCCGTCGCGGGGCGAGACGTGCGGGATGTGTGGGCGCGTGGCGGCGCGACTGCCAGAGGCGCGTGAGGCGCGCGAGTTCCGTGCCGTCGTCGTCGGGATCGACTAGCGCGAGCCAGAGCGGCGTCGGCAGCCAGGCCCACGCCGCGCCGTAAACCTGTTCGTTCAACTTCTCGACTCTTGCTTCGACGCGCCACTGCAACTCGACGGGTGGCACGTCCTCCCAGTTGTCGTAGCAAGCGTGCTGCGTACAGGGCGCGGGCTTGGCGCGCGCGTGGACGAGACAGCCTGTGCCGGGTTCGAACAGCGGGCACGCGAAAGTCCGCGCGAAGCTGTCGCCCGCCGCGCGCAAATCGTAGCGGGCGACGGCGGCGCGCGCGCGCGCATAGACGGCGCGGCGCGTCTCGTCAGAGAGTCGCGGCGTGCGACGCAGCGTCTCGCGGATGTGGACGGCTTCGAGGCGCGTGATGTGGACGTTGACGAAGTGCGCGTCGGTGCAGCAGACGCCGGGCGTCGGGCACGCCGAGCAGGGACGCGCGGCGCGCTCGAAGTTCAGCTTGACGTGACTCTGGAAGTCGGCCTTCTCGCGCCGCAAGCGCGCGAGCGCCGTCGCTTCAGACAATCTCTTCATCACTGCTCACGTTCGTACAACGCCAAAAATTCTTTGTTGCCTTCCGCCCCGAGGATCGGCGAATCAATCACGCCGATGACTTCGAGACCCAGCTCGCGCGCCGCGCGGTTAACTTCCGCGACGACGCGTGCATGCTGCTCCGTGTCTCTGACGATGCCGCCCTTGCCCACCTCGCCCTTGCCCACCTCGAACTGCGGCTTGACGAGCACGACGACGCGCGCCCCTTCCTTGAGCAGCGGCACGATGGCCGGCAGCACTTTCGTCGCCGAGATGAAGGAGACATCCATCACCGCGAGATCGAACTGCTCCACGAAATCCGCGGGCGCGAGGTGGCGCGCGTTGACGCCCTCGCGCACCTCAACACGCTCATCAGTCCGCAGACGCCAGTCGATCTGGTTGTGCCCCACGTCCACGGCGACGACGCGGCGCGCACCGCGCTGCAACAGGCAGTCGGTGAAGCCGCCGGTGGACGCGCCCACATCGAGGCAGACGAAATCAGTCACGTCCAGACGGAACGCTTCGAGCGCGGCTTCGAGTTTCAGCCCGCCGCGCCCGACGTAGCGCGCCGCCGGGTCGTCCGCGCCGCGCACGCGCAACCGTGCGTCCGCGCCGAACGTCTCCGAAGGCTTCTCGACGCGCCTGTCATCCACGACGACGCGCCCCGCCATGACGAGCGCCTGCGCGCGCGTGCGCGACGCGGCGAGCCCGCGTTCGACGAGCAGTTTGTCGATCCGCTCGCGCTTCATCCGCCGCAGACTTTAGCGCAAAACCACGCGCCGCGTCTCGCCGCTACTCGTCGCCCGACCGAGTTGTCATGGATTTTGTCAGCCGCGCCCGCCGTCGTTCTTGGCGGCTGAGCCGTTGCCGTCTTCTTGGGGGAAAACTTTTTCGCCGTCGCGCGCGCCGTCGGCGAGGAGTCGCTCGACCGCCTCCAACAGTTCTCTGGAGCGGAAGGGCTTGGCGACGTAGGCGTCGAAGCCCGCCTCGAAGGCGCGCAGGCGATCCTGCTCTCCGGCGAACGCCGTGACGGCGACGCAGGGCAGCTTGCGCGTGAGCGCGTCGCCGCGCAGCTCGCTGAGCGCGCCGAAGCCGTCGAGGTGCGGCATGGAGAGATCGATGAGGACGAGGTCAAACGGCTCAGAGCGCGCCGCCTCTAACAGCTCGCGCCCGTCGCGCGTCTCGCGCACGCCGTAGCCGGCGCCCTCCAGCATGAGCCGCAGGAGTTCGCGGTTGTCGTCGTAGTCTTCGGCGATCAGGATGCGTGCGGGCATCTCTTCTTCGAGCGAGGCTTTCCGGGCTGAGCTTCGAGCGGGAAACGCGCCGCTTCGGTAGAGCTTAGGCGGCGCAAGACGGCAACGTGCGTGGTTATAACGCGGGGCGGCGGCGGTGTCAAATCCGTTTCTAAAGAGTTGCTTGACAGTGACTTGTGCGCCCGCCATAATCGCCAACAGGCGCCGCTGCCGATGTGTGCGCCGCACCCGCGTCCCGTCCCCGACTTTCGGGGCACATACGATTCCCACAGCTTAACGAGACCCCAGACGAAGGAGACTCCCACCGTGTCAGGAAGCGAAGACTTGGAGCAGAGCTTGCGCCGCGAAGTTGAGAAACACATCGGGGCGCTGCTGCGCGAGCATCAGGAAGAAATCCTGCGCGTGCAGAGCCAGTTGAGCGCGCAGCTCTCGCGCCTCGCCGAACGGCTGACGGGCGAGGGCACCGACGCCGGGACGCTGGCCTCGGCCATCGCCGGCCACCTGCGCGACGCGCGCGACGCGGGCGTTGACGAAGCTGCGCAGTCTTCGGCGGGCGCGGGCTCTGCGGGCGACGTGGCGCTCTTAAAAGCCGCCGTTGATGACATCGACTCGCAGCGCTCGCAAGCCGACATCCTGCACGCGCTCGTCAACCGCGCCGCCTCGTTCGCGCCGCGCGTCGCTTTCTTCGTCGTTAAGAACGAGCGCGCGACAGGCTGGCGCGCGCGTGGACTGGAAGGCACGGTCGGCGACGACTCGATCCGCGAAATCTCTCTGCCGCTCACTTCCGACACGGTCTTAGGCGATGTCTATCGCACGCGCACGACGTGGAGCGGCGCGCCCGGTTCGAAGGCGGACGATCACGAGTTCCTCTCGAAGCTCGGCGACGAGCCGCCGCAGCGCATGATCGCCGTCCCCCTCGTCGCCCGCGACAAGTGCGTCGCCTTGCTCTACGCCGACAGTGCGGGGCTCGAAGCGGACGCGATCAATCTCGAAGCGCTGGAGACGCTCGTGCGCGTGACGGGCATGGCGGTCGAGCTGCTCGCCGTCAAACGTGGCGCGCCGTCTTCCGCGCAAGCCGCCTCCGCCGCGCAGCCCGCGCCCGAACATGCGCCGTCCGCGGCATCCGCGCCGCCGCCGTCGCTCATCGAAACGCCCGCCGCGACCGAAGCGCCGACCGCCGCCGCACCCGACGACGATCAAGACAAAGCCGCGTCCATGGCTCCAGTCGCAGAGGCGGAAGTGTCGCCGGTCGTGGAGGCGGAAGTCGCCGCGCCGGAAGACTCGCCCGAAGTGGTCGCGACACAGCCCGCTTCGGCGGTGGCGGCGACGGAGACTGCCGCGCCTTCGTCCGTGACGACGACTGAGGCCCCCGCCGCGACGCAAGCCGCGCCGACCGAGCCCGCCGCCCCTTACGTCGCGCCGCTCGGCACGTCGCGCCGTTACGGTCAGGACGCGGAGTTGCCCGTCGAAGTCTCGGACGAGGAGCGCCGCTTCCACAATGACGCGCGCCGCTTCGCCCGCCTGCTCGTTTCCGAGATCAAACTCTACAACGAGCAGAAGGTGAAAGAGGGGCGCGAGCAGAGAGACCTCTACAACCGCCTGCACGAAGAGATCGACCGCTCACGGCAGATGTACGACAAGCGCGTGCATCCATCGGTCTCGCCCCGCTACGACTACTTCCATCAGGAGCTGGTGACCACGCTCGCCGAAGGCGACGCCGCCAGACTCGGCGCGGGCTACCCCGGCGCGAGCGTCGCGGTGTAAACCGAAACGCAGCGACGAAATGTGAGAGGGCGGGGATTCGTTCCCCGCCCTTCTTTTTTTTGCCGAACATCCTCCCCGCTCAAGTTAAGGGCAAACAGCTCGCCGCCCGCGCGCATCACAAACCGACCACGCGAAGTTTGCTTCTCCCCCGCGCGCCAAGTTAGCGTAAACTTCACAGGTCGAATCGCGCATCAACCGGGGAGAAAAAGTTTTGCGCCAACATCTACGTCAACTCAATCGCCGCGCCGGCTTCGCGCTCGTCTCTTTCGCCGTCGCGCTCGGCGTCGCGCTGCTGCCTCTGACGAGCGCGAGCTGCCGCTCGTCGCAGCCCAAACCCGACGCGCCGCAGGCGGTCGAGCGTCTGCGCGCGCTGGCGCACGCCGACCGCCTGCGTCTGCCGCCCGACGCACAGGTCGCCGCCGTCGAGACGGAGTTCGCCGGCACGCGCGCCGCCGCCCTCGCGCACCTCTTGCGCGCGCGCATCAAGATCGCCGCGGGCGACTTCAACGCCGCCGCCGCGCTCCTCGACGATAAAAGCTTCCGGCTGACGTCTATCGCCGACGCCGCGCTCTTCCTGCGCGCCGACGCGCTCGCGAAACTGAACCGCCGCGCCGAGGCGCGCGCCGCCTACGAACAGCTCGCGCGCGACTTCCCTTCGTCGTCCCGCACGCGCGACGCGATGTTGCGCGACGCCGAGATCGCGCTGCAAAACAACGAAGCGGCAGCCGTCCCACTGCTCGTCAAAAAACTCGCGGACGCAGACGATCCGGACGCGCTGCTCTCCGCCGCGCGCGCCTACGACGCCACGGGCAAGCAAGACCTCGCGCAGCAGACCTACCGGCGCATCTACTTCTACGCGCCCACCTCGCAAGCCGCCGCCGACTCGACCAAGACAGGCGTCAACTTCCAGCCCGCCACCGCCGAAGAGGCGGCGACGCGCGCCGCGAAACTCTACGACGCGAAGCGCTACGCCGACGCGGCGGACGCCTACGCGATTAGCTTCGCGCGCTTCCCCGCGACCGCCGACGCGAAAGCGCGACTGCGTCAGGGCGTCGCCGCCTTTAACGCGCGGCGTTACAGTGAAGCGGTCGCCGATCTCAACTCCGTCCCGACCGGCGCGGGAGACGCGCGCGCCGAGGCGCTCTCCTACGTCGCACAGTCGCAGGCACGCTTGCGGCAGTGGGACGCCGCGCGCCAGACGATCTCGGAGATGCGTCGTACCTTTCCCGACGACACGCGAACGAAGCGCGCGAGCACGGCGGTCGGTCTCATCGCTAAAGAGTTGAAGGACGACGCGCAGACGCAAAACTTTTACCGCGCTGCGGTCAGCGCCTACCCCGGCGAGCCTGAAGTGGCGCAGGCACAGTTCGAGATGGCGTGGGCAGCGCACGACGCGAAGAACTTTGCCGAGTCAGCGCGCCTCCTGCTCGAACACCTCGCGAGTTACGCCGACCGCAACACAGACAACCGCGGTCGTGCGGGCTACTGGGCGGCGCGCGACGCCGAACGCGCCGGAAAGTCGGACGACGCGCGCACGCTCTACAGTGCGATGCTCCAACGCTACGACGCCAACTGGTACGGCTACCTCGCCAAGCAGAGGCTCGAAGCGCTCAACCGCACGACGAAGAACGCCGCGCCGAGCGACCCCGCGCCAGACTCGCCGCTCGCGCGCGCCGTGAAGAATTTGAGCACTGTGACGGTCGCCGAAGAGTCGGCGGGTGCGGACTCAGACGACGCGCTGCGCCGCGCAGACGAGTTGAATGCCGTCGGTCTCGACGACTGGGCGCTCGCGGAAGTCGATCAAGTTTTGTCGTCCGCGCCATCGTCGCCCCGCCTGAATCTCGCGAAGGCAAAGATACTGCGCACGCAGAATCAGAACACGCTCGCGCTCGTGACGATGCAGAAGCCCTACCCCGACTACGCGCAGATGAAGCCCGCCGAGATGACGCGCGAGGAATGGGACATCTTCTACCCGCTCGCCTACTGGGACACGATCTCGCAGGAGGCGCGCGCGCGCGGACTCGACCCCTATCGCGTCGCGGCTTTCATCCGGCAGGAGACGGTCTTTGATCCGCGCGCCGCCTCGCACGCCAGCGCCTACGGCTTGATGCAGCTCGTCATGGACACGGCCCAGCGCACGGCCACACGCATCGGCGTCTCGCCGCCCTCGTCCGTCGAAGAGTTGTTCAACCCGCAGCTCAACATCAAACTTGGCACGGCGTATTTGCGCACGCAGCTCGACAACTATGGTCGCGTCGAGTACGCAGCCGCCGCCTACAACGCCGGCCCCGGTCGCGTCGTGCGCTGGAAGGCTGAGCTACCCGCGGAGATCGACGAGTGGGCGGAAGCCGTCCCCTTCAAAGAGACGCGGCAGTACATCCAGGGCATCATCCGCAACACGCTGCAATATCAGAGGCTCTACGACGAGCAGGGGCACTTCCGCCCGGAGGTCGGCTCGCGTGCCGCGCGAGCCGATGCGACCAGCGCACCGAACGCGAACGACAACACAGTGCGCCCGCACCGCGTCAAGCCCGACGAAGAGACGCACGAGGAGAATTAACGCGCGATGAAAATGGGGCTGATCAACCTGCGACGAATGACGTGTGCGCTGCTCGTCGTCGTCGCGTCTCTCAACTTGGCGCACGCGCAGAAGACGCGCCAGCCGCGCGCCGCCGTGAAGAAGACCGCGACGACGACGAACGGCGCGAGTACGGGCGCGCAGTCGGCGCAGACGTTCGTCGTCACGAGCGCGCCCGGCGCCGTCGTCTGGGTTGACGGCGTGCGGCGGGGCGCGACGGACGAGTCGGGCAAGATCGAGTTGCGGCAACTCTCGCGCGCGTCGCACGTCTTGCGCGTGCGCGCCAAAGGTTTCGCCGAGGGCGTGGTCGCGCTGACAGCCGCGCAGATGCGGCTCGGTCGCATCTCAGTTCCCGTCAAGCGCCCTGCGGACGAAGCTCAGCGCGCGTTTCAAGACGCCGAAGAGGCGCGCGAGCAGGCGACTGCCGACTCGCGCAAAAGCGCCGTCGAACTCTACCGCCGCGCCATCTCCGTGCGCCCGCGCTACACGGCGGCGCACACGGGGCTCGCGCGCACGCTCTCGGAGTTGGGCGATTACGAAGGCGCGCTCGCGGAAGTCGAGGCGGCGCGGGCGGGCGGCGCGAACGCGGAGGCAAGCACCATCGAGGGCCGCATACATCATTCGGCGGGCGACGACGCGGCGGCGCTCGAATCTTACCGCCGCGCGATCTCCGAGGCGCGCGGCTTCCAGCCCGAAGCGCACACAGGCATCGGCATCATCCTGCAAGAGCGCGGCGACTACGCCGGAGCCGCCACAGAGTTCCGCAAGGCGGTCGCGCAGCTCTCAGACACGGAGCCCGTCGTCTATCAACTTCTAGGCGAGGCATACGAGAAGCAGGAGAAGTACAAAGACGCGGTCGCCGCCTACGAGAAATATCTACAGCTCGCGCCCGAAGGTAAACTCGCCCCCGCCATCCAGTCCATCATCGACCAACTCCGCAAGCAAGCCGCCGAACAGGATCAGCCGCCACCGAGCTAACACCAAGCGCGTCGAACAAAACTGTAGGGGCAGGGCTTGTCCCTGCCCGCAGCGACCTCGCGGTCGCTCAAACAAGGGCGCGTGCTTTCAACATTGAAAGCACGCACCTCTTTTTCTACGCGCTGACGCGCGGCGGGCAGGGACAAGCCCTGCCCCTACAAAGCTACAGCTAATTGAGATTTTCTCTAGTCGCCCGAAGCCTGCACCTGTTGGACGCTGCTCTGAGGCGGCGCGTGGTGGAGCGTGGCGGCGTCGATCATGTTGAGGCCTTTGATGGTCTCGAAACCGGGGACGATCTCGTCCGCGAAGGGGCGCATCCCTTCGGGGTTGCGTGGGCGGGCGGTGAAGTCGAGGTAGAGTCGGCGACGTGTGAGGCGGTCGGGGACTCCGGCGAAGCGGTAGAGCGGGTACTTGATGCCGTTGCCGAAGAGTCGCCTGCCAAGCATCTGGTAATAGAGCGGCACGCCGACCGAGTACTTGTAGCGCGAGAGCGAGGTCATGTTGCCGGGCTTCCAGCACTCGATGTTGTACTTCCAGCAGGTGAAGAAAAACTCCCACTGCAAATCCGTCATCTCGACGAGCTTTGCCGACGCCTTCTGCGCCATACGCGTGTCTTCGAGCGGCACGAACCACGTCGGCACAAACATCCCCTTCGCGTCGCGCAGATCGTAGAGCAGATCGAGCGACTGCTTCGTGTCCTCGTCGGTCTCGCCCGGCAGGCCGATGATGAAGGTGCAGAAGGGATACCAATTGTGCCGGTTCAGAATCTCCATGCCCTTCAAGACCACGTCGCGCCACTGGTGCGCCTTGTAGGGGTAAGCCTTGCCCTTCATGAACTGGTTGAAGAGGCGCGGGCTGCCCGTCTCCAGGCCGATGATCGGATCGGCGACGCACTTCGACGGGTCGGTTGAATCAGGATGATGGACGTGCGAGTAGGGCACGGTCAGCGGCGCGAGCCGCTCCATGATCGTGGGGTCACGGACGACCGGAGCCATCGTGATGTGCGAGGTCTGGATTGTCTCGATGCCGGGCACGGCCTTGACCGAGCGGAAGAGGGTTTCGAGCGCCGCCGTGTTCGGCGTGAAGTTCGGCAACTGCTCGTAGAGGAACATGTCCTCGGAGGCGAGCATGACCTCCGACGCGCCCTCGCGCGCGTTGACCTCCGCCGACGCGAGAATGTGCTCCAGAGGAAACGAGCGGCCGACCTTCGTCGCGGGCGAGCAGAACTGGCAGCCGCGCCCGCACCCGCGCGTGATCTCGACGACGCCGAAGGTCGAGCGATGGCGCACGACCGGAATCTCCTCAACCGTGGCCTGCATCTCCTTCGGGATTTTGACGATGCGTGGCAGGGACGGATCGCCCTCGATGATGCGCTGGAACAACTCGGCGAAGACACGTTCGATCTCGCCGTCGATGAGGTAGTCGATCTTGAACTCGTCGAGCCGGTTCGCCTTCTCCAACTGCCATGCGCCGGGCCCGCCGACGACGATCTTCGGCTTGAACTTTTTGACGACCGGGTGCGTCACGATGCGGATGAACTCGGCGGCGTTCAAAGGCATCAGGTTCTCGCCCGCGAACTTCGTGTACACGTCCGTGGCGTAGGAGATGCCGAGCGGGTTGTGCGCGTGGATGGCGAGGACTTTCGTCTCCGCGCCGACGAAGCGTTCGAGATGCTCGACGTAGCAGGTCACCACGTCGCGCTCCGCGTACTCGCGCAGCAGCAGCGTCTCGACCATCCGCAGGCCGTTCGGGACATACTTCGCACGACCGTCCGGCCAAGAGTCGCACTTGAGCGCGTCTTGATTGATGAAGGTCTTGGCGTACTTGGCGGGGATGGTCGCCGAGAGCATCTGCTGCCAGATGCTGTGTCGCCACTCGCTCGCCTCGGTCGAAGAGGCGGTCAGAACGAAGAGGGGGTAGCTCACGGGGATGACCTCACGGGTGAGTCTCGAAGAGCGCAGAGAGACGGTGCCGACGGCAAAAGCGGGAATGACGGCGAGGCGGCGAGGGCGGCACTTCCCGCAGACTATCTGGCAGGCGGGCGCGATTGTAGCATCTGGGGACGCAGAGGCAAGGCTTTATTCGGGCGGCGTCTCGCCCGCCCCCGCGTCGTCGCCGCGGTAGGCTTCGAGCTTGCGGTAGAGGGTCTTGCGCCCGATGCCGAGGGTGCGCGCGGCGCGCGACTTGTCGCCGGAGGTGTAGTCGAGCGTGGCTTCAATCGCCCGCCGCTCGATCTCGTCAATCGTCGCAGGCACTTCGATTTCGAGCTTCACCGTGCGCCCTTCCTTCGCGGCGCGGGCGCGACTGCCGCGCGTGCGGGCGCGCTCTTCGAGCACGGTGCGGCTGATCGCTTCGGGCAGATCGTCGATCTCGATCTGACGGCCCGACGCGATGATCACGGCGCGCTCGATGGCGTTCTCCAGTTCTCTCACGTTGCCGGGCCAGTCGTACTGCGTGAGCGCGTCGAGCGCGTCGCGAGAGATGCCGGAGACGAAGCGCCCCGTCTTCTGCTTGTAGTGTTCGAGGAAGTGGAAGACGAGCGGGTGGATGTCATCGCGCCGCTCGCGCAGGGCGGGCAGACGGATGGGGAAGACCGACAGGCGATAGTAGAGATCGCGGCGGAACTTCCCCTCCTCGACCGCGCGTTCGAGATCGATGTTCGACGCGGCGAGGACGCGCACGTCAACCTTCAAGACCTCGTTGCCGCCGACGCGCGTGATCTCGCCGTCCTGCAACACGCGCAACAGCTTGACCTGCGCCGACAGACTCATCTCGCCGATCTCGTCGAGGAAGAGCGTGCCCGTGTCTGCCTCCTCGAACCTGCCCCGCCGTCGCGCGCGCGCGTCCGTGAACGCGCCCTTCTCGTGGCCGAACAGCTCCGACTCTAAGAGCGTTTCGGGGATCGCCCCGCAGTTGAGCTTGACGTAAGGACGCTCGCGCCGCTGCGAGTTGTAGTGAATCAGGTTCGCGAGCAGCTCCTTGCCCGTCCCTGACTCGCCCTGGATGAGCACGGAGGTCTGCGTGTCGGCGACGTTCAAGGCCAGCTCAATCGCGCGGCGGATCGCCGCCGCCTGGCCGATGATGCGATCCTCTGCGTGCCGCTGGTGCAAGACGGAGCGCAGCCGCATCACTTCCGCCGAGAGTTGATCGCGCTCTAAGGCCGTGCCGATCTGATCGGCGATGCCTTCGACGAGTTCCGTCTCGTGCTCGTCGAAGCCCTCGCGCGGCTGACTCCAGACGAGCCCGAGCAGGCCGAAGGTGTTGCCGCCGATGTGGACGGGCGAGACGAGCGCGGCGCGCCCGCCGAGCACGGCGTTGAAGGCGAGACGGATCGGGAGCGGCAGCGTCGTGTCCAGAACTTCGAGCGTCTTGTTCTCGCGCAACAGCTCGATGAGCGCCGGGTACTCGGTAAGATCGACCGACTGGCCGTGCGCTTCGATGAGCCCGCGCACGCCGTCGGTCGCGGCAGCAGGCGCGGCCTTGAAGGCGGCGAGGCTGATCGACTTGCCCGTCGGGTTCAAGACGCCGAGCGCGCAGTAGTCCGCGCCGACGAGCGCGATGGCGCGCTCTAAGACGAGCGACGTGACCTCGCCGAAGTCCGAACTGGCGTTGAGGGCGTTGGCGATCTCCAGGAGCGCGCGCGTGCGGCGCGACTCGCGCTGCTCGTTCGTGTAGAGCCGCGCGTACTGGTAGCCGACGGCGATCTGGCGCGCGACGGACTGGAGAAAACTGACCTCCTCGTCGAGCCACTTGCGCGGCGCGCGCACCGTGTGGAGGCCGACGAGCCCGAGCACGTCGCCGCCGAGCACGACCGGCACGACGAGCAGCGAGCGCGTGTTGAGGCTCGCCGGGAGCAGGCTGATCTTGGGATCGAGGTTGGGCGCACTCGTGTCGTCCACGCGGATCGGCTGCGCGAGGTTGAAGCGCGCGGCGAGCTGCTCGAAGTCCACGGGGATCGTCACGCCGAGGCTCGAAGGCACGTCGTCCGACGCACGCCACTCGTGGCTGATGCGCAGCTCGCCCCCGGCGTCGAGCTGGATCACGTCGCAGCGATCGACGCCCATCATCCTGCCGAGCTCCGAGACGACCGCTTGCAGGAAGCGGTTGAGATCGATCTCGGAATTAGCCGTGGGCGCGAGGCGGTTGATGATCGCCTCGCGCGCCTCGTGCATCTTCACCTTGCGTTCGAGCGGGAGCGCGTCGGTTCTTTCTTCGGTCGTGGTTAGGGAAGCCAAGCTCTTCTGGTCGCTCCTTACCAACTCAAGGTCAGCGCGCGTGTGTGTGTGGTGCGGTCGAAAGATTCGTCGCGCGCCGTGAAAGCGCGCCTGCCGCGTGTGATCCTGTTTGAGGGCAAATCGTAGCGCAGCGTGCGGCGTGTTGCCAAGGGTCTGCGACGCACAACGTAAAGAGGGGAGACCGCAGTCTCCCCTCCGTCGCGTCAAGCTTTGGTAAATCCTTACTCGAAGGTTCCGGCAACCGTTACTCGGTGGCGCTCGCCTCGGCGTCGAGGTGGAAGGCGACGTGCGCGTCTTCGGGCGCGAGCACGGGGTGGTAGGTCTTGCCGTAGTTGCCGGTGATGTTGCGGACGTACTTCTGCGTCTCGGGGAACGGCGGCACGCCCTTATACTTATCGACGTTGCCCTCGCCCGCGTTGTAGCCCGCCAGCGCGAGCGACACATCGCCGTCGAAGCGCTTGAGGAGCGCGCGCAGGTACTTCGTGCCGGCCTCGACGTTCTTCTGTTCGTCGCTCGAGTCGTCGCAGCCGAAGCGCTTGGCCGTGTCGGGCATGAGCTGCATCAGCCCCTGGGCGCCGACGCCCGACTTGGCGTCCGCGACGTAGCGCGACTCCTGCAGGATGACGGCATGGACGAGACGCGGATCGACGCCGTACTTGTCGGCCGCCTTGAAGATGATCTGGTCGAGGTTCGCGTCGCCCGACGTGGGCACGTCAGACGGGATGAAGACCGGCGCGTTCGGATCGATGGCGGCGATCACCTTCGCTGTCGCGGTCGGCGCGAGGGCCTGGAAGAAACGGATTTCGGTGATATTGGAGAGGACGAAGATGGCGAAGACCGTGATGACCGAAGCCTTGAAAGAGCGGATGTGGGGGACACGTCGAGTAATCTGCATTCGTTTTCGATCTCCATGTGTGCTGACCGGTCGGGTCAACGGTTGCGGCGACGTTCGTCGCAAAGGTTGTCGCGGCTTGGGGGCGCGCATGTGGTCGAAACGATCCTTGCCAAAGAGCAATTATCGAGACCGAGAGTAAGATGGGTTACATTACTTTTCAGTTGCTCTCACTGAATGAATTCTATGCGTCTAACTGCTTAGACTGTCTGGCTTTAAGCCACCCGCCGCAACTTCTGAAATAGCGTCGTTTGTGCTCGGCAGCGAGCCGCTTTTGACCGCTTGGAGACCGAGATCGCCCGCGCCTTGTATTGTTTGAGTTCAAAAAGTGCGTTGCCGCGGTGGCGAAATTTTTCTGGGCGCGGCAACCGTCCTCGCGTTGTGCGTCGGCGGGGCAACGCGGTTGCAACGTCGCTCGCCGGGCTCGTATAATTTCGCGAGTTAATAAAGACAGTTCGAGAGTGAGTCTGAAGAATTATGCCGATCTACGAATACACCTGTCGCAAGTGCGGCGCGCACGTCGAGGCTTTGCAGAAGGTGACGGACAAGCCGCTCGTGAAGTGTAAGCAGTGCGGCGGGCGGTTGGAGAAGCAGTGGTCGCAGACCGGCTTCCAGTTCAAGGGGACAGGCTGGTACGTGACTGACTACGCGAAGAAGGGCGCGGACGCAAAGGGCGACGGCGCGGAGGCGAAATCCGAGACTAAGACCGACGCCAAGTCTGACAGCAAAGCCGACACGAAGCCGGACGCGAAAACCGACTCCGCGGCAAATACCGCGAAAGGCGGCGGCGAAAAGAAAACCCCGAAAGCAACTTCTACATCCAAGAGCGCGAGTAAGGATTAAGTTTTCTCCCGACCCGCGCTCCCAACATGCCGCGCCACCAACGCCACTTCCCCATCGCCGTCGGTCTCACGCTCGCCGCCTGCGCCGCGCTCGTCTTCGGCCAGGCGGGTCGCCGCGCGCAGCCCGGAAAAGACCACGCCGCGTTCCTGAACGTCACAGCCTTGCGCGACGACGGCACGACAGCCCCTGTCACCACGAAAGAGATCGCGCTCTACGATGACGGGCTCGAACAGAACATTCTCAGCTTCACGCCCGACCCAAGCCCTGCGCGCATCGTCCTGCTCGTCGATAACTCGCTCACGCTGCGGACGGACGTGCCGAAGCTGGCGCAGGTGGCGCGCGAGTTCGTCTACGAGATTTACACCGGCGATCAGATGCTCGTCGTCGGCTACGACGAACACGCCGAGATCATCACGGACTGGACGGACGACGCGAAGGTGGTCGAGGCGTCGCTCACGGGACTGCGCAAGAAAGGTCAGCCCTTTCTCTTCGACGCGCTCGCAGCGGTGATGAACGAGGCGCTCCGGCCCTTGAGCGGTACGGTGCGCAAGCGCGTCATCGTGCTCATCGGCGACGGGCTGGATCGCGGCAGTAAGACGAAGTTCAAGGACGTGCTCGCGGAGTTGCAGACTTCAGACATCGCGGTGTACGCGATGCAGATTCCCGACCGGACGGGCGGCGCTTTCCACCGCGATCAGCCCAAGCCTTCGGAGGTCGTGCGCGAGCTTTCCGAGGGCACGGGCGGGCGGCTCCTCGCGCTCGACAACCCGCGCGAGGCAGCCAAGTCCATCTGCGACGAGCTGCGCAAGAACCGCTACCTGCTCGCCTACACGCCCACCGCCATCTCCTACGTTGACTCGCGCCGCATCTACGTCGCCTCCGACCGCGGCATCACGGTCAGGTTCAAGGCGCTGCAACCGCCGAAGTAAGAGGACGACGCGCGCGGCGTCGGATGATGGCGGACGATGGCGGACTCCGCCCGAGTCCGTTAGAATACGCGCGCCTTTATCTTGTGACCTGCGAGCCGGCGCGGTCGTCTCTGCCCCGAAGTTTGACGCGCCGACTCGCGTGCGACGACTCGCCCGACTGAGAAGATGCTGCCTGACTGCTCGACCCTCTTCAAACACTTTGCGCCCGCCCTCTACGTCGATCCGGGGGGCGGCTCGCTCGTCTGGCAACTCCTGCTGGCGTCCTTCTTCGGCCTGATGTTCTACGCGCGCAAGCTCCGCGATCTCGTCTCGTTGCGCCGGGCTAAGACCGACGCGCTCCCGGACGCGACCGCGCGGGACGAGGCTCGCCAGAGCGCGGCGCAGTTGAACGACAGCCCTCTGCCGAAAAGGGACTAAACGGGTGATGAGCGACGCCGCTCGTCTTAGCTCTTCGGCCCCGCCCGACCCGACCACGCCACTCGCCCGCGATTCGTCAAGCCGATGCCCCTTTCATTCCGCGATCCTTCCGGGTGTCTCGCACACATTGACGGTCGCCTGATCCGCGTCTTGAGCGCAGCGGGCGCCGAAGGCTTGCGCGCTTTCCTCGCTTCGCCGTCGGCACGCAGGCTGACGGACGCAGGGAGCTTAGTCACAACGCGACTGCTCGACGCGGACGAAGCGGGGCGACTCATCAGACGTTCCGACGCGGCGCGCCTGTTCACAGAGGGCGAGCCGCTGCTCGCCGCCGAGCACGAGCGCGTCACGTTTCAGAGTTTCCCCTACGAGTGGCCGCCGGAGATGCTCCACGCCGCCGCCGCCCTGACGCTCGACGTCGCCGAGGCGGCGCTCGCCGACGGCTTCGGGCTTAAAGACGCGACGCCCTTCAACGTCCTCTTCCGCGGCGCGCGCCCGGTCTTCATCGATCTCACTTCGTTTGAGCGGCGCGACCCGCACGATCCGACGTGGCTGCCTTACGCGCAGTTCGTCCGCACCTTTTTGCTGCCGCTCCTCGCCGCGCGCCACTTCCGCCTGCGCCTCGATCAAATCTTCACCACGCGGCGCGAAGGCCTGGAGCCGGAAGAGGTCTATCGCCTCTGCTCGCGTGCGCAGCGACTTCGTGCGCCCTTCCTCACACACGTCTCCGCGCCCGTGTGGCTCGCGCGGCGCGACCGACCGGAGAAGACCGGAGCCTATCGCGCGCGCAGGCTCTCCGACCCGGCGCGCGCGCGCTTCGTTCTCGAACAGCTCTTCAAGCGTCTGCGCCGCGCCCTCGCACGCGCCGCGCCCTCGCACGCGCGCGCGTCCGTCTGGTCTGGCTACACGGCGGGCGAGCGGAATTTCAACGAGCGCTACTTCGCATCGAAGCAGAGCTTCGTCGCGGCGGCGCTTCGTGAGCACCGGCCCCAACGCGTGCTCGACGTGGGCTGCAACACGGGACACTTCAGCCGGCTCGCCGCCGAAGCGGGCGCGTCGGTCGTCGCCATCGACACTGATGAGGCGGTCGTCGGCGCGGCGTGGCGCGAGGCGGCGGCGCGCTCGCTCGAAGTCCTGCCGCTCGCAGTGAGCCTCACGCAGCCGAGCCCCGCGACGGGCTGGCGCAACCTTGAGTGCGCCTCTTTTCTCGAACGCGCGCGCGGCGCCTTCGACGCCGTGCTGATGCTCGCCGTCATTCACCACCTGCTCGTCACAGAGCGCGTCCCGCTGCCGCTCGTCTTCGACCTCGCCGCCGAGCTGACAACCGATCTGCTGATCGCCGAGTTTGTGCCCACAGACGATCCGATGTTCCGACGCCTGGCGCGCGGGCGCGACGATCTCTTCACGCACCTGACGCGTGAATATTTCGAGGCGACCTGCGGCGAGCATTTCGCCGTCGTCGAGTCGCGCCGGCTCGACGACTCGGGACGGTGGATTTACCTGCTCCGCAAAAAGGGGTCAACGACGGCGGATGTTTAAAGACTTCGTCACAGCGCTCTCGCTCGCCAACCTCTGCTTCCTACGGACGTGGCAGCACCTGCTCAGCCCCGCCTACTACTACACGCCCTCTTCGCGCGTCGGCGAACTCGTCGGCGTCGTCTGCAACGTCATCCTCTTCACGTCTCTCTTCTGGGCGGGCGCGACCCTCGCCCGCCGCTCGCACGATGCGCGGCTACGCAAAGTCGCGGAGTCCGCTTTCCTGCTCGCGCTCGTCCTGCCGCTCAACGGGCTGCGCGCCGAACTGCCGCTGCCGCGACTGACGCTGCTGCTTGGAAGAAGCGGGCTCGTCCTCGCGTGTGTGGCGGTGCTGCTCTGCGTCGCGGTGCTGGTCTTGCGCCGACGCCGCGGGCTCGTCAGGGCGGCAGTTGCGTTGCTGTTGATCCTCTCGCCGTTCGTCCTGATCACTTTCGCGCAGGCGACTTGGTACGTCTTGCAGAACCGACCGACCGCAGCCGCGCTCAACAAAGTGCCGCCCGCCCCAATCCGATCTGACGCGACCACAGCGCGACCACGCGTCGTCTGGATTCTCTTCGACGAACTCGACTACCGCGCCGCCTTCGACGCGCGCCCCGCTTCCCTCAGCCTGCCCGAACTCGACCGCCTGCGCGCCGCATCGCTCTTCGCGACCGACGCCTACGCCACCACGGACAAGACGCTGACCGCGATCCCCTCTCTGCTCGGCGGTCGGCTCGCCTGCCGCGCCGAAGAGTCGCGACCGGACGAGCTGATCCTCACCTTCGAGGACGGCGGCGCGCGTGCCGATTGGAGCACGCAATCGAACGTCTTCACGCGGGCCAGAGAGATCGGCGTCGCCAGCTCGCTCGTCGGCTGGTATCACCCTTACTGTCGCGTCCTGCGCGAGAGCGTTGACGCCTGCCACAGCGTCACGATGGCGCGGCAGACGCAGGGCGTCGCGGGCAAGATGCTCAGGCAGTTCAACACGGCGCTCTCGCCGCTCAACATCGAGCGGTTCATTTCACCGCGCACCTACGACGCCGACCGGCGCGAGCACGTCAACGAATATTTAGACACGCTGGCGGCGGCGCGCGGGGCGGCGACCGCACTGCGGTACGGTCTCGTCTTCCTGCACTTCCCCGTCCCGCACCCGCTCGGCATCTACGACCGGCGCGCTAGTGTGCTCTCGGCGGACAGGGGCCTCGGCTATTTCGACAACGTCGCGCTGGCGGACAAGACGCTCGGCGAGTTGCGCCGCGCGATGGAGGAGGCGGGCGTGTGGGACTCGACGACGGTCATCGTCACGTCCGATCACTGGTGGCGGGTCGGCGAGTGGGAGAGCCACGGCGCGCTGTCGAAGGAGGACGTGGAGCTATGGGAGAAACGAACCGATCACCGCGTCCCCTTCATCCTGAAACTCGCCGGGCAGAAGGAAGGCGCGACCTACGACGCGGGCTTCAACACGGTGCTGACGCAAGACCTCGTGTTGACGATCCTCGGCGGCAATGTGACGGACGCCGAAGGCGCGCGCCGCTGGCTCGACGCACACCGCACGTTCGCCGACAGCCCGTGTAACAAGTAGCGCGCGAGCGCGTCGTCACTCAGCGACGACTACGCCGCGCGTTCTAGTCAGTCTTTTTGCGGGAGTAGAGATAGAACATCACGCCGATGACGGCGAGGAGCAGGAGTTCGAGCTGCGCGAAATAAGACCAGTCGGTCTGCCCCAACTCGTCGCGCGCTTGCGGGTAGAGGAAGAACGTGCCGAGCAGGACGCCCGTCACCAGCCAGATGATCTGCCGCTTCGTATCCCACATCTCGTTCGGCGACTGCCCCGACGAATCACACCTCCGCGTCAGCTACTTGTTCTAACGCTTGCCACGGCCCGCGACCTTCTCGCGGAACTGTTTGACGAGCCGGTCGCTCAGGCGACTGACGGTCGGGATGTTCAGGGGGCCAGCCACGTAACGACCGTAAGCGGCGTCGCGCAGCGCGTCCAAGTCGAACTGCTCCTTGAAGTGCCGGCGGTACGCCTCGGACGGGAGAGCCAACCCTTCCATGGAGCTGTTCTCGCGGTATGCCAGGAAGATGAAATCGGCGTCGCTCGGCTTGTCCACGACGCGGAAGAATCCCCACTCCTCGATCTCATTCCTCACCTTCCGCTCGACGTCCAGCTCATGGACATTCGTGTAGTGTCCCGTCCCGCTCGTCGTCTCAGAGTCTGTGACGACGGTCTGAAGATTCTGCGCGTACGCGGCGATGTAAACCGACTGACCGGCGCGGAAGCCGAACGGTGAAGCCTGCGGTTGCCGCCGCGCAAGCGTGCCCTGCGGCGCGAGGCAGGCGAGCGCGAGGAGAACGAAGGACGCCAGGCGGACGTGGTGGCTAAGCATCATGATTGTCTCCCTTCGGTTGACTCGACGTCGCTCGTTCGACGGCTCGCCCCGCGCACGCGATGCCCGCTATCTCGCGCCCGCCACATTCACGCGCCGAGCCCGTGCAGGCGTTCGGCGGCGCCCATCAAGGTCTCATCTTTTTTGCAGAAGCAGAAGCGCACCTGTTGTGCGCCGAGTTTGGGGTCGGAGTAGAAAGAGGAGCCGGGCACACAGGCGACGCCGATCTCGCGGATGAGGTGCCTGGTGAATTCCACGTCGTCCTTGAAGCCGAACGCCGAGATGTCGGTCATCACGTAGTACGCGCCGTCGGGGCGGAAGACCTTGAAGCCCGCGCGTTCGAGTTCGGGCAACAGCATGTCGCGGCGGCGCTCGTAGTCGGCTTGTAGCTTCGCGTAGTAGTCGCGCGGCAGGCGGAGTGCGACCGCGCCCGCCGCTTGCAGCGGAGCCGCCGCGCCGACCGTCAGAAAGTCGTGGACTTTGCGGACGGCAGAGGTGATAACGGGCGGCGCGATACAGTAGCCGACGCGCCAGCCCGTCACCGAGTAGGTCTTCGACATCGAGTTGACGACGACCGTGCGCTCGCGCATCCCTTCGAGCTGCGCCATCGAGATGTGCTCGACTTCTTTGTCGTCGCGCGGGTAGAGGATGTGCTCGTAGATTTCGTCGGTGAAGCAGAGCGCGTCGAACTCGCGGCACAAGCTTGCGATGTATTCCAGCTCGTCGCGCGTGAAGACTTTGCCGGTCGGGTTGTTCGGGTTGCAGATGATGATCGCCTTGGTGCGCGGGTTGAAGGCGGCGCGCAGCTCTTCGCGGTCGAACGTCCAGTCGGGGGCGCGAAGCGGCACGTAGCGCGGGCGCGCGTCGGAGAGGATCGCGTCGGGCGCGTAGTTCTCGTAGAAGGGCTCGAAGATGACGACCTCTTCGCCGGGATCGACCGTCGCCATCATCGCCGCGATCATCCCCTCGGTCGAGCCGCAGGTGACGGTCAGCTCGGTTTCGGGATCGATCTCGAGCCCGAGGTGCCACTTCGTCTTCTCGGCGATGGCGTCGCGAAAATCCTTCGCGCCCCAGGTGATCGCGTACTGGTTGATGTCGTCGGCGACGGCCTGCGCCGCGGCACGCTTGATCTCCGCGGGCGCGGCGAAGTCCGGGAAGCCCTGCGAGAGGTTGACGGCACCAAACTTCATCGCCTCGCGCGTCATCTCGCGGATGACCGACTCGGTGAAGCGTCCGGCTTTCTGCGAGACGCGGCTTTTCGTTGATGCGGCGGGCGTGGTCATGTAAATTATCCTCGCGCGGATGTTGATGTCAGACCCCGTGATGAAGCGTGATGCTCGCACACTCGCGCGCTTCGGGGCAAACGCCTGAGAGTCTCATGAGCGACGACGCAAACAAGTGCCCGATGGGCAATCACCCGTGGCTGGCGACCTTTCTCGTCGTCGCCTTCCTCCTCATCTTCGCCGCGAAGAAGCTGGGGCTGCTCTAGCGCGCGGCGCGTGCGTTGCTCCCGCGCGGCGCACGTTTCAACCCTCGCAGGTTTTGACGCGATCTTCCCATCCTTAATTTGAGAGGTGTTCCCCCATGTTCTCACGTGTCCTGCGTTTCGTGCGCCTGCCGCTCGTGCTGCTCGTCGTCTGGGCGGTGCTGCGGTTCATGCTGCTGCCCGTCTTCCATGTGCCCTACGCGCCGCGCGGCAACGCGATGCTCTCCGTGCTCGGGCTGACCATCATCAGTTGTCTCTACTTCGGCGCGATGTCGCGGCGGGTCGGCGACCTCAGTTGGGTCGGCACGATCCTCGTCGGCGTGATCTTAGGTTTCTGGGCCGAGCTGATCATCCTGATCCTGACGCTCATCAGCTTCGCCGCGGGCGTCGAGACTTACTACATCCACTGGGACGCGCTCAACATCCCGGAAGGGACGCACGCGACAATGGCGCAGGCGATGGCGACGCGCGCCGGGGGGCTCATCGCCGGCCCCATCCTCGGCACCATCATGGCCGTCATCGGTCGCGCCGTCTTCTCCGCGCTCGCGCCGAAGTGTAACGACTGAGGATTGACACGGAGACGTGGAGACGCCGAGGCCTGGCGACACGGCGAAGTGGTTTTTAATCACCGCGCCTTTTCCATCGCCGACTCCCCGCGTCTCCGCGTCTCCGCGTCGTTTCCAGTGTTTCTTGCGCCGCTTCGCGCGCCTTTGTTATAGTTCGGGCGAGTCGTCAATGCTAACAGTCCAAGTCAACCGCCGTGGCGCCCTGAGGCGCGTGCGGCGCGATTGGGAAGAGAGGTCTCCATGTCGATGCAAGGTGTCCCACAGGGCGGCGGGCGGCGTCGCGAGGCGGGCGTCCCCGGAATTTTCTCGACGCAACTGACGTGCTTCCTGCTCGGCGGCGCGGTCGGCGCGGTCGTCGCGCTGTTGTTCGCGCCGAAGTCTGGTCGCGAACTGAGAGCCGATATCGCCGACACGGCGCGCAGCGGCGTGGACGGCGCGCGCGAGAAGGCGGGCGAGTATTACGATCAGACGCGCGAGCGCGCCACCGAGTTCTACTCGACGGCGAAGGCGCAGGTCGGCGAGGCGGCGGACGCGGCGCGCCAGCAGGTGACGCGGCGCGGCGAGACGCTCTCCGCCGCCATCGAAGCGGGCAAGCGCGCCTACTCCGACGAGAAGCGGCGCACGCAGGCTTCCGCCCTGATGGAGCCCGCGCCGACCTACCCGGACGCGACGGAGAAGAGCTAACACCGAACAGCCTTATGTTCCTGCCGCTGGCACTTCAGATGAGCACGCGCGATCCGGCGTTCTGGGTGATGGTCATCATCGCCGCCGCGTTCGTCGTCATCTCCATCGCGATGGTCGTGATGGCGGTCGTGGTGAGCCGCGTCGTGCGCACGGTCAACAACCTGGAGCGCAAGGCCGAGCCGCTGCTCGACCGCGTGGGCGTGTTGAGCGAGCAGGTGCGCGAGATCGCGTCGCAGGGCAAGGAGGTCGCCGAACAGGTGTCGCTCATGTCGGATCACCTGACGACCGCGTCCTTACACTTCTCCGAGTCCGCCGCGCTGATCAAGGAAGAGGTGCGCGACATCAAACTGCTCGTCGGCTACACGACCGAGACGGCGCGGGATAAGATCGAGAAGGTGAGCCGGACGATAGACCGCACGAACCGGCAGTTCTCCGCGACCGCCATGTTCATCCACACGAAGATCGTCTCGCCAGCGCGCGAACTCGCCGCCGTCATGGCGGGCGTCAGGCGCGGGCTCGAAGTCCTCGTCGCCCCCGCACCCAAAGAGATCGACCAGACCTACGGCGAGGAAGAGCTGTTCATCGGCTGACAGGTC
>JBJMGS010000173.1:0-2196 GCA_045807785.1 Pyrinomonadaceae bacterium
CGCCGCATCGAATCCGCGTCAACTCGATCTGCCCGACCTTCATCGAGACGCCGATGACCCGGCCGTTCTTCGAGAAGCCGGCATTTCGGGCCGATGTGCTGAAGAAGATCAAGCTCGGTCGCCTCGGCCAAGTCGAGGATCTGATGGGCACGATCGTGCTCCTCGCGGGCGATGCGTCTTCGCTCACGACCGGCTCGTCTGTTGTGATCGACGGCGGGTGGACGGCGGATTAGGCCTCCCTAACCCGCCGCCTCGTTGGTGGCAGCGCCAGGACGGCGCCGGCCAGCGCTGCCGCCGCCGCCGCAACGAACGCTCCCGAAAGCCCGACAAGCACCGCGATGGCGCCGAACAGCGGTGGCCCAAGCACGACCCCGGCATAGGTGAACAACAGCCCGCCGCTCGTTGCCAGTCCGGCGGACGCCGGTTCGACCTCGCGCATGACCTCGGCCAGGAACACGCCATTCCAGCCGCTCGCGGTCGCGCCGAACAGGATGGCAACAGGAAGCGAGGCCACGCCCGGGCCTGTTGCTCCCAGCAGCGCCGTGAGCACGCAGGAGACCGCCATGCCTAACGCAAGCAGGCACAGGAGTATGCGAGGTGAACCGGTCCGATCGGCTACGGCGCCCCAGAGCGGACGGCCGATAATGCCCGCAACCTGGCTGGCGCCGAGCAGCGCGCCGGCCGTGAGCAGGTCGTGTCCGATGCCGACGAGGTAGACCACCAGGAACCCGGTCAGCACGAGTTGCAGCGCCGCGAAGATCATTGAGGCGCAAGAGAGGCGCAGTAATGCGGGACGGCGAACGATCAGACGCAGCGGCGTGAGCAGGCCCCGCCCGGCTGTACGACGGCCAACCGGTCGCTCCTGCCGAACGGTGCGCGAGCTCAACGCGAAGATAGCGCCGGCCAGCGCACTCCCGATCCCAAGCACGGCGCACGACCGGTGCCAGCCCAGCTGCAGCATAAGCGTAGGCACGAGCCAGCCGGCGAATACCCCGCCCAGAGGCACGCTTGTTTGCCGGATGCCAACGATCAAGGCGAAGCCGGGCGAACCGGCGTGATGCGAGATCGCTTGCGCGCTGGCAGGTGTGAGCGGGCCGTAGCACAAGCCCATGAGTCCGGTCCCGAGCAGGGCACCGATGACGGAATCGCTTCCGAACGTGACCAACCCAACTCCGCCCCCCAGCACACAAGCGAAGCTGAGCCGGATTGGCCCCCACCGGTCAATGAGCGGCGCACAGACCAGATTGCCCGCGAGGATGAATGCATAAACGAGGCCTGTGTAGAGACCGGTCAGCTCAGCCGGGACACCGAATTCTTCCGCAATGGTGGAGGCCTTCACCGGTGGTGAGAGGCTCATCATGGACAGGACGGCTTGAGGAAACATGGTCGCGAACAGCAGCGCGACCATGTTTCGCCTGGAACTTCCGTTTTTCATCCCACACGTGACTCTCGCCCAAGCTGCGCCCCGGGCTGGTTCCACAATCCTCGTTCGTGATCTCGGACGGACCTTACCGCTTCAGGAGAGAGCACGTCGATTCTGCAAGCGGCTGGAACGCCTCTTCGCCGGGGATGGTCCCGATTGGACTGTAGAGGTCCCACGTGCCCTTCGAGTCTTCGGGCTTCTTGACCTGGACCAGATGCATGTCATGCACCATGCGCCCGTTCTCACGGATGTGGCCACCATGCGCGAAAAAATCCTCGACCGGCATTTCCCGCATCTTGCGGTTCACGGCCTCGGTGGCGTCCGTCCCTGCCCCCTGCACGGCTTTCAGGTAATGCATCGTCGCAGAATACACGCCGGCCTGGGACATGTTCGGCATGCGTTTGACCCGGTCGAAGAACCGGCGCGCGAAGGCGCGGCTCGCCTCGTCCCGGTCCCAGTAGAATGCCGTGGTCAGGATCGTGCCCTGCATCTGCTGCAGGCCGATGCTCTGGACGTCGTTAATGTAGAGCAGCAACCCGGCCAGGCGCTGGCCCGATTGCGGCAGCCCAAACTCCCATGCCTGCTTGATCGTGTTGACCGCGTCCGCGCCGGCATTGGCCACGCCGACGACGTTCGCGCCCGAGGACTGCGCCTGCAGTAGGAAGGACGACATGTCCGTCGTGGTCAGCGCAACCTTCACGGCACCAAGCACCTTGCCCCCGTTGGCGACAACGACCTTGGACGCGTCGCGCACCATCTGCTCGCCGAAGCCG
>JBJMGS010000174.1:0-15827 GCA_045807785.1 Pyrinomonadaceae bacterium
ACGGAGCCGACGCGGGCGTCCTCGCCGAGGAACTTGGCCCCGTTGAGGGTCGCAATCTTAATCGCCTCCACCGGCGTGAAGCCGGCTTCCACCAGCAGCTCGACCTCGCGCAGATCGCCGAAGCCGGCCACCACGCCGCCGTTGCCCGTCGGATCGGGACCTGCCAGGAGCAGCCCGCCGGCTCGGACGAAGGCGCGCTCGAAGTCCATCGCCTTGCGCAGCAGGGCGACGTAGTTGGACTCCGACGAGACGCGCGCTCGCGCGCTCAGGTAACGCACCCGCGCGTCCGTCGACATCACGTTGAGCGCACGCTGATTCAGCAGCGCACTGGCGGCGCCGATCCCGCTCTGCGCCAGCGGCGCGCTGCCCGCTTCGAAGACCGGGAGCGTCGAAGTGAGCGCCACGTTCTTCGCCACGAGCGTGCGGATGGTCTCCTGTGCGGCTGCCCCGTTCAGATCGAGTTGCCGCAGGCTGGCGCTGACGGCGCCGCCGGGCGGGCACACGTCCGGCCGCTTGTCTGGAACGAACTCCGAGTCCACGAGCAGTCCGTGTTCGAGGTTATCGATGCCAATTTCCGCCGCCTCGCGGAAGCCGATGGAGCAGAGATGGCCCGTCACCTTCAGCCCGCGCTTGTGCGCCTCTTCGACGGCGGCGCGCAACTCCTCGCGCGTGATGTTCATGTAGGCCTTGAACGACGTCGCGCCCTCGTCGGCCCAGAAGTTCACCATCCGTCGCGCGTCGTCGGGCCCCGTCAGTTCGTGCATCACGGGGGTGTAAGCGCCGCGCCCCTCCAGGTAGGGAGCCGTGACGTGCATCTTGGGCCCGATCATGCGGCCACCGTCGATCAGCCGCTTGATTTCCAGGTCGGTATAGGGCGCCACGCTGCCCGTCGTGCGGATGGAAGTCACGCCGAGCGCCAAATACAGGCGCGGGAAGCTGATGCCCATGTCGGAGTAGATGGGCGGCGATCCGCCTTGCGGGAAGAACATGTGGTCGTGCATCCCGACCAACCCCGGTAGGACCGTGTAGCCGCGGAGATCGAGCGTGAGGGCGTTGGCCGGGGGTTTCGCCGCAGCGGCAGGGCCGGTTGATTGTATCTTGCCGTCGCCGATCACGATGGTCTGATCATCCAGGGCTGCCGCCCCGGTGCCGTCGATCACGCGCACGTGCGCCAGCGCCACCACCGGCGCGTCCACGCGGACGAACGGTTGGCGCTCGGGCGCGGGCGCCTGCGCGACGGAGTTGGCGGCGATGACGAAGAGCAGGAGGAGGGCGGTCGTGGTTTTCATGGTCTCTTCCCTGTAGAGTGATTGGAGATGACGCCGACGAGCCTCTCTGACGTGTCTTGATCGCCGCGCATCTGCCGACCCGACGCCGCGCATGATAAAGGGCGGCTGGCTATCCTCACAACCCACGCCGCCCTTCCGTCTCACGATTCTTTCGTCATGAGGATCGCGCCCGCTGTCCTCACCCGGAACGAGCGCGGCGGCGACTCTCCGTCGGGTCGCCTGTCGGTCGCGCATTCTATTCCAGTCGAGGCGACGGTCGAGAGTTAAAGCCAGAGCGCCCTCCGACGCCTTACGGCCTCAGCGCGAGTACGAGCGTCACCTCCGCCGCGCCGCCCTCCGAGACCGTCACCGTCTGCCTCACCGACGGCAGTCGCGACGCCGTCTTCTCCCCGCCCGCGCCCGAGATCTCCACGCTCATCGGCCCGACCATCAACTCGTAGTCGCCCGCAACCAGGTGCTCGACGACGAAGCGCCCGCGCGCGTCGAGTTCGGCCCGGTGGTAGCTGTTCGGCGCGTCGCCTGCCCAGCGGTAATTGACGTAGAGGTGCACGCCCGCCAGTTCCCCGCCCTCGACCTGCACCCGCCCGCGCAGCACGCCCGTCCCGCGCCCGAGCGTGAGGCGCAGCCCCGTGACCGCCTCACCCGGCCCGACCTCCAGCCCGTCGCTGAGCGGGGCGCCGGCGGCCGTCTCGACCCGCAGGAGGGTGAACCCCCGCTCGCCTGCCGGGGTCATGCTGGTGAGTGCGAGCCTGACGCGCCCCGGGCGCAGCCCGCCGGCGCGGAAGCTGCCGTCCCCGTTGATCTTCACCGAGCTGGAAGACGACGCGTGGTCGCCGGACGACTCGACGCGCGCCCACACCCCCAGCCCCGCCGGGAGCGCGCCGCCCGCCAACTCACCCGCGCCCCCGGCGAGCAGCACCGTGCCGCTGACGCTCGCGCCGGGCGGCATCCTGATCTCGAGCCCGGCGGCGTCACGGTCCGTGACTTCGACCGCGAGCGCGACGCCGTAGGTGTTACTGCGGGCGTCGTCTTGCGGCAGGATGAGGTAGTGGCCCGGCGGCGCCCCCTCGACGCGGAACTCGCCGCGGGCGTCGCTGCGCCAGGGGCCGCTTATGTCGCTGCGCACCCGCCCGGCGTCGTCTTTAACGATGACGGTCAGGTCGACGCCGGCCAGCGGCTCGCCGGTCGCCGCCTCGACCACGCGCCCCGCCAGGTCGTAGACCCTGACGAGCGGCCCGGCCGTGACGTCCACACCCTCGACCTCCCCGCCAGCCGGGACTTCGACCGCCTCGGCCGCGGACGCCTCGGCCGCCGCCGGGTGGTAGGAGAGCGCGTAGTAGAAGTGAGGCGCCCCACGTTCGCCGGTCAGGGCTTCGGCGTGAGCCCGGCCGACGCTCACCAGGTAACGCCCAGCCGGCACGCCGTCAAAGCGGTAGGCGCCCGATTCGTTTGTGACGGACTGAGACTGATCCCGCGGCACGAACTGGCGTGGGTAGCCGCCGTCACCCGCCGCGCTCAACTTCACGTATTGGCCCGCGACGGGGCGCCCGTCCGCATCCGTCACCCGCCCGCTGATACGCCCGACGGGGACGAGGTCGAAGTCCACGCCGGAGGCCGCCTCACCCTCCTGTACGAGGACGCTCTTGCCGGGCTGCCCGTAGCGGACCTCGTCGGCGACGAAGAGGCCGGGCGCAGCGGGCTGGACGGCGTAGCGGCCCGGCGCGAGCCCGGCGAAGCGGTAGCGCCCCGCCTTGTCGGTCGTGGCCTTCGCGAGCGGCGTCGGCTTGAGGCCCTGGTCGTCGAGCAGTGACAGCCGCACCTCGACGCCCGGCGCGGGCTCCCGCCTGACGGTGACGCGGCCGGAGACGGCGCCGGAGTTGGCGGGCGTGCTGCCGCGTTGAGTCTGGGCGCCGAGCGGCGGCTGAAGGGCGAGGCAGAGGAGTGCGCCGAACAGGAGTGGGCGGACGGAGTGGTTGAGTGTGTGTATCATGCTCTTCACAGACCTTGTCGGCGCCGGTAGTGCCACGGGCGCGGCGTGATAGCTCTTGCGTTGGAGGAGGCGGCGTCGCGAGAGGCGTCGGTTTGAGCGGTCGAGAGTTCTTTCCGCCTGACTGTGGCGCATGATATTCACGGACGAAGAAAAGGGCAAGACTTTAGTTCCCCGTCGCTACGCGAGTAGGCCGCCCTTCCCTTCACCCGCCTCCAGTTAACATAGATTTAAGGCTGCGTTCAGGTGGCTGTAACAGTCGTCGCCTATCTTGGATTTTTGTTGACGAACGAAAATTCAGGAGACTCAAGACCGTATGCCCTCTGACAAGTCGGCGGCGCGACGCGCGCTCGTGCTCATCTTTTGCGCACTCTTCATCTCGCTCGCGGTCGCCTGCGGCGGCGGCGCGAACAACGCAGCGAACAACGCGGGCGCGGTGCGCTTGCAGGGCGCGGGCGCGACCTTCCCCAACCCGCTCTACCAGAAGTGGCTCTCCGAATATAAGAAGGTCAACCCGTCGGCGGCGATTGACTATCAACCGACCGGCTCTGGCGCGGGCCTCAAGGGCTTCACCGAGCGCACGCTCGACTTCGGCGCGTCGGACATGCCGATGTCGGACGATGAGTTGAAGAAGGCGCAGGGCAAGGTCGTCCACATCCCCACCGTGCTCGGCGCGGTCGTCGTCACCTACAACCTGGAGGGCGTCGCGCAGCCGCTCAAGTTCTCTTCGGACGTGCTCGCAGACATCTTCCTCGGCAAGATCAAGCGTTGGGACGACGCGCGCATCAAGGCCGACAACGCGGGCGTGCCGCTCCCGGCGGCGGACATCTCGGTCGCGCACCGCTCCGACGGCAGCGGCACGTCCGCCGTCTTCACGGACTACCTCTCGAAGGTGAGCGCGGAGTGGAAGAGCAGCGTCGGGATGAGCAAGACGCCGACGTGGCCCGTGGGGCAGGGCGGCAAGGGTAACGACGGCGTGACCGCCATCGTCAAGCAGCAGCCGAACACCGTCGGCTACGTCGAGCTGATCTACGCCAAGCAGAACAAACTGCCCGTCGCGCTCATCAAGAACGCCGCGGGCAACTTCGTCGAACCGTCGCTCGACGCCGTGACCGCCGCGGCGGCGGAGTCCGTCGCCTCGACGCCGGAAGATTTGCGCGTCTCGATCACGAACGCGGCGGGCGCGAGCGCCTACCCGATTTCGAGCTACACCTACGTCCTCGTCTCGAAGGATCAGGCGGACGCCGCCAAGGGCAAGGCGCTCGTCGACTTCCTCTGGTGGGGCTTGCACGACGGCACGCAGTTCGCCAGGTCGCTCGACTTCGCGCCGCTCCCGCCGGAGATTCTCAAGCGCGCCGAGGCGAAACTGAACTCGATCACTTCGGGCGGCAAGACGCTCAGGCAGTAAGGATGAAGTAGGAACGATGAACGATGAAGTGAAAGAAATTGGTTTTCACTTCATCGTTCATCGTTCCTACTTCATCGTTTGGTTATGTCTTCCACGACGCCCACTCCCGCCTCAGCCTACGGCGCACACTTCGCCGTCGCACGCCTGCGCCGTGCGCTGGCGCCGACGGGCAACGCGGGCGACGCCGTGTTTCGCGTCCTGCTCTTTTTGAGCGCGCTCCTGCTCGTCGTCATCGTCGCGGCGATGATCGGCGCGATGGGCGTGAACGCGGGCGCGGCGATAAAGAAGTTCGGCTTCGGCTTTCTCGCGAGCCGCGCGTGGAACCCTTCGCGTGGGGACTTCGGCGCGCTCGCCTTCATCTACGGCACGGTTGTCTCGTCGGTCGTCGCGCTGCTGGTGAGCGTGCCGCTCTCGCTCGGCGTCGCCGTCTTTTTAGTCGAGCAGGCTCCGCGCCGGCTCGCGCGCCCGCTCACGTTCCTCGTCGAGTTGCTCGCGGCGATCCCCTCGGTCGTGTACGGCCTGTGGGGCATCTTCGTGCTCGCGCCCCTGCTGCGCGTGTGGGTCGAGACGCCGCTGCAACGTCGCTTCGGCTGGCTGCCCCTCTTTCAAGGCGCGATCACGGGGACGGGGCTGCTCACGGCTGGCATCATCCTCGCGATCATGATCACTCCCATCATCTCTGCGGTCGTGCGCGACGTTCTCGCCGCCGTGCCGCAGTCGCAGCGCGAGGCGGCGCTGGCGCTGGGCGCGACGCGCTGGGAGACGACGCGCGTCGTGTTGGCGAACGGCGCGGCGGGGATCGCGGGCGCGATCATCCTGGGCCTAGGTCGCGCCGTCGGCGAGACGATGGCGGTGACGATGCTCATCGGCAACCGGCCCCAGATCAGCGCGTCGCTCTTCGAGCCCTCGTACACCATCGCCTCCGTGCTGGCGAACGAGTTGCGCGAGGCGACCGACGATCTGCACGTCAGCTCGCTCATCCTGCTGGGGCTCATCCTGTTCCTCGTCACCTTCGCCATCAACGCCGCCGCGCGCCTCCTCGTGTGGAGCGTGACGCGCTCGACGAGCGGGGTGGCGAGTGCCTGAAATCACAGAAGACTCAGACGCCCGACAAAGATGAGCGCAAGCGCCACGACCAGCCCGACGACCCTGCGAGCCGCCCGCGCGGCTCACGCCGGGCGGCGCACGGTGAATCTACTGATGACGACGGCAACCGCCGCGTGCGCCGCTTTCGCCGTCGTCGTCTTGCTGCTCATCCTCGGCTACATCGCCGCGCGCGGACTGAGTTCTCTGAGCTGGCAATTCCTGACCGACATCCCACGCCCCGTGGGCGAGGGCGGCGGCATCGGCAACGCGATTGTGGGCACGCTCGTCCTGCTCGCGCTCGCGTCGGGCGCGGGCTTGCCGCTCGGCATCGCGGCGGGTGTTTACTTGGCGGAGTTCGGCGCGGGGCGCTTCGCGTCGTTCGTGCGCTTCGTCGCGGACACCTTGACGGGCGTGCCGTCTATCGTCGTCGGCATCTTCGTCTATACGATCCTCGTGCTGCCGTTCCGACAGTTCTCGGCCTTCGCGGGCGGGGTTTCGCTCGCGCTCATCATGATCCCCATCGTCGCGCGCACGACCGAGGAGATGCTCAGGCTCGTGCCGACTTCTCTGCGCGAGGGCGCGTTAGCTTTAGGCGCGCCGCAGTGGCGTGTGACGACGGGCGTCGTGCTCCCGGCGGCCTCTTCCGGCATCGCGACGGGGGCGATGCTCGCCGTCGCGCGCGTCTCCGGCGAGACCGCGCCGCTCCTCTTCACCGCGCTCAACTACAACGACTACAGCCACCGGCTCGACCAGCCCATCGCGTCGCTGACCGTGCAGATTTACAACTACTCGATCTCGCCATACGATGAGTGGCACGCGCAGGCCTGGGCGGCGACGCTCATTTTGATCACGCTCATTCTTAGCATCAACGTCGCCGTGAGGTTCTTCACGCGAAAGAAGATTTGAAAGGCTGTCCGTGGCCAGTCGTCAGTTGTCCGTCGTTAAGACTCTGATGAAAGCCACCGCGATTTAGTCACAAACAACGGACAACAGACCACTGACGATCTTTTATGCTGACCGTAGC
The DNA here is from genome assembly GCA_045807785.1 of Pyrinomonadaceae bacterium. GTDB lineage: Bacteria > Acidobacteriota > Blastocatellia > Pyrinomonadales > Pyrinomonadaceae > JAIVGV01. Next base: position 6,795 of record JBJMGS010000174.1, read on the forward strand.
GCCGCAATTGATGACGACGACCCCGCGCCCCGAAGAGTCGCGCGCCGCGGCAACGCCGCGCGTTGGGACGGCGAAGGTCAGCGTGCGCGGGCTCAACTTCTTCTACGGGGCGCGGCAGGCTCTGCACAACATCTCGCTCGACGCGCCGGAGCGCGTCGTGATGGCGTTCATCGGGCCATCGGGCTGCGGCAAGTCAACTTTCCTGCGCACGCTCAACCGCATGAACGCTACGATTCCGGGGACGCGCGCCGAAGGCGAGGTCTTGATCGACGGCGAGGACGTGTACGCGCCCGGCACGGACGTCGTGGCGCTCAGGCGCAAGGTCGGGATGGTCTTCCAGAAGTCGAACCCCTTTCCGAAATCGATCTTCGACAACGTCGCCTACGGGCTTCGCATCAACCGCCTGACCGACAGTAAGTCCGAGCTGCATGATCGTGTCGGGGAGGCGCTGCGCGCCGCCGCGCTGTGGGGCGAGGTGAAGGATCGTCTGAAGTCTTCGGCGCTCTCGCTCTCCGGCGGCCAGCAACAAAGGCTGTGCATCGCGCGCGCGCTCGCCGTCCGCCCCGAAGTCCTGCTGATGGACGAGCCCGCCTCGGCGCTCGACCCCATCGCAACGCAGAAGATCGAGGAGCTGATCGTCGAGCTGAAGCGGCAGTACACCATCGTCATCGTGACGCACAACATGCAGCAAGCGGCGCGCGTCTCCGATCAGACGGCCTTCTTCTGGCTGGGCAAGCTCGTCGAAGTGAACGCGACCGAGAAGATCTTCACGAACCCCGACGAGAAGTTGACCGAGGACTACATCACGGGACGGTTTGGCTGAAGGGAAGCTCTGAGCGATTGGCGATTAGCTATTAGCTTTTAGCCAGAGCAAGACGGTCGCTGATTGCCACTAACAGGATGACGGACGCGGTTGGCTGCTGGCTAACAGCTAACAGCTAATCGCTAACAGCTATCTTATGGGACTTGACGAATACATTGATGCGCTGCGCCAGCGCGTGCTGCTGCTAGGCGGCGAGACCGAGACTGCCTTGCAGCGCGCGATGTACGCCCTCGAAGCGCGCGACTCCGAGATGGCGCGCGAGGTCTTGCGCGACGACGACCGGATCGACGCGCTCGAAGTCGAGATCGACCGCCTCTGCATCGACACGCTCGCGCTGCGCCAGCCCGCCGCGCGCGACCTGCGCTTCGTCGTCGCCGTCGCCAAGATGACGCCCGTGCTTGAGCGCATCGCCGACCATGCCTGTAACATCGCCCGCGCCGCCCTCGATCTCAACGACGAGCCGGAATTGCCCCGCGCCGCGCCCGCCCTGCCGCGCATGGCCGAGGTTGCCTCCGCGATGCTGCGCGCGGCGCTCGACGCCTTCACGGCGGATGATGCGGAGGCGGCGCGCGCCGTCATCCCGCGCGACGACGAGATCGACGAGCTGTACGAAAAAATCTTCCACGAGCTGATCGGCCTGATGACGCGTGATCCGGCGACGACCGCCCGCGCCGCGCGCCTGCTCTTCGTCGCCAAGCACCTCGAGCGCGTCGGCGACTACGTGACGGACATCTGCGAGCTAACTGTTTACATGACCGAAGCCGCGTTCATCCGGCATAGCAACTGAGCCGATTGCTGAATGCAGATTTCGGATTGCGGATTTGGGAATCCGGTTGGTCTTCAATCCGCATTCAGCAATCCGAAATCCGCAGTTGATTATGAAGCCAGTTCTCATCATCGAAGACGATCCAGACATCGCCGAGGGCGTACGGTTCAACCTTGAGCGCGAAGGTTTGCGCGCGCGCGTGGCGCTGACGGGCGAGGAAGGTCTGCGGGCCGCGCTCGACGCGGCGAGCCCGCCCGCGCTCATCATCCTCGATCTGATGCTGCCCGGCATGAGCGGCACGGAGTTGTGCCGCCGCTTGCGCCGCGAGCCGCAGACGCGCCGCACGCCGATCATCATGCTCACCGCCCGCGCCGACGAAACCGACCGCATCGCCGGTCTCGATCTCGGCGCTGACGATTACATCACGAAGCCCTTCTCGGTCAGAGAACTGATGGCGCGCGTGCGCGCCGTCTTGCGCCGCGCCGACGAGGGCAGCGCGCCCCGCTACGAGGACGCGCGACTCTCGATAGACTTCGCCGACATGCGCGTCTCCTGCGACGGCTTGCAGATCAAGCTCACGCGCAAGGAGTTCGCCCTGCTCGAAACGCTCGCCCGCGCGCAGAGCCGCGTCGCCACGCGGCAGCAAATCCTCGACGACGTCTGGGGCTACGAATATTACGGCGACACGCGCACGCTCGACGTGCACATCCGGCGGCTGCGCCAGAAGCTCGGCGCGTGCGGCGACTGCATCGAGACGGTCGTCGGCGTCGGCTACCGCTTCGTCGGATGCCCGCAGCGGGTGATAGGTGATGGGTAACAGGTGACAGGGGGAAGTCCGTGTCATAATCGCAAATCGCGGATCACGGATCGAACACTCGGAACGCCTAGCCCCGATTTACGACTGGCGATTTTCGATTTAGGATTTACCCGTCACCCGTCACCTGTTACCCGTCTCCCGCTTTATGTCTTTCCGCCAGCCACTCGCCGTCGCGCTCTGCCTCGCGCCCGCCGCTGCCGTAGCCGCGCTCTATTCCAGCCGACCGCTCGTCGCGTTCGCCGTCTTCGCGTCAGCCGCGGCGGGCGTCGCGCTGCTGTGGCGCGGCGGCGCGACGCCCGCGCGAGATGCCAGTGGGGTGGGAGCGCGTGAAGACGTGCGGGAGCGCGGCGGCGCAGGCTCTGCCGTGGGCGCGCGTGACGGGATCAAGGTTGACGAGGGCAAGTCGGTCGTCCCGGCGGGCGAGTTGCTCGAAGCGATGATGAGCAGTATGCGCGAGGGGCTGGTCGTCGTTGACGGCGGGATGCGCGTCGTCGCTCTGAACGCGGCGGCGCGGGAAATCTTCGGCGCGGGCGGCGGCGCCGCCGCGACGCGACCGCGAGGCGAAGACGGTGCGGTCGCCGTGCCCCAGGCGGAGGAGCCGGGATTCGTGCGGCGCAGTGGCGAGCCGCGCGCGCTCGGCGAGTTGACGCGCAACCCCGCCGTGCTGGGTGCGTTTGCCGAGGCGCTGGCGCGCGGGCGCCGGGTCGAGGCGAAGGTCGAGACGAAAGGCGAGACTTTGCGCGCCGACGGTCGCGCCTACGATCTGCGCGTCGCGCCGCTCAAGCCACAAGGCGGGTGGGGCGCGCGCCACGGCGCGGTCGGCGTCTTCTTCGACATTACGCGGCTCGAACGCCTGGAGCGCGTCCGCCAGGAGTTTCTCTCGAACGTCTCGCACGAGCTGCGCACGCCCCTGACGGCCATCCGCGCTTTCGTCGAGACGCTCGCCGCCGGCGCGGTTGACGAGCCGGAAAATAACCGGCGCTTCCTCTCCGTCATCGACCGCAACGCCGCGCGGATGCACACCCTCATCGACGACATTCTCGAACTCTCGGCCATCGAAGCCGGGCGCGTCACGGTCGAGCCGCAGACGGTGCGCCTGCGCCCACTCGTCGGCGACGTAATGGTCTCGCTCGATGCGCGCGCGCGGGAGCGACGTGTCGCGGTGCGTAACGACGTAGATGAAGACGTGTTTGTTTTCGCCGACGCGCGGCGTCTGGAGCAGATGCTGACGAACCTCGTGGACAACGCCGTCAAGTTCAGTCGCGAGGGGGGCGAGGTGCGCGTCGCGCACGAGCGCGCCGGGGGCCGGGAGCGCGTCACCGTCTCCGACGCGGGCGAAGGCGTCGCGCCCGAACACCTGCCGCGCATCTTCGAGCGCTTCTACCGCGTGGATCGCGCGCGCTCGCGTGCGCTGGGCGGCACGGGGCTGGGGCTCGCCATCGTCAAGCACCTCGCGCGCGCGCACGGCGGCGAGGCGACCGTCACATCCACGCCGGGCGAAGGATCGGTCTTCGCCGTCGAACTACCGCGCGAAGAAAACGATGAAGTATGAATGATGAACGATGAACGAAAGGCAATCGGTTTTCGGTTCATCGTTCCGCCTTCATCGTTCATCGTTCCGCCTTTCCCTTGACGCTCTCGCTCGCTCGTTGTTACACTTTTGTGACGAATCAGGTCAGTCTCCGACGCGCCCTGCGTCCTGCGGTCGATCAAGGGGTTTCTCAACCTGCACAAGAACCGCGCGCCCGCGCAATGTTAATTTGTTAGTTTCCCCTAGGAGGTGTCTGGTGGGCTTCAAGATCGGACAGAAAGTCGTTTATCCCAATCATGGAATCGGCACCATCGAACAGATCGAGCAGAAGCAGATCGGAGTCAACCTCCTTCCCTTCTACACGCTCCGTCTCGCGGCCACCAACTCCGTCGTGCTCGTCCCCGTCGCCAACGCGGGCGAAGTCGGCCTGCGCTCGCCCATCTCCTCGGGCGAGTGCGAGATGCTGCTCAAGACCCTCTCGGACGACTTCAACGCCCCGCCGGGCGACTGGAAGGATCGCTTCAAAGAGTTCTCCGACAAGATGCGCACGGGCGACATCTTCTCGGTCGCGGAAGTCTTAAAGCACCTGACCTTCCTCAGCCACCAGAAGCCGCTCTCCTTCCGCGAACAGCGGATGCTTGAGCGCGCGCACTACCTCGTCGTCTCGGAACTCGCTGCCGTCTGCCGCCAGCCCGAATGCAACGTCGAGCCGCGCGTCGAGCAGGCTCTGACACGCGCCTGCACCAAGCACGAGCACCGACCCGCCGTGCGCTCGCGCGCCGTCGGCGCGACCGTCGGGCACTAAAAGCCAGTCGGAAAGATTAGCACTGCAAGGGCGTGGCGAGTGATCACTCGCCACGCCCTTGCGTGTTCTGACTCCCTACTTTTCCGTCTTAACAGTTCGCCCGGCGAGACTCGCGACGACGGCGATCAGTTCGGCGGGCTCGACCGGCTTGGGCACGTGAATCTGGAAGCCCGCCATCAGCGCGCGCATACGGTCTTCGGGGCGGGCGTAGGCCGTCAGCGCCGCCGCCGGGATGTCGCCGCCGCGCTCTGCGGGGAGCCCGCGCAGGCGGCGGATCAGCGTGAAGCCGTCCTCGCCGGGCATCTCTATGTCCGAGACGATCACGTCCGGGCGCCAGCCTTCGAGCACGCGCCTGGCCGCCTCCGCACTCGCCACGGCGACGACTTCCGCGCGGCACTGCTCCAGCACCGTGACGAGCAGCTCGCGCGAGTCGCCGTCGTCTTCGACGAGGAGCACGCGCAGGCCGTCGATTTCCGGCGGGCACTCGAAGCCGCCGAAGAAGTTGCCGACCCTTGCCTCGTCACGTGGCGCGGACTCCTGCGCTTCGTCGGGCGCGGACACCACGCCGTGCGCGGCGGCTAAGAGCGGCAGCGAGATGAGGAACGTCGCGCCCTGCCCCCTGCCCCCGCTCTCCGCCCGGACGCTCCCGCCGTGCAGCTCAACCAAGTGACGCACGATGGCGAGCCCCAGGCCCAGCCCGCCGTGCGCGCGCGTCGGCGTCGGGTCGGCTTGGCGGAAGCGGTCGAAGACGTAATGCAAAAACTCCACGCCGATGCCCTGCCCCGTGTCGCTGACGCTCACCTCAAGGTGCGAGTCCACGCGGGCGAGCGTGACCTGCACGCGCCCGTCCTTCGGCGTGAACTTGATGGCGTTCGAGAGCAGGTTCCAGATGATCTGTTGCAGCCGGTCGGGGTCGCCGGAGACGGGACCCGCCTGCCGGTCGAGGATGACTTGCAGGCGGATGCCCTTGGCGTCGGATGCCGGGCGCACCGAGTCAACCGCCGCCTCGATGACGGGCGCGAGATCGACCGGGCGCACGCTCAGGCGGAGCTTGCCGCGAATGATGCGCGAGACGTCGAGGATGTCGTCGATGAGCTGCACCTGCGACTGCGCGTTGCGCTCGATGGTTTCGAGCGCGCGCGCCGACGTCTCCTTGTCCAACTGCCCCGTACCGAGCAGCCGCGTCCAACCGAGCACGGCGGTCAGAGGCGTGCGCAGCTCGTGCGAGAGCGTGGCGAGGAACTCGTCCTTGAGCCGGTTCACTTCCCGCGCCTCGCGGTACAGGCGCGCGTTCTCGACGGCGAGCGCCGCGCGGTGCGCCAAATCTTCGGCGAAGGCGAGGTCGCTCTCGGTGTAGCGCCGACCCGACTCGGCAGAGACGAATGAGATCGCGCCGAGCACGCGCCCCTGCACGGCAAGCGGCACGATCATCGCTGAACGCAAGCCCAGCTCGCGCATGAGCTTCAACTGCTCAGCGTCGCGTGCGACGAGCGCGAGCATCTCGTCGGGGATGTTCGGGTAGAGTTCCGACGCGCCCGTGCGGACGACGTTCGGGACGCCCTGCCGCTCGCTCATGTCCGGCGGGTAGCGCCGCTCCAGCTCGTGTGCCAGCTCGATCTTCGCCGGGTCCTGATGCGCAACGGCGAGCCGCCTGAGCGTGCGCTCGTCCGTCAGCATATCAACCGAGCACCAGTCGGCGAGACGCGGCACGACGAGGTCTGCGATCCGGCGCAGCGTCGCCTCGTAGTCGAGCGAGCTGACGAGGACTTCGCTCGCCTCGGCGAGAAACGCCTGCGACTCCTCGGCGCGCTTGCGGTCGTCAATGTCCGTGCTCGTGCCGAACCACTTGACGATCCGCCCCCCGGCGTCGCGCAGCGGGACGGAGCGCGCGAGATGCCAGCGGTAGCTGCCGTCCGAGCCGCGCCGCAGGCGCAACTCTGAGTCGAAGCGCTCGCCCGTCTCGAAGGCTTGCCGCCAGGTGTCGAGCACGCGCGTCAGGTCTTCCGGGTGGACGATGCCGCGCGAGCTGTAGCCGCTGCCGTTGCTGCCGCCCTCGCGCGGCAAGCCCGTGTAGTCGTACCAGCGCTGGTTGAAGTATTCGGCGCCGCCGCCGGCGTCCGCCGTCCAGACAATCTGCGGGATCGACTCGGCGAGGAAGCGGTAGTGCTGCTCGCTCGCCTCGGCTTTCGCGCGCTCGCGCTGCACGGCGTCGAACAGGCGCGCGTTGTCCATCGCGACGGCGGCCTGCGCGGCGAGCCCCTCGATGATGCGCGCCGCGCGCTCGGTGAAGACGCCGACCTCCGGGTGGCCGAAGAAGAGCCCGCCGTACACTTCGCCCGAGCGCGAGACGACGGGCACGGCGAGGTAGCTCACCACCGGCAGGTGGCCTTCGGGCATCCCGTAGTAAGGCGAGTTCTTCCCGTAGCGCGGGTCACGCTTCACGTCGGGGATGAGCACTGTGCCCTCGCCCTTAAAGGTCGGCGCGAAGATGCCCGTGTTCCGCGGCATCGGGAAGTGCTCGAAGGCCGAGCGCGGGACGCCGGAGAGCGTGTAGAGCATGTAGGATTCGCCGCTCTCGTCGAGCACGTTGTAGAAGAACGAACCGAAGTGCGCGTTCGAGATTTCCGTCGCCGCGTCGGTCACAGCCTGGACGAGCTTGTGTACGTCCAACTCGCCCGCCAGCGTCTGCCCGACGCGGTTGACCGTCTCGATGATCTCGGATTGCTCGCGCAGCGACTCTTCGGCTCGCTTGCGCTCGGTGACGTCGCGCACGATCTCCAGGATCGAGGTCACTTCGCCGCGCCCGTCCCGCACCGTCGCCCAGCGAGATTCGACGACGATCTGCTCGCCGTCCTTGCGCGTGTGCCGCAGCTCGCCTTCCCAGTAGCCGTCGCGCCGCAGGTTGACATAAATCTCTGCGAGCGGGATGGGCGTCTGCGTCTGCAACAGCTCGTGCGGCGAGCGCCCGAGCGCCTCCGCCTTGGTGTAGCCGTAGGTGCGCTCCGCCCCCTGATTCCACAGCGTGATGGCGTTCTCCGCGTCGCGCAGGAAGATCGCGTCATACGCCTGCTCGATGACTTCGGCCTGCTCACGCAGCGCCGCCTCGGCGCGACGGCGCTCGGTGGCATCAACGGAGACGCCGACGACGCCGACGAGCGCGCCGCCCTCATTGAAGATGGGCGTGTCGGTGACCAACGCGGGGAACGACGTGCCGTCCTTGCGCCGCACGTCGAATTCGCCAGACCAACTCTCGCCCGCCGCGACGCGCGCCATGATCTCTTCGGCTTGCTCGCGCGTCGCTTCGGTCGGCGTCACCTCGCTGATGTCGCGCCCCAGGACTTCCGCCGCCGGCCAGCCGTAGAGTTTCTCGGCGAAACGGTTCCAGTAGGTGATCGTGCCGCGCGCGTCCGTTGCGATGACCGCCTGCTCCACGGTATCGAGCAGTTGTGCCTGAAGGCGTAGGGCTTCTGTGGCTTTCCTGTGCTCGGTGATGTCGCGCGTGAAGCAGCGCGTGTGGACGAAGCGCCCGTCGTCCCACAACACGTTCGAGTTGATGGCGACTTCGCGGATCGATCCGTCCTTGCAACGCAGGCGCGCCTCGTAGCCGTGCAGCTCTTCGCCGCGACCGAGCCGCGCGAGGATGTCTTTGATCTTGTCGTCGTCGGCGTGGAACTCCGCGATGTTGTGGCCGACGTACTCGTCGCGCGCGTAGCCCAACAGCTCCAGCTCGGCGCGGTTCGCCCAGAGCACCTTGCCGTCCGGCCCGACCCAGTGCAGCCCGACGGTCGCGTTCTCGAAAAAGTCCGTCAGCTCGCGCTCGCGCCGCCGGAGCTGCTCGTCGGCGCGGCGCTGCCTCTCGGTCAGATACCAGACGAGCAGCGAGACGAAGACGAAGACGGCCAGCCGCAGGAAGTTTTCGCTGGCGTGGTTGAAAGAGAAACGCGGTTCTAAGAAGACGTAGTCGGCGATGAGGACGGAGATGATGATCGAGAGTAGTCCCGCGCGCCGCCCGCCGTAGTGCGAGCTGACGGCGACCGCGGCGTAGAAGAAGGCGAACGGGAGCGGGACGTTTAAGGCGTAGAGCAGGTGCGTGATCGCGGTGGCGACGGCGACCGAGGCGACGGCGAGCCCGTAGCGTTGCAATGGCGAGAGCGTCTCTCTGCTCATGTGATCTTCGGAGCCGCCCGCCACCAAGGCACGTGCGGGGCAAACGGGGACGCGCCTTCCTCAACCCGACGCTACGCGCGGGCGGGAGGAATGTGCGAGAACTAAGTTATGGTAACGGGGGAAT
>JBJMGS010000175.1:0-16105 GCA_045807785.1 Pyrinomonadaceae bacterium
CGTGCTCGCGCTCGGCTTCCTGCTCGCGCAGCGGTTCTCGTCGCTGCCGTTCATCTACGCGGTCGGCGCGGCGCTCTTCTCACTCTCCGCCTTCTTCAACGCCGCCAAGCGCGCCACGCTCCCCAACCTCGTCACGCGCACGGACGATCTGCTCGCCGCCAACTCTCTGTCTGCCTCGACGACCGCCGGGACCATCGCCGTCGGCTCCGCGCTCGGCGGGCTCGTCGCCACCTTCATCGGCCGCGAGACGGTCTTCGTCATCAACGCCGCAACCTTCATCATCTCCGCCGAGATGATCCGGCGCATCGCCTGGCGACCGCGCGCGCTTGCAGATCGCGACGCGCGAATCGCGGTTTCACGAACGCCGACGGCGCGGCGGAGAGTCGTCGAGATCGAGCAGGTGATGCTGGCTCCCGAATCTGAAATCTCACATCTGGAACCTGAAATCGCTGACGCCTCGCATCGCACGCAGTCTATCGGCGAGACGCAAGTGAAGAACGGCACGTCCGCCGTCGCGAGGGCGGTCGCGGACTTTCGCGACGGGCTGCGCTACGTCAGGAGCGACTCGGTGCTCGCGGCTGTCTTCGTCGTCGCCGCCGGGTGGGGCCTGGGGAACGGCGCGGCGCGCGCTCTCTACAGCGTCTTCGGCGCGCGCCTCGGCGAGCAGGCCGCCGCCGGTTGGCTCGCGCGCCCGAAAGACTTCGGCATCTCTGTGCTCTTCATCGCGATGGGTGCGGGCGGCGTGCTCGGCGCCCCGCTCGCGCGACGCTTCAACGCGGGCGGCGGGGGCTCGCGCCTCGGCGCGCGCATGGGACGCTCACTCTTGTTCGACGGCTGCGGCCTCTTCGCCTTCAGCCTGATGCCGAACCTATGGGGCGCGTCGGCGGTGCTGGTGCTTCGCGAGATGAACTACGCCGTCTGGTGGACGGCGCAGCAGACGCTCGTGATGCAGCGGACAGCGAACAACTATGCCGGTCGCGTCTTCGCCACGCACGAGACGGTGACGACGCTCGCGATGGTCTGCGCCATCTACGCGGCGGGCGCGGCGGCTGACAGCTTCGGCATCCGCGTCGTCGCAGCGGCGGGCGGAGCCGTCATCGCTCTTTCGGGCGCGACGTGGTTCCTGCTGCGGCGCGGCGACGCTGTGCCGCTGGCCCGCGCGGACGAAGGTTAACGAGGACGTGTAGCCGGATGATCAAAATCTACTCAGCGCAGTGGCTCCTGCCCGTCGCATCAACGCCAATCGAGCACGGCGCGGTGGCGGTCGAAGACTCGCGCATCGTCGGCGTCGGCGGGCGCGACGCGGTGGTCTCGCGATTCCCGGCAGCCGAGCGCGCGGGGTTCGGCGAGGCGGTCATCATCCCCGGTCTCGTCAACTGCCACTCGCACATCGAGCTGACCGCGATGCGCGGCTACCTCGAAGATGTCGAAGGCGACTTTCCCGCGTGGCTGATGAAGCTGACGCTGGCACGTATGCAGCGCATGACGGCGGACGATCTGCGTGTCTCCGCGACGTGGGGCGCGGTCGAAGCCGCGCGCGCAGGCGTGACGACGCTCGCCGACGCGAGCAACGACGGAGAGGCTTGCGCGCACGCGCTCGGCGACGTGGGCTTGCGCGGCATCATTCACCAGGAGGCGATTCACCCCGACCCGCGCGAAGCCGACGCCGAATTCGCGCGACTTGTTGAGAAACTCGCGCGCCTGCGCGAACTTGTGACGGAGCGCGTCCGCGTCGGCGTCTCACCGCACGCGCCCTACAGCGTGAGCCCGCGCCTGATGGGGCTGGTCGTCGAACTCGCCGCGCGCGAACGGCTGCCGCTGACGATCCACGCGGCGGAGTCGGGGGCGGAAGACCTTTTGATTCGCGAGGGGCGTGGCATCTTCGCCGACCTGCTCGCGCGGCGCGGCATCGAGTGGCGCGCGCCCGGTGTTTCACCGATCCAGTATCTGAAGAGCCTCGGCGTGCTCGGCGAGGGCGTGCTGCTCGCGCACTGCGTCCGCGCGGACGAGGCGGACGTGGAGTCGATCAGGGAAGCGGGCGCGTCGGTCGCGCACTGTCCGAAGTCGAATGCCAAGCTCGGGCACGGACGCGCGCCCTACGAAAAGTTTCTCGACCTGCGACATGGCTTCGGCAGCGACTCGGTGGCGAGCAACAACACCTGCGACATGCTGGAGGAGGCACGTTTCGCCCTGCTGCTGGCGCGCTCCGCGAACAAGCTCGAACATCTCGACGCGCTCACAGCCGAGCGTGCCCTCCGAGACGCCACGCTCGGCGGCGCAGGCGCGCTCGGCCTCTCGGACTGCGGCTCACTCGAAGAGGGCAAGCAAGCCGACCTCGCCGTCTTTCGCCTCGACGCCGCGCACCAGACTCCCGCGCACGACGCGGCGCGCACGCTCGTCTTCTCGTCTTCGGGGCGCGACGCACTCCTCACCGTCGTCGCCGGCGAAGAAGTCTATCGCGACGGTCGCGTCACCAGAGTTGACGAGCCGCGCCTGAGCGCACGCATGACGGAGATTATGAGAGCTATTAGCAATTAGCTGTTAGCTTTTAGCCAGAAGCGTTTGGCTAATCGCTAACAGCTAACAGCTCTTTAGCTGATGCGCTGGTCGTCGGCAGCGCGGCGGCGCTTGAGTTCTTTGAGCTGGGCGTCGAGGTTGAGGAGGTGGAGGTGGAGGAAGAGCCGTCCCTCCTTGTTGAGCTTGACGCTCTGGTCGAAGTCCTTGCGCGCGGCGTCTTCGTCGTGCTGCTGGATGCGGGCGTAGCCGCGCACGGCATAGGCGATGGAGGCGAGCTTGTCGTCGGGCTTTAAGGCGAGACCGTTGTCGAGGTCTGAGACGGCGCCCTTGTAGTCGCCGTTGATGAGCCGCGCCTGCCCGCGCTTGAAGTAGAAGTCCGGGTTGCCCTGATAGCAGAAGATGGCGCGGTTGAAGTCGGCGAGCGCGCCGTCCATGTCGAGCTTGGCGGTGCGGACGTTGCCGCGGTCGGAGAAGGCTTCGGCGATGAAGCGGTCGTTCTGCACCGAGATAGGATCGATGGCGAAAGCCGCGTCGTAGTCGGAGAGCGCGCCTTCGAGATCGCCTTTGGCGCGGCGCACGCCGCCGCGCTTGACGTGGATCACGGCGGAGCGCGGATCGGCGACCAGCGCCTTGTCGTACTCGGAGAGCGCGCCGTCGAGATCGCCCCGGACGCGCCGCTCCGAGGCGAGCCGCGCGTGATCCTGCGCGGGCGGCGCGGGCGTCTGCGCGAGAGCCGCCGTTGCGGGGAAGAGGAGCGCCGCCGCGGCGAGCCGCGCCAGAGATTTCGAGACCTCAAGGGGGTTGTAACTCACGCCGTCACTCCTCGCTTCAATCAGACCATTTAACCGCCGCGAGATTTAGATGCCGTTCGAGCAGATGTCGTTCGAGCATTAGCCAGCCGTTCGCGCCGTTCAAGGCTGCTTGCCTTCGCGCGTGCGCCGCGGGCTCTTGAGTCGCGCGTCGATCATCTGCCGCATCGAGGGGTCGAGCTTGAGCGCGCGGTCGAACTCACGCTGCGCCGCTTCGGTCTGTCCCTCGTCGAGCAACACGCCGCCGAGCTGGAAGTGCGCGATGGGTGACTCAGGGTTCAGCTCGACCGCCTTTCCATAATCCGCGAGCGCGCTTTCTGTGTCACCTTTACGCAGGCGGGCCGTCGCGCGGTTGTTGTAGGCGATCCAGAGTCGCGGATCGATCTCGATGGCTTTCGTCGCGTCCTCGATGGCGGCGTCGGCGTCACCCTGTTGCAGCATGGCGGAGGCACGGTTGGCGAGCGCGATGGCCGCGCCGCGCGCCTGCCCCGACTCGCTTCTGACCTCGGTCGTCGCGCCGTTTGTGACGATGTGCGCGTCCGGGTCGATCTCGACGTGCGTCTCCGTGTGTTTCTGGACGAGGTGCCTGCCGCCCGGTGACTTATCGGCGGCGTCTGGCGACTCGCCCGAACGCTGGATGATAGACGAGGGGTCGGGCGCGCCGTAGGCGATGGCCGTATTGTAGTCCGCGACCGCGCCAGCATTGTCGCCTTTCAGGCGGCGCACGGCGGCGCGGTTCATGTAGGCTTCAAACGCCTTCGGGTTGAGCGCGATGGCCGCGCCGTACTCTTCGATGGCAGCGTCAAGGTTCCCTTGTGCCCGCCGGACGTTGCCGCGACCGATGTAGCATTCGTAGGCGAGCCAGCCAATGGCGATGGAATGATCGTAGTCGGCGAGCGCGCCTTCAAGGTCGCCTTTGCGCAGACGCACACCGGCGCGCGTGTGGTAGGCGGGCTTGAAATTGGGATCGAGCGAGATGACTTTCTCCACGTCGGCGAGTGCGCCGTCCAGATCGCCGGAGAGCATCTTCGCGCCGGAGCGCATGTAGTAGGCCTGGAGGAAGTCCGGCTTGGCGGCGATGGCCTGATCGAGTTCCGCGATGGCGCCCTTGAAATCAGCCTGCTGCATGCGTGCGTGCGCGGCGCTCACGTGTTGTCCGGCTTCGTTCGACTGCGCAAGCGAAGTGAGTGCGCAAAGGGCGGCGACGAGAGACGCGAGTAAAACTTTCTTCATCACAACTCCGAACTGCGGGGTGCGCCGTCAGGCGCCGGGTCGTTGTCGGAAAATTAGGCGACGGGCGGGGAATTGTCAACAAACTTCCCTGCGGCGAATTGTCACGTTTTTGACGCGCGCCGGGCGCGAAAAGTCGCCCGCCGTCACGGAAAAAAGAGACGGCGGGCGACGCCCCGGAGGGAAACTCGATTAGCGACGCGCGGCGGCAATCGCTTCGTCGAAAATCTCCAGCGCCACGTCCACGTTCTCGCGCGAGAGGATGAGCGGCGGCGACCAGCGGATGGTGTTCGCGCCCGCGCCGAGGATGATTAAGCCGCGGTTGAAGCACTCGATCTCGACGCGGTCGCGCAAGTCCGCGTCGGGCGCAAGCGTGTCGCGATCCGTGACGAACTCGACGCCGATCATCATGCCTAAGCCCCGCACGTCGCCGATGCAATCGTGTTTGGCTTTCAGCTTCTCGAGACCCGCCTTGAGGTAGTCGCCCACCTCCGCGCTGTTACGGACGAGACCGTTTTCGAGTAGCTCGATGGTCTTCAGTGCGGCGGCGATGCAGACCGGGTTGCCGCCGAAGGTGGAGGCGTGTGCGCCGGGCTTCCAGTCCATCACGTCTGCGCGCGCGACGCAGGCGCCGATGGGCAGACCCGATCCGATGCCCTTCGCGATGGTGATGATGTCGGGCTTCAAGTCGTAGTGCTCGGAGGCGAACATCCTGCCCGTGCGACCCATGCCTGATTGCACCTCGTCAACGATGAGCATAATGCCGTGTTCGTCGCAGATGCGGCGCAGGCCTTGCAGAAACTGCTTCGGCGCGGGCACGTAGCCGCCCTCGCCCTGCACGCACTCGACGACGATGCCCGCCACTTCTTCGGGCGGCGTGGTCGTCTTAAACAGCCGCTCTTCGATCCACGCGAGGCAGTCGCGACTGACGGTCGCCTCATCAGTCGGCTGTCCCGTGAACGGGTGGCGGAAGACGTTGGGGTAGGGGACGTGGACGACGTCGAGCACCTGACGCTTGAACCCTGTGCGCTGCGCGACGCGCGAAGAGGTGAGCGAGAGAGAGCCGAGTGTGCGACCGTGGAAGCTGTTGAAGAAGGCGATGAACTTCTCGCGCCCGGTGGCGTGCATGGCGAGCTTCAGGGCGGTCTCGACCGCTTCGGTGCCGGAGTTGGCGAAGTGCGTGCGCGTCGGCGAAGGGACGGGCACGATCTCGTCGAGCTTGCGGGCGAGCATGGGCATGAGGTCGTAGTAGTAATCTGTGCCGCACATGTGGATGAGCTTGGCGGTCTGATCCTGTATGGCGCGGACGACTTCGGGGTGACAGTGGCCGGTGGAGCAGACGGCGACGCCCGCGTTGCAGTCGAGGAAGAGGTTGCCGTCAACGTCCGTCACCCAGACGCCCTCGCCGCGCTCGGCGACGAGTTTGAAGTTGGGGCGCGGGTACGAAGGGTTCACCCACTGCGCGTCATCGGCGACGATCTGCTGCCCTTTGGGGCCGGGCAGAGCCGTCCTGATCTCCGGTCTCTTCGGCGGAGCCATCGTGGTCATAAACTTTCTCCTAGTCTTGAAAAGCGAAGCGGTTGCCGTCCGCAATTCCAAATCTCGGATGCGAGATTTCAGACGCGGCGGAAGGGGCGTGGAGAATATGGAGCGGCTAACCCGCGAAGATGTTGGCGCGGATGTCTTGCGGGCGTTGGCTGATGAGCAGGGAGCGGAACATCATGTTAGATCGGAGGCGACTTGGGAGCCGTGAAACCTGAATCTTCACCGGGCGCGAATCTTATCACTTCGCCCGATCTGTTTCCAGCAATGTCTGACCATCCTTTGACGAAGCGGCACCCGCGCCGCGCGCCGCAAGTTGAATCTTTCACACTGCAAATTGCATCTTTCGCGCTGCAAATCGAATCTTTCGCGCTGCAAATTGAGACTTTCACAGTGCAAACGGCAAGTTTCGCGTTGCAAACGGGAACTTTCACGCTGCAAACGGCGCCGCGCGCACTGCAAATTGCGGCGCGCACGGTGTAAATGGCGTCTCACGCGCCACGAATGGCAACTTTTGTCATGCAAATTGACACTTTCACGCTGCAAATGGAGACTTTCACGCCGGAAATGCCGACTTTCGCGCCGATATAATCAACTCTCACGCCGATATAGTTATCTTTCACGCTGATATAGTCACCTTTCGCGCCGATATGGTCGTCTCGCACGCCGATATAACCATCTCGCGCGCTGATATGGTCATCTTTCACAATGATATGGTCGTCTCGCGTGCTGATATCGTCCGCTCTCACGCTGATATAGCCCCCTCGCGCATTGATATAGCCGATTTTCACGCTGATATGATCGTCTCGCAGCCAGATACGGAGAGGTTTGCGGCAGATATGGCGAACTTTCGCGCAGATATTCTCAACTTATTAGGTGCGAACGGGATCAATCCTTGGCGGTGGCGCATGCAAGGCGATTTCCCAGTCGGCAAGCGGCGGGACGATCTCGAATGTGGGATCAATATATTGCCGGAGCCACTGTGCCACCCGCCTTTCTGCATATTTGGCATTCACAACTTGACCGTTATCATCCATCTCCAAGACGTTTGCAAAAATGGCGTAAACCTGTTCGAGCGCACTCGGCTCCTCGGACAAAATCCAGTGGTAATCAATGTCCTCCAAGAGAGGCTGACCGAGCGTGCCGTTTGCGACCCAGTACGAGAAGGTGCGTAATGCGCCGCTAACCGAGTGACTGAGTTTCACAGTTCCACCTCACTAAGCACCTAACGATCTAATTGTACCGCCATGTGTGCCGTGTTTTTGTAAATAACTCCGCCCTTCATGACGAACGCGACGCGACGCACCGCCGTGATGTCTTTCAGGGGGTCGCCGTCGAGGGCGATGATGTCGGCTTGTAAGCCGGGGGCGATTGCGCCGATCTGGTCAGCCATGCCGAGCGCCTCGGCGGCGAGTGAGTTGGCGGAAACAAGCGCCGTCAACGGATCGACTCCTGCGTCGCGCACGCGGTCGATGAACTCTTCGGCGTTGCGACCGTGCGCGCCCGCCACGGCGTCCGTGCCGAAGACGATCTTCAAGCCCGGTATCTTCGACGCGCGCCTGACCAGTTCGTGGTTCAGCGCCAAGACCTTCTCCATCGCCGCGAAGCCTTCCGCCGTGTAGCCGGGCGTGCCGAGATATTTTTCTTTGTTCGCCAGATAGTTCTCGATCACGAGTCCGGCTTGCGGGTCGAGATACGTGCCGCGCTCTGCCATCAGCTTCAGGTCTTCGTCCGTCGCCATCGTGCCGTGCTCAATCTCTGTGCACCCGGCGAGCGTCGCGGCGCGCACCGCGCCCTTGTAGGCGTGGACGAGCACGCGCAGGCCCTGCCGCTTCGCCTCGTCGCACGCCGCGTTCAACTGCTCCTGCGAGAGCGTCATCCCGCCGCCCTGACGTATGCTTTGCGACGCGAAGATTTTGATGAGGTCTGCGCCCGCCGCCTTCTGCTTGCGCACGAAGGCGCGCAGCTCGTCGGGCGTCCCGGTGCGCTCGCCCTGCCCGAAGATCGGATTGACGGCGGTCAGGATGCGTGGGCCGGGCAGACGCCCGCTTGCGATTGAGTCGCGCAGGGGAACGTCTGTCGGCGAGCCGACGCTCTGCACGGTCGTGAAGCCCGCCGCGAGCGTCGCCCAGGCGTTCGATGCGGCCTGATACGCGGCGAACTGCGTTGTCTCGTCCGCGCCCGCGTTCTTGCCGTTCTCGCCGAAGCTCCAGGTGATGTGAACGTGCGCGTCAATCCAGCCGGGCATCAACGTCAAGCCACGCAGATCGTAATCAACCGGCGCGGCTTTCGGATCGACGGCGACGATCTTTCCCCCTTCGACGACGATGCGCGTGTTGCGCAGCACGTGGCCGCGACCGTCGAGCACAGTGCTCGCGGCGATGACGATGCGCCGGTTCGGTGTCGGCGTCTGTGATGAAGTCTGTGGCGTCATGGTGGCGGCGGCGAGAACGAAGAGGGCGCAGAGAATCGGTTTCGCTTGCATAGGGTTACTTGTCGTCGAGTTTGAAGAGGTGTGCGACGACTTCGGACAAGTCCGCGGGCGCGCCGGGCTTTCGCCTCTCATCGCGGATGAGCTGGCGCTGCGCGGGCGTGAGGACACGCAGTATTTCATAGAAGGACTGGCCCTTGATGGCGAACAGAGCCCAAGTGGCGCGCTCCAACTGCGCGCTCAAACTCGCGCGCAGCTTCGCGTCCGGCTTCTCGGCGAGCATGTTCGCATAGACCTTGCTCGCCACACGCGCGAGTCGCCGGAGGGCGGGCGCAGCCTTCTTCTCGGTGTCGGTCTGGATACGTTTAATCGACTGCCTCTGCGCCTCGGTCAGAGTGTGCGCGGCATCGGCGGTGTTGGCATCGCTTTGATTCGTCTGTGCCCTCGTTGTCGCAGCCGACACGCAGATGAGCGCGGAGAGTGCGAAGACGCAGAGTAGTGGTCTGGTTCTCATTGAGACCTCACTCATCATCTTTCACGTTCTCCAAAACTTTGACGGCGTGTTCTCTTGTGACGGAAGGGAAGTCGTCGAGAAATTCGTCCAGGCTGTCGCCTTCTTCGAGGTAGTCGAAGAGGGTCTGGACGGGGACGCGGGTTCCGGCGAAGACGGGCGTGCCGCCGAGGATGTCGTCGTCGCGTTGGATCAGTTGCTCAGACATGGGCGTTCACCGCGCGCCGCCATCATAACAACAACTCGCCGTCTGCGTTTAGGCGCGCACGAAAAGTTATGCTTTGTGTTTCCAGCGCACACCGTCGCGGGTGTCTTCGAGGATGATGCCGCGCTCAAGGAGTTGATCGCGAATCTGGTCGGCGCGTGAGAAGTCGCGGCGGCGGCGGGCTTCCTGTCGCTCGTCGATGAGGGCTTGAATCTCCGTGTCGAGCATCCCGCGCTGCGGCGCGGTGAAGACGTTGAGCACAGAGTCGAAGCGGCGGATGAGTTCGAGCAGCTCGCGCTGGTCGTCCGCGCGCAAGCCTTCGCAGTGGAGGGCTGTGTTCACCTCGCGCGTCAGGTTGTGGACGGCGGCGAGGGCGACCGAGGTGTTGAGATCGTCGTCGAGCCCCGCCTCGAACTCGGCGAGGGCGCGCGCGGCGGCGGCGCGCATCTCCGGGTTGCTGCCCGCCTCTGTGCGCGCTTCCGAAAGGCGCGCGTTGAAGTCTTGCAGGCCGGCGACCGTCTTCTCGATGCCGCGCAAGCCCTCGATGGTGAAGTTGAGCTGCTTCCGGTAGGGCACGCTCAAGAGCGCGTAGCGCACGGCTGCCGGCGAGAAGCCGCGCTCGACGAGATCGCGCAGGGTGTAGTAGTTGCCCTTGGACTTCGACATCGTCTCACCGTCGATCTTCAAGTGCTCGCCGTGCAGCCAGTACTTGACGAAGGGCCGTTGGGTCGCGCCTTCCGACTGCGCGATCTCGTTCTCGTGGTGCGGGAAGATGAGATCGACGCCGCCCGTGTGGATGTCGAACGTCTCGCCGAGGTACTTCATCGACATCGCCGAGCACTCGATGTGCCAGCCCGGACGCCCCGCGCCGATCTGTGCGTCCCACGTCGGTTCGTTGTCAGTGTCGGGCGCTTTCCAGAGGGCGAAGTCGCGCGCATCCTCTTTCTCGTACTTGTCCGTGTCCACGCGCTCGCTCGCGCCCGCGATGTTGCCGGCGAAGTTGATCTTCGAGAGCTTGCCGTATTCGGGGAACGAGGTGATGCGGTAATAGACGGAGCCGTCGGATTGATAGGCGTGACCCGACGCCAGTAGCTTTTCGATGATCTCGACCATCTGCGGGATGTGATGCGTGGCGCGCGGGGCTTCTTCGGGTCGCTCGCAGCCGATGAGGTCGAAGTCCTGCCAGAAGGCTTCGATGTAGGGCGCGGTGTACTCGTCGAGAGAAACTTTGCGCTCCGCCGCCTGCGCGATGATGCGGTCGTCCACGTCCGTCAGGTTCATCACGTGGCGGACGGCGTAGCCCTTGTATTTCAGGTAGCGGCGCAGCACGTCCACGAAGACGTTCGTGCGGAAGTTGCCGACGTGCGCCAGATTCCACACGGTCGGACCGCAGGCGTACATGCGCACCTCGCCCTCGGTGATGGGACGGAACTCTTCGAGCTTGCCGGTGAGCGTGTTCTGAAACTTGAGCATCTTGTAAACGTGACGCGCGCCTCGGTTCGACTTTGGCGCGCGTCGTCTGGAATGATTTACGTGCTAACGGGCGGGCAAGTTGCGTCCGCTCATTGAAGCAGGAAGTTGAAAGCGATTGTGCCCTTGACTCTGACGCGGTGACCCGAAAGCAGTGTAGGTGCGAAACGCCAATTCATAGCCGCATCAACTGCTGCCTGTCGTAGGAGCGCATGACCCGTGACGGCTTTCGCCATGACGACATACCCGCACTTGTCAGTCATTACTTCGATGATGACGGCACCGGAGGCTTGGGCGGCGCGGGCTTTCTCCGGATACGCCGGAGTTGGCTCGCTGATCCCCTTGCCATTTAGCACACCGCCGTCAATCGGGGCGTTGACGTATGGCGTAATGATACTCGACGAACCGGGCGAGGAACTTGACACCTGACATGGGTCAAAGTCATCAGCGGCAATTGCTGACGCGGGGCGAGGGACAAGAACAGTCCCAGTAGATACGTGAACGCCTCGCACTTGATTCGTATGGCTACTGATCCAGGCTGTAGTCGCGGCAACGCCGAGACCGAAGGTGGAGAGGGCGATGGCGAGTCCGAGCATCTTGCTGCGCATGGCAAAACTTCCTTTGCTGAAACGGACACCGTTAACGAGGCGTGCAGTTGTCTGGAAAGAGAGTCTAGGAGAAGTGCGCGCGGCGAGTCAATTAACTGAGACGACGCGGAGACAGGGAGACGCGGCGACGCGGGGACAGAATCTGAGCGAGGAAGTTCCCCCGTGTCACCTCGTCGCCGCGTCTCCGCGTCTATCTTTTCAGTGGTGAGAATGGAAATGCTCGAAGCCCGCGGGGTGCAGGTCTTCGAGGTGCTGGTGGCGTTGAAGTTTGATCCCGGCGGTGGCTTCCGTGATCTCGCCGATGCGCGTGACGGGGACGCCCGCGAGTTCGCGCGGGAGCTTCAACAGGTCGCGCGGGTGGACGGTGAAGAGCAGCTCAAAGTCTTCGCCGCCGTGGAGCGCGAGCTGGTGCGCGTCGGCGACGACGGCGTGGGTGAAAGAGTTGTCGGCGAGCGCGCTGTCGTGTCGGAGCAGCGGGTCGATGGGAAGCTGCGACCAGTCGAGCGTCGCGCCCGCGTCGCTCTCGCGGCAGAGGTGCGCGAGGTCGGACGAGAGCCCGTCGCTTAGATCAATCATCGCCGTCGCCAAGCCGGACTCGCCGAGCAGCGCGCCCCACTCGACGCGCGGGGTCGGCTTCGTCTGCCGCGCGGTGAGTTCGTGAAATTCGGGAGGGAACTGCTCAGTCAAATCTTCCGTGAGCGTGAGCGAGCGTTCGAGCAGCCGCAGGCCCGCCGCCGCGCCGCCGAGCGCGCCCGTGACGAACATCTGATCGCCCGCCCGCGCTCCCGAACGCAAGATGGCGCGATCTCGCTCGACTTCGCCGATGACGATTGAGTCAACGACGATCCGGTCGGGCGAGCGCGAGACGTCGCCGCCGATGAGGGCGACGCCGAACATTTCCGCGAGCGCGAGCCAGCCCGTGTAAAAGTCGTCGATGAAGTGCGTCTCCCAGGTCGTCTGCGGCACGCCGAGCGTGACGAGCGCGAAGCGGGGACGGGCGCCCATCGCGGCGATGTCGGAGAGCGAGACGGCGAGCGCCTTGTGGCCGAGCGCCGCCGGGTCTGTGATCGTGCGGAAGAAGTCAACGTCCTCGACGAGCAGGTCGGCGGTGATCACACTGTCCCGACCCGCAGCCGATCTGAAGACCGCCGCGTCGTCGCCGAGGCCGACGAGCAGGGAAGAGAAGGATGAAGGATGAAGGATGAAGGATGAAGGGTTGGAGTCGCCCGGCTTCCTGCTTTCGAGGGCACGTTGACGTACGCGCTCGATGAAATCGAACTCGCCGCGCGGACTCACTTTATCGGGGCGATGAGAATGAGGTGAAATCGGATTGTGATCCTCTTTTTTCATCCTTCATCCCTCATCCTTTATCCTTGCCTTTCAGAGGTTGCGTCGCATCGAGTCGAGCCCGGCTTCGATGGTTTCGATCTGCGTGGAGAAGGAGAAGCGCAGGTGCCCCTCGCCGTGCGCGCCGAAGACGCCGCCGGGGACGGTGGCGACCTGCGCGCGTTCGAGCAGCGTGTCGGCGGCGGCGCGACTGTCCGGGTTAATGCGCGTCACGTCTGGGAAGGCGTAGAAGGCTCCGGCGGGAGGCTCACACGTCAAGCCGAGTTCGTTCAGACCGCCGACGAGCAGGTCGCGCCGCCTTTGATACTCGGCGCGCGCCGCGTCGAGCATGTCTTGGGGCGAGTTGATCGCGGCGAGCGCCGCCCACTGCGTCGGCGTCGAGACGCCGTTCGTCGAGTAGAGCGTCGTCTTACGCAAGCCCGTCATCCAAGGCTCGGCGCAGGCGACGTAGCCGACGCGCCAGCCCGTCATCGCGTAGGACTTCGAGAGCGTGTAGCAGGTGATGGTGCGCTCGAACATCCCTTCGAGCGAGGCGATGGAGACGTGCTCGCCTTCGTACACTAAATCTTCGTAAGCTTCGTCGGCGACGACGACGAGGTCGCGCGCGCGGGCGAAGGCGGCGACCGCCTCGGTCTCCTCGCGCGTGAAGACGGTGCCGGTCGGGTTCTGCGGCGTGTTGAAATAGATGACGCGCGCGTTCGCCGTCGCGTAGCGCGCCAGAGTTTCGGCGAAGCCGTCGCGGCGCGCCTCTTCGGTCGGCACCAGCACAATCTGCGCGCGGCAGCCCGCGATGAGGTCTTTGATCGGCGTCCAGTAGGGCGAGAAGACGAGCACTTCGTCGCCGGGGTTGACGACCGACTGGAACGCGCCGAAGAGTCCCTGCATCCCGCCGTTCAGGACGATCACGTCGCGCTCCTCGGCGGCGATGCGGTTGCGCTCGCGGAGTTTCTCGGCAAGCGCCGCGCGCAGCTCCGCGATACCGGACGAAGGGGCGTAGCGCGTCTTATTCTCGCCGAGCGCGCGCACCATCGCCTCTTTGATGTGCTCGGGCGTGTTGAGGAAGGGCTCGCCGCCCTCGAACTGGAAAACCTGCCGCCCCGACTCGCGCAGCTCCATCACCTTGTTTCGGATGTTGACGATGTCGGAGAAGCCGACCGCGTCGAGTCGCGCGGCGAGGCGGAAGGCGGACGAGGCTGTGGTCACTTTGGTCGTAGAACCTCCGGGGGGTATCTGGGCGTGTCGAAATTGAAGCGGGATTATAGCTTGCGCGTCGCGCGCGCGTCCAACCGCTGTACGTGCGAGTTTCAGCCGTCGGTGTCCGCGGTCGTTGCGCTACGCGGTTGATCATATCGTGCCGGGAATAATCCATATCGTGCAGAGACGATCAGGCGCGCGCTCATCGTCTTGTTGCGGTTTCGTTGTAATTCGTTTGCATCGGAGGGGAAAGGGTTGAAAAAGCGGAGGTGCGGATTAAACTGTGAATCTCTCCCGGCAATCTCGCGTTCGAGGAACAGGAGTTGCTCAATTCCAGTGCAGGCACACGCCAACAATTAGCGGAGGAGAGATTGAAACCATGACACTACACAATAAGATTCTTCCGGTCGCGCTCGTCGCCGCGCTTTTGGGCGGTTCGGTCGGCGCGCTCGTCATGCGCCACAACAGTACGTCGAACGACGCGCAGGTCGCTTCGTCGAGCCTGCTGCCGAACTCGACGCAGGCGAACGGCACGACTGACGCCGCCGCGCTGCGCTATGACAACACAGCGACCGGCGCGGACGCGCAGAACTCTCTGAACACGCCCGACCAGAACGCTTACCGCACGGGCTTCAACGACGGCTTCGACACGGCGCGTGAAGGCAATAGCGTCGTCGGCGAGCGCGTCGTGACGCGTGCGACGCCGACGCGCGTCGTCTATCGCAGCACGCCCGCGCGCAGTTCCGTGCGCCGCAGTTCGCGGACGGCTTATTACGACTACACGCAGCCGCGACGTTCTTTCTGGGATAAGCACCGCGACAAGCTGACGCTGGCGATGGGCACGGGTGGCGGCGCGCTCTTGGGCGGCCTGATCGGCGGCAAGAAGGGCGCGGCCATCGGCGCGCTTGCGGGCGGCGGCGGCTCGGCGCTCTACACCTACAAGCTGCGCAAGCGCAACCGTCGCTACTAACGTCTCCTCGCGTGAGACCAAGATGATACGCGGCACGCAGAGACTGGCGCGACGCGGCGCGAAGGCTTCAGCTTTCCTGTGCGCTCTGGCGTTAACGGCGTGGGCAGGCTCCCGTACGGCGGGGGCTGCCCACGCCGTTTTGCGTCCGCGCGGCGCAGGCTTCGCGGCACATCAACGCCTGCTCGCCGGAACTCGCGCGCCGCAGTTTGAGAGTCCGCGCGCCGCGTCGCGGACTGTGCCCACCTCCGTGCGCTTCCGCGAAGTCACGGGGCGCGGGCTCGTCGTCATGACCTGGATTAACGGCGAGGGGCCGTTCGACTTCGCCATCGACACGGGCGCGGGCTCGACCATTCTCTCGGCGCGCGTGGCCGGCGCGGCACGCGTCTCAACGAACGGCAACCGCACGGTCGCCTTGAGCGGCTTGAGCGGCGGGCACGGCGCGTCGGCGCGCGAGGCGAGTCTCACGAGCGTCGCGCTCGGAACCCCGAACAACTACCTGCCCGGTCGCGGCTCCGTCGTCGTCGCGGACACGCTGCCGCCAGACCTCGACGGCGTCCTCGATCCTTCCGAGTTGTTCTACCCGCTCGGCTACTCGATAGATTTTCGCGCCGGACTCTTACGCGCCTTCGATCCGCGCACAGAGCCTCTGCAGGGAAGCGCCGTGCCTGCGGACGGCGATATCGTGCCGTGGCTGACCGACGGCACGACGCGCCGCCCATTCGTCTTGCTCGAAGGCGGGCGGCGCGCGCTGCTCGACACGGGTTCGGGGCTCGGACTCGGCATCACGCCGGAAGCCGCCGCAGCTCTGGGCGTCGCCGGCTTCAGGGGGCGGGAGCGAGGTGGCGTGCGAGACCTAGGGAGCGGGCGCGTCGAAGCCCGACGGATCGAACCGGCGACGGTGCGCGTCGGCGCGCTCGTTTTGCGCGGCGTCCCGACCGATCTGCTGAACGGCGCATCCGTCTCAGCCCCGATCATTCTGGGGCGCGATGCGCTCAGACCTTTCGAGCTGACATTCGATCCCTTGAGCCGCCTGATCCGCTTCGCCCCGCGCTGAAATAGTTAAGGCTTTAGTTGAGCTCTTACCCGCCGAAGTTTCCCACACACGTTTAGAAATGTCCTCAGCTCTGCGTCCATAAATCGCACTCCGGCGTCCGCTTATCCGCGCAAAAGAGCATTGACATTCGTCGCCCCTTGCGCGTAACATCGCGCGCAGCATTCTGGGACGCCTATCCCTCAAAGCGCGATCCAGCAACGATGACAGTTCGGCAGAA
>JBJMGS010000176.1:0-17169 GCA_045807785.1 Pyrinomonadaceae bacterium
AAACAAACTTCCCCCCGCCTTCACTGTTCTGCTCAGCTCCAACCGTTTGGCTAACGGCTAACAGCTAATCGCTAACAGCTCTTCGCTCACTTCACCCCGAACGTGCCCGTGAGCATCGCCGTGCCCCAGTGGATTTTCACTTCGGCGTTGCCGCCCTTGTCGGCGAGGTCGATGGTCACCTGATCCGCCGAGTCGGAAGCCTTGTCGAGCTTCAAAGGCATTTCGGCGACGTAACCTTCCTTCTGTTCGGGCTTGCCCCAGATGCCGGTCTTCGGGTGGAAGGCGAGCGTCCACTGATCTTCGGCGGCGCGCCGCACCCAGAGCGAATACTTGCCCGCCTTCAAAGTCGTGCCGCCGACCACGAGGTCGCCGGTCGAAGTGATCTCGGTCGCCTCGTTCATGCCGACGCGCCAGACCGTCCCGACCGGCGCCTGCGCCAGGATGTCGCGCCCGTTCAGGTTGGGGCGACCGTAGTTGATCGCAACGTGCTTGCCGTTGACCGTCGCCTCGGCGTTGCCGCGGGCGGGCTTGTTCTGCGCGCAGACGAGCAGCGGGAGCGAGAGACAGAGGACGAGCAGGGGGAGCAGAATCCTTCGGGTCATCATTTCCTTTTAAGCCTCCAGAGTGTTGTTCGAGTGTGACGGGGCGACGCGCAGCGGATTATGGATCAAACTGCGGTCGGCGGGAAAGTTCGGGGAGACGGCGCGCGAAAGTTTGACGCGCGGGCGTGACTGACGCTTCACGACTCGTGCGGCAGCGAGAGGCGGGAGATTTCGCGTGCGCGCCCTGTCGCCTCGTCCACGTCGATGAGGGCCGCGCAGATGCGCACGTCGCCCGTCGCGTGCTCGGCGCGGCGCACGGTCACCGAAGTGAAGCGCGCGATGACGCCCGCCGCGTCCATGCCGATGACGCCCGCGTAGCTGCCGGTCATGCCGATGTCGGAGAGGTATGCCGTGCCCTGCGGGAGCACGCGCTCGTCTGCCGTCTGCACGTGCGTGTGCGTGCCGACGACCGCCGAGACGCGTCCGTCCAAAAACCACCCCATCGCGGACTTCTCCGATGTCGCCTCGGCGTGCATGTCCACGAGGCGCACGCGCACGTCCGCCGGGATCGCCTTGATCGCTTCGTCCGCCGCGCGGAACGGATCGTCCGCCGCGCCCATGAAGACGCGACCGATGATATTGATGACGGCGACGCGCACGCCGCCCCGCGCCTCTCCCACCCAGATGCCCTTGCCGGGCGTGCCGGGCGGATAGTTGGCGGGGCGCAGCAGGCGCGGCTGCTCGTCGATGTAGGGGATGACCTCGCGCTTATCGAAGATGTGGTTGCCGGAGGTCATCACGTCGATGCCGGAGCGGAAGAGCTGCTCGGCGAGCGACGGCGTGATTGAGAAGCCGCCCGCGACGTTCTCCGCGTTCATCACGCAGAGATCGACCGCGTGCTGCTCGCGCAAATCCTGCACGCGCTCAAGGATCGCCACCCTGCCGGGTCGCGCCACCACGTCGCCAAACACGAGAATCTTCATTCGGTGACCTAAAAGGCGTAAATCGTGAATCGTCAATCGTAAATAGTTAAGAGCCGTCTCTATTTACGATTGACGATTCACGATTTACGAGAAGAGTGGCGGAGGGAATCCGCGAGAGCCGTTCCGAAGCCGTAATTGAACCTGCACTAGACAGGTGGGTGACCTTTGATGAGCCGCAGCCTCCGGCGATTCCTTAACTTTGAAGGAGCGCACTGGCTTGTATAGCGGCGTCGGTCTCCCTATTCAACGGCGTTGGCTCAATCATCGATGAATCGGTGACGAACCCCGCAGAAACGATCCTCAGCCGCGGAGATATTAACACGGAAAAGCCATCAACCGTGAATCGGCAATCGGCAATTGGCAATCGGCAGAAAACCGTGACTTTGGCGGATAAAACGGCACGAGCCGGACGAACGTCCGGCTCCTCGATTGACGATTGACGGTTGACGATTTACGAGAAAGCGGCGCTGCCGTTTGACGGTTCGGGGGCGCGGGATTTGAGGACGCGGTCGAGCATGTCGGCGCACTCGGCGCTGCGCGTGGCGAGTTGCGAGTCGGCCTGTTCGTGCAGCCGCTTGAGACGGTGCAGCTCGTCGGCGATGTGGAGGGCGGCGAGGATGGCGACCTTGAGCGAATCCACGGTGAGCGTGCCGGAAGAGATTTCGCGCATCCGATGATCGACGAACTCGGCGAGCTGCGTCACGTAGTCGCTGTCACCGTCGGAGCGGATGTTGTAAATCTGGTTGTAAATCTCGACCCGGATGGTGGGCGTGCCGCTCGTCTCGCCGGGTGCTTTGATCGTGCTCATTGAGGTGTCTCTCTCGCTGGGGGCTTACTTGCGGAGCGCCTCGACCATTTCGGGATCGAGCACGGCGATGGCGTCGAGCATCGCCTCGACCTTCAGGCGGATCGTGTCGCGCTCGCCGAGGAGGCGCTCGACCTGAACTTCGAGCCGATCCTTCTCGTCGAGCAGGTTCCCCATCTCGCGCCGCGTCGCGCCGAGTTCGCGCTCCAACGCTTCCTTCTCCTGCCTCAGCGTCTTCGTCAGCTCGATGGTGCGGTAGATTTTATCTTCGAGGTGTGAAAATTTTTCGAGACCAGTCAGTCCGATCATCGCTTATCTCCCGCGCAAAAAAGGCGACTCAAAAACGCCGGGCGATTATGCGACTTCACGTCGCCGAGCGCAAGAGTTAAAGGTGAGGATCGGGCATTGGAGGTGAGGAAATCGGCTTGAGCGGCAAGATACAGAGAATAGTCACACAACGTAATGATGAAAACTCACTCAGCCCCGACACCCGACACCCGACACCCGCTCCCCGCCCCCCCAGCCCTGCTTCAACTCAGCGAAGCCCCGCCCCGAATCTCTTTTCGAGCGCGTCAACAATTTGTTTGTGCAGCGCGTCGGCTTCCTCGTCGCGCAGCGTGCGGTCGTCGGCGCGGTACTCGACGCGCAGCGTCACCGAGCGCTTCCCTTCCGGCACGCGCTCGCCTTCATAGGTATAGACCAGTTCGACGCCGCGCACGTTGTCCAAATTCATGTCGAGCACACAGCTTCGCATCTCCGCGAAGGTCGTGCGTCGCTCGACGACGACCGAAGCGTCGCGCGCGACGCCGGGGAAGCGCGCCAGCGGCGCGTAGCGAGCCGGCGTTTCCGGCGCGTCGAGGAGCGCGCTCAGACTAACCTCGGCGACGTACAAGGGCTGGCGGAACTTGTAGGCGGCACCGATCTCGTCCGTGAGCCTGCCGACGAAGCCGACCGCGCGACCGCCGAGCGAGACGCGCGCCGACTGGCCTTCGCGCAGATGGCGCGCGTCGTCCGCGTCGAAGGTTAACGGGGCGAGTTTCATCGCGTCGGCGGCGGCTTCGAGCGCGCCTTTGACGTCGTAGAAATCCAGCTCGCGCGGAGCGGCGACCCTGTCGGCTTCCGTCGCGCCGCCGGTGGCGACGAGGGCGAACGACTCGCGCTCGACGGGGCACGCACCCGTCTCGACGGCAGCCGCGAAGACGCGCCCCGTCTCGAAGAGGCGCACGTCGCGCGTGCCGTGGTTGAAGTTGTGGCGCACCGCCGCGAGCAGTCCGGGCAGAAGCGTCGCGCGCATCCGCGCCGCGCCCTCGATGATCGGATTCGAGAGCGAGACGAAACGCTCGTCCGCCTCGCCGCCCGCGTCCGCCGACTCGCTGGCGAGATCGGGGATCAGCTCGAAGCGCCCGTCGTGGGCGGCGTCGATGAAGCTGAAGCTGATCGCCTCGTCGAAGCCAGAGTCGGCGAGCGCGCGGCGCGCGGCGCGGCGTCGCCCCTCGTGCGCGCGGTACTCGCCGACGGTGTCGGACGCGGGCAGCGCCCCCTCGATCTTCTCGTAGCCGAAGTGGCGCGCGACCTCTTCGACCAAATCCTCCTCGGCGGTCACGTCCGCGCGCCACGTCGGCACGACGAACGCGGCAGACTCGCTGCCCGACGAAACCGCGCCATTTCCCGCCATTTCCTGCACATTCTCGCCTAGCAACGACGACAAAGCATTGCTCGCGCCGTCCGTGGCGGACGCGAAACCGAGCGCGTTGAGGATGCGCGTCGCCTCGCGCGGCGCGACGTCGAGCGCGGTCAGGGCATTGACGCGCGGGAAGCGGAGCGCGACCGTGGGCGGCTTGAAGGGCTGCGGGTAAACGTCTATCGCGTCTTCGGTCGCCGCGCCGCCCGCGATCTCTGTGATGAGCGCGACGGTGCGCGCCTGTGCGCGCAGCAGCCCGTCGTAATCCACGCGCCGCTCGAAACGATCCGAGGCGTCGGTCTGCAAGCCGAGCTGGCGCGAGGTGCGGCGGACGGACGCGGGATCGAAGTAGGCGCACTCGACGAGCACGTTCACGGTCGCATCGGAAATCTCCGTCTCCGCGCCGCCCATCACGCCCGCGACCGCGACGGCGCGCGCGGCGTCGGCGATGACGAGCATCTCTGCGTCGAGCTTGCGCTCCACGTCGTCGAGCGTGCGCAGTCGCTCCCCGGCGCGCGCGCGGCGGACGACGATGCGTTGCTCCGTCAGCTTGTCGAGATCGAAGGCGTGGAGCGGCTGCCCCAATTCGAGCATGACGAAGTTGGTGATGTCGGCGACGTTGTTGACCGAACGCAGGCCGACCGCCTCCAGACGCTCGACGAGCCACGCGGGGCTCGGCGCGATCCGCACGCCGCGTACCACACGTGCCGTGAAGCGCGGACACAGATCAGCTGCCTCGACTTCGACCGAGGTGAAATCAGCTGCGCGCCCCGCGACTCGTTGCGCTGTCATCTCGGGCAGCACGACGCCGCGCCCCGTCATCACGCCGACTTCGCGCGCGATGCCGAGGTGCGAGAGCCAGTCGGGACGGTTCGACAGCACGGCGATCTCGAAGACGTAATCGTCGCCCGCATCCGCCACGCCCTCGACTTCGAGCCCGCGCATCGTCAGGCGCTCGCGCAACTCCGCCGCGTCCCACTCGACGCCCGTCAGCTCGCGCAGCCAGTTGTAACTGATGTTCATGATCAGCGATTAGCTGTTAACGATTAGCTGTTAGCAGGAATTATCAGACATTCTCTTGTCTGGCTAATACCTAACAGCTAACAGCTCACAGCTTCCCCTCAATTAAACTGTTCGAGGAAGCGCACGTCGTTCTCGAAGAGGAGGCGGATGTCGTCGAGCGTGTACATGAGCGCGCACATGCGGTCGATGCCGAAGCCGAAGGCGAAGCCGGAGAACTCCTCTGGGTCGATGTTCACGGCGCGCAGCACGTTCGGATGCACCATCCCTGAGCCGCCCAGCTCGATCCAGCCGCCGCCCTTGCAGAGCCGGCACACGTCGTCTGCGAGTCGCCCCGTGCCGCCGCACTTGAAGCAGGTGAAGTCGAACTCTGCCGAAGGCTCTGTAAACGGGAAGTAGGACGGGCGAAAGCGCGTGCGCGTCTCCGAGCCGAACATGCGGCGCAAAAACTCTGCGACCGTGCCCTTGAGGTGCGCCATCGTGATGCCGCGATCCACGACGAGCCCTTCGAGCTGGAAGAACATCGGGTTGTGCGTCGCGTCGGGCGTGTCGCGCCGGAAGACGCGACCGGGCGCGACGACGCGCAGAGGGGGCGTGCGCTTCTGCATCGCGTGAACCTGCACGGTCGAGGTCTGCGAGCGCAGGGCGAAGCCGTCGGTCGTGTAGAAGGTGTCCTGCACCGAGCACGCCGGGTGATCGGGCGGGATGTTGAGTGCCGTGAAGTTGTAGAAGTCGGTCTCGATCTCCGGGCCGTCCTCAACGG
This sequence comes from Pyrinomonadaceae bacterium, assembly GCA_045807785.1. Lineage (GTDB taxonomy): Bacteria > Acidobacteriota > Blastocatellia > Pyrinomonadales > Pyrinomonadaceae > JAIVGV01. The sequence continues at coordinate 5,795 of JBJMGS010000176.1, forward strand.
CGTAGCCCATCGCGACGAAGATGTCTTCCAGACGCTGGCGCACGAGCGTGATCGGATGGAGATGACCGCGCCGCGGGCGGCGTCCGGGCAGCGTCACGTCCAAACGTTCAAGCTCGACGCGCGCGCCGGCGGCATGAGTCTTGAGCGCGCCTTCCACTTCGTCGAGCGCCGCCGCGATCTCCGCCTCTTGCTGCTGGACGCGCTGACCAAACGCGGCGCGCTCTTCGGGCGCGACGCGACCGATCATCTTTTTCAGGTTGGCGAGCGCGCTCTTCTTCCCCGTGTGGCGCGTGCGCAGCTCCGCCAGCTCTCGCGCGAGCGCCTCGGCGTCGGCAAGTCTCACGCCGGAGAGAGCCGCCGCTGATTCTTCGCCGCGAAAGCGAGCGAAGCGTCCGAACTCTTGCTCGAACGCTTCGCGCACCGCTTCCGGCTGTTGGCTCAAGCCTTCAGCGCTCATGCGATTGCCTCGTCATTCTTAAGCCGCTGCCGCCTGCGGCTTGTTGTCGAGTGCCGTCTTCGCCTGGCCGGCGAGCGCGGCGAAGGCGTCGGGCGAGTTGGCGGCGAGGTCGGCGAGCACCTTGCGGTCGAGTTCGATGCCGGCGAGCGTGAGCCCGTGCATGAACTGAGAGTAGTTGAGCCCGTTGATGCGCGCGCCCGCGCCGATGCGGACGATCCACAGGCTGCGGAAGTCGCGCTTCTTCAACTTGCGCCCCGTGTAGGCGAAATTCAACCCGCGCTCGACCGACTCTTTCGCCGATCGGTACAGCTTCGACTTCGTGCCGCGATAGCCCTTCGCCAGCTTTAATATCTTCTTGCGCTTCTCGGTGCGCTTATTCCCACGTTTTGCCCTCGGCATGACTAATCCTCCTCAAAGCAAATGATGAATGCGGAATGACGAATGATGAATGAAAGACGATTGCCTTAACTCATCATTCCGCATTCATCGTTCATCATTCTCTATTTACGCCCGTAGGGCAGCATTGCCGTGATGCGAACCATGTCAGACTCGGACACCAACGTGTCGAGGTCGAGGTTGCGCTTCCGCTTGTGCGTCTTCTTGGTCAGGATGTGGCGCGCGTGCGAGTGGCCGCGCTTCGCCTTGCCGGTGGCGGTCAGGCGGATGCGCTTTGCCGCGCCCTTGTGTGTTTTCAGTTTCGGCATGATGACTCCTTTGATGGTGACGGGGGACGGGTGACAGGTGACAGGCAAAATCTTGCTTACCTGACACTCGTCACTTGTCACTCGTCACGAATTAACTCCTTCAGATTCCGTCGTAACTGGTGCGGGTGCCGCCGCTGCGGGCTGCGCTTCGGTCGGCTGTGGCGGCTGTGCTGCCTGTGCCGCCGGCGCCGGTGCCGTTTGCGGCGCGGGCTGCGGCTCGCGCTTCGGGGCGGCGGGCTTCGCCGTCTTGTGCTTCTTGGGCGCGAAGATGAGGAACATCTGGTTCCCTTCCATGCGCGGTCGCGCCTCGACCTCGCCCACCTCCACCAAATCCTGTTCAAGCTTTGCGAGCAGTTGCGCGCCCAGCTCGCGGTGCGTGATCTCGCGACCGCGGAAGAAGATCGTCGCCTTCACCTTGTCGCCCTCGCCGAGGAAGTCGCGGGCGTGCTTCATCTTGAAGTTGTAGTCGTGCTCGTCCGTGCCCGGACGGAACTTCACTTCCTTGACGGTGATGATGACCTGCTTCTTCTTCTGCTCGTTCGCCTTTTTCTTCGCCTCGTACTGGAACTTGCCGAAGTCGATGATGCGGCAGACGGGCGGATCGGCGGTGGCCGCGACCTCAACCAGGTCGAGACCCTTCTCGCGCGCGAGCCGCACGGCGTCGCGCGTGTTCATCACGCCGAGCTGCTCGCCCGCGTCGTCGATGACGCGAACTTCCGGGACGCGAATCCTGTCGTTGATGCGCGTCGCGGGTTGGCGACGATTGTCCGGGCGGTAGCCACGCCCACGAAAACCGGGAATAGAGACACCTCCAAATTCAAGGGGTGACGGGTGACGGGTGACGGGTGACGGGTAAGATAAACCTCGTCGCCCGGCGTCCGGCAGCTGACACCTAGCCGTTCGTTAATGCGCGCGACTCAACGAGCCCGCGCGCCATCCGCTTGAAATCTTCGACCGACATCGCGCCGATGTCGCCGCGGCTGCGCTCGCGCACGGCCACCTGACCCGACTCCGCCTCGCGGTCGCCGCACACCAGCATGAACGGAACCTTCTGCAACTGCGCGTCACGAATCTTCGCGCCGATCTTCTCGCCGCGCAGGTTCACCTCGACGCGCAGTCCCGCCGCGCGCAACTCCCGCCCGACCCGTTCGGCGTACTCGTTGACGCGATCCGTGATCGGCAGAACGGCGACCTGCACGGGCGCGAGCCACATGGGAAAAGCGCCCGCGTAGTGTTCGATGAGGACGCCGAAGAAACGCTCGATTGAGCCGAAGAGCGCGCGGTGCACCATCACGGGGCGGTGAGCGCGCCCGTCTTCGCCGATGTACTCCAGCTCGAAGCGTTCGGGCAGGTTGAAGTCCCACTGCACGGTGCCGAGCTGCCACAGCCGCCCGATGGCGTCCTCGATCTTGAAGTCGATCTTGGGGCCGTAGAACGCCGCCTCGCCCTCGATGCGCTCGTAGGCGACGCCGCGCGAGTCGAGTGCTTCGGCGAGCGCCGTCTCGGCGTGCTGCCAATCTTCTTCCGCGCCGAGCCACTGCTTGCCCGTATCATTGCCCTTGACCGACAGCTCGAACTTCACCTTCTCGAAGCCGAAGGTCTTGAGCACGTCCACGGCGAAGTCTACGCAGTCGCCGATCTCCTTGCGCACCTGATCAGGCGTGCAGAACAGATGAGCGTCGTCCACGGTGAAGCCGCGCACGCGCATCAGGCCGTGGAGCGTGCCCGAGAGTTCCGCGCGATAGACCGTGCCCATTTCGGCATAGCGCTTCGGCAGGTCGCGGTAACTGCGCTGCTGCGAGCGGTAGATGCCGATGTGGAACGGGCAGTTCATGGGCTTCAGACGAAACTCGATCTCTTCGAGCTTGGTCGGCGCGAACATCGAATCGCCGTAGCTCTGGTCGTGCCCGCTCGTGATCCACAGATCGCGCTTGGCGATGTGCGGCGTATAGACGAACGTGTAGTCGCGGCGGTTCAACTCTTCGTAGAGGTAGTCCTCCATCGCCTTGCGGATGACCGCGCCCTTCGGGTGCCAGAAGACGAGTCCCTGGCCGTAGGCGTCCTGGATCGAGAAGAGATCGAGCTCGCGCCCCAGCCGCCGGTGATCGCGCCGCTCGGCTTCCTCGCGCTGACGGAGCCAAGCGTCCAGCTCTTCCGCGTTGAAGAACGCCGTCCCGTAGATGCGCTGCATCTGCGGCTGCTCGGCATCGCCCATCCAGTAGGCGCCGGAGAGCGACAGGAGTTTGAACGCTTTCAAGCGGTTCGTGTTCGGGACGTGCGGGCCGAGACAGAAGTCTATGAACGGCGAGCCGTCGATGTAATAGACGCTCACCGTCTCGCCGCCCTTGCTGTCAACGAGCTGACACTTCAGCGGCTCGTCGCGCTCGGCGAAGATTTTCAGCGCCTCCGCCTTCGCGATCTCCTCGCGGCGGTAGGGCATGTTGCGCTTGGCGATCTCGCGCATCCGCTTCTCGATGGCCGGCAAATCCTCGTCGGTCAACTGTCGCGGCGCGATCAGGTCATAGAAGAAGCCGTAGCGCGGATCGTCCAGGAGGGCGGGGCCGACGCCGAGTTTCGTCCCCGGAAAGAGATCGAGGACGGCGGCGGCCAGCAGGTGCGCCGTCGAGTGGCGCAGCACTTCGAGCCCCTCGCGCGTCTGCGGGAGCACGGGTTCGATCCTGATCGTCGCGGCGGCGCCGCCGCCGTTCGCGCCGAAGCGCTCGAGCTTCGCGGCGAGATCGACCTCGCTGCCGTTGACGCGCGCGGCGAGAGCCTGCTTCGCCGCGTCGCGGTCGAGCTGCTTCAGAGCCTCGGCGACGGTCGCCGACGAGGGCACCTGCGCCGCCACGCCGTCTTTCAGTTGGACGTTAACTTCACTCATCGCCTGTCATCTCCGCAAAGCTTGGAACGTGCGTCGAAACACACGCCGCGCCGTCGAGCGCGTGGTCTGGAAGAAAGACCCGCACGCCGCCGGTCGAGCACTGCGGAAGAAGCGCCGAAACTGTCTCTGACTCTTGAGGCTCGTCCCCGAAGGGGGGCGAACTGTAATTGATCGGATTCGACAGAAGCGCCTTCGCCGCAAGCGCCCGCACCTGTGGCGCGGGTCGCGGGTTGATTAAAATCGAAACTGCGTTCGAGTTCGCGTCAACATAAAAGGCAAAGGTCTTCCGGGGCTCACTGTCGAAAACTTGGATGGCAGGCGCGTCGCGAAGTTGCCGTCGCCGGACGCCCACCGCGTCAAGGTGCCTGAAGCCGTGCTGAACACGGCGCGTCATGGTTCCCTGCGTTGAAAAATTTAACGAATGTGGCGGGATAAGTCAATTCCGCAGGGAGGAGAGAGTAAAGGATGAAGGATGGGGGATGAGGGATGGGGGATGGAAGAAGAGCTGACCGCAATCAGCCACGCTTTCATCCTTCATCCTTCATCCCTCATCCTTTAATTTAGCGCCATCTCATCGACGGGTCGCCGAAGAGTATCCAGGTGCGCCGGATGTCCTGATCCTGCGTCGCGAGCTTGGCCTGGCGTACGGCGTCACCTAAGGTGGGCGGCTGCCCCGCCCCGAAGAGTTGGCGGTAAAGCTCTTGGTTGGCGGTCTGCTGCTCGACGGGGATGGTCATGCCCGATGAAGCCCAGACGGCGACCGCCCCGCCCCGCTGCGACTTCAAGAGCGCCTCCGACAGGCTGTCGAGCGCGGTGCCCGTGAAGTAGCCGCTCAGGCACGTCATCATTGCGAAGAGCGGCAGGCGGTTGCCGTTTGAGAGAGCCGCCGCGTCCGACGCGCGCAGCAACTGGCCGCCCGTCCAGAACGTGCTCGAACCGTGCCCCATGAAGTTGACGAGCGACGGGCCGGCGTTGATCTCCGCGACGATGCGGCTGCGAACCGCATCCGCCGCGCCGTCGTCGCGGTTGACGAAGGTGGTCGTCATCTCCGGCAATAGTTGCGCGCCAACCGACCGGCTGGCGGCGACGAAATTCAGATCGTCTGTGCCGCTGTGGTCGGAGACGAAGAGTGCCGACTTGTTCGCCGCGTCGGGCGTGAAGTTGACGATCTTGGCGATTACAGTGGACGCCTCCTGCGGCGTCCGCACGGGCAGACGACCGAGCGCCATCGTCGCCGCCACGCCATCATTCGTGAAGTCGGCGAACCATTCGTCGGAAGCCGTTTCCATCGAAGCGGTGTCGATCAGCTTCGTCGGGACGAGATCGAAGTCGCCGCGCCCCTCGTAGTTGCGCGGATCGACCGTCGCGTCGCCGACGAAGAGGACGTAGTGCGGCGACCGACGCCAGTGCGTCGTCGTCCACTCCAGGAAATCCTTGATCGCCTGCGGCGTGTGCGCGCCGTAGGCGAACTCGTCGAAGAGGTCTTCCACGTCGATGACCGAGACACGCAAGCCCTCGCTCTCGCGCAGCGCCTTGAGCGGCAGCACGCTGTCGCGCAGAGTCCGGTGCGTGATGATGAGCAGGTCTGCGCCCTCGTCGTCCGAGCGCCACGCGGAAGGCTGGTTGGCCGTGACGAAGGCGGCGCGAGTTGCCGTGTCGTCCGTGAAGGCGAACAGGGTTCGACCGCCTGATGGCTGAACGCGCGCGGCGTAGCCGGTGGGAGTTGGCTCGACCGTGCGCGGCAGTTCCGCGACGGATTCGGGGTCGGTCACGTCAACCACGCGGATGTTCGGCGCGGCGAAGCCGCCGATGCGCAGAGTTCCCTTGCTCGGCGCGCTCAGGAGCAGAGAGCCGTTGTCCGCCGTGTAGGTGCGTGCGTAAGTCAGGCGCAGGTAATCGACGAGACTGACGTCGCCCGCCGCGCCATCGACCGAGAGCTTCACCGCGTTGTCGCCCTCGCGCAAGAGCGACGCGGGCACGGCACACACTTTGACGGCGTGCTCCGTCGCATTGAACGTCAACCTGTCGAGTTCAATATCATTCAGGAAGACGCGCACCGCGTGCGACCCGGCTGAGACGCCTTGCAACGCGACTTCGAGTTGCGCCCCCTGCGCATCGTCCGTCGCGGCGAGGTGGCGCGCCGTCAAGGTCTCTGTGACGGGCTGCGAGCTGATCAGTTGGCCGAAATAGTTCTCTGCGTCGCCGTTCAGCAGCGAGGAGAAATAGATCAGCCGCTCTTTGAGTTCTACCGTGTAAGCGAAACTCTGCTTGGTCGCCGCGAACGGCTCAGACACCTCATGCGCACTCTCTGTGGCATCGTTCGATTTCTGATCGGGCGCATCCGTCTCGGATGCGCTCGGCGTGTTGCCCGACTTCGAGCCGCCGACGGGCAGTTGCTTCGCGGGCTTCGTCTGCAAAATACGCAGCCCCGGCTCCGCGCCGACGACGAGCCAGTAGATTCTCGTGTCGGTCGTCGGCGCGTCGAGCCCACGCCCGTAGAACTCGATTGAGTCAATCGTGCCCGACGCCGCCGGGCTCGTGTTGACGCGCATCGGCAGTTGCTGCCCGTCGGCGTAGAGTTGCAGGAAGCGCGGATCGGCATCCGGGTTGAGCCCCGCGGCAGCCAGTTCCGCCCCAACCACGCGATACCAACCGTCGCGCCGGACGACGATTTTCAACGCCGCGCCCCCCGCAACCTCACGCTGCCGCCGCGCCGCGTCAGCCGTCGCGTCGCCCGACCCGCCCGCCCGAATGGACGAGACCGGGCCGACGGATGCCGACGCCCCCAAGTTTCGCGCTGCGGTTGCCCAACCTCTCTCGAAGACGCCCGAACCGTGGCGCGCCTTCTCGTTTAACTCGCTCAACAGCAGCGGCTGGCCGTTCTCCACGGCGAGCCGCGAGCCATCGCCCGAACCGGCGACGGGCGCGAAGGGCCCGTGCATCGTGCGCTGCCCGGACAAGTCCATGTCCTCGATCCAGTACAGTGCCGCGGCAGAACCTTGCGCGTCCCACAACTGATAACCCTCGCCCGCACCGAGCGCTCTGCCAGCGCCAATCTCGAGCGCCGATCCGGCGATGAGGCTGCGGTTGACGCGCACGCGCGCCCCGCCCAACTCGCGATAGACGTTGTAACCGAGGTTGTCCACCTCGTGCCCCGTCTCCCAGGAGACGAGGACGCCCTCGGCATAGCTCTCCGCGCGCGCCGCGCCCAACTTGACGGCGGTCGGTGATATGACCTCGCCGAGCGTCCAGTCCGAGAAAGAGCTGACGCCCTTGATGCTCGCCGTGTTGTTTGTTGTATCGACGCACGGGCTACCGGGGCATCCGTTCGGGAACGCGACCGAAGTGAAGGGCGAGACGGTGGAGACTCTGATGATCCGGTAGTTCGTCTCCGTGCCCTGCACGTCCGCCTGTAGGTAATGGAACGTCAAGTCAACCGTCGGCGAGTTGGCTGCCGTCAGTGCCCAATACTCCTTGAGCGACGTCGAGGCGTTGACGTGCGGCTCGACGGTGGCGACCGTGCGCGCGGTCAAGTCGCCGCCGCCCACGGCGTTCGCGACGTCGAGCGGCGTGTAGCCGCCTGCCGTCCCGACCGTGAAGACGAACGCGCCCGACAGTGCCAGCTTCTGCAACGCCCCGATCACGTAGCCGCTCGTCCGGCTGATCGTGGCCGCGCCGCCAAGCGTCAGGGTGTTCGCTCCGGTGCCGATGTTGCCGCTGACAAATGTCAGCGTGCCGTTAACCGCCCGCGAAGCGTGTAAAGTCACGCCGCTGGCGTTATTAATCTTCAGGCTGTTCGGCCCGCCCGCGGCGGGGAGTTCCGTGCTCGTGGTGGTTTGCGCGGACGAGCCGGCATATTCGAGTGTGGCAGAAGCGCCATAGGTGAGAGTGAACCCGCCCGACGCCAGGCTCGCCGTCCCGGCCAGAGTCAGAGTCCCGTTGACGGTCGTATTCACTCCTAGTGTTTTCGCGCCGGTGCCGCCGAGTCTCAGGTTGGTATAGGTCGAAGGGCTCACACTCCCGGTCGCAGACGAGGCGACAGCCAACGTTTGCGCGCTGCCCCTCGCATACTCGACCGTGCCGTTGAAGTTGATCGCGTTCATCGCCATCGCGGGCGAAGCCCCTGTCAGTTGCAGCGAGCCGTTCACGGTCAATGTGCCCGCGCGGGTTGTGCCCGTCCGCTGAAAGACGAGAGTTGAGTTGCTCGATTGATTCGAGATGAGGGTTCCGCCCGACCCGATGGTGATGTCACCCTGCCCGGTCGTGCCGTTGTCGGCAGAGATGGTATTTGTTCCGGCATCGAGCGTGCCGGAGACGATGTTCCATGCCGAAGCTTTCATCGGCGTTTGCATGGTCGCCGTCTGCCCGCCGGTCATCTTTATCTCGACGGCGAAAGCGGTCGTCGCTCCCGTGTTCCCCGCGCCCCACTCGCCTGTGTTGGTGATGTTCCGGGAGTTGCCGACGAAGCTTAATTTCCCCGCGCCCCCGGAGGTGATAATGATCGGAGAGGAAGCAACCGAGGTGGTCGAGGCTCCGGGTATCGTGTTGAGCGCCCCGGTGTAGGAACGAAGTTTTCCGTTGACGCTCAGAGCGTTAACGCCTAACGACAGTCTCGTCTCTCCCGAAGTGAATTGGAGGTTCAGGTTATTACAGGCTTCGTTTTGCGTGAGCGTCACCGTGTGCCCCGCCTGAATGTACACAGAGTTGGACGCGCCGGGTGTTGACGCCGCGTTACCCCAGACCGAGCCGTCGAAAGTTTCCCACGTGCCCGTCGCGTTCCAACTCCCCGCCGCCTTCGAGCGGAAGTCGCCGCTGGCCTGGCCCGACGCACTCGCGCCGAGCAGAAAGACGCAGAATACCGCCGCCACGAATGAGCCGACTCTTTTCATCATGCCTCCAATGATCTCTAGAGCATCGCCGCCGAGTTGGAACCCAAACTCTGTCATCGGATGCGAAGAGTGTTCGCGAGCCGATCAAGGAATCAAGTGTTCGTCTTGCGCCCCGAGAAAGTCTGCTCGGTGACGAACTGCGACGCGCGGGCGAAGCAGTCGGCGAGTTGGAAGGGCCAGCGCGGGAGCGTGTTGAAGGGGCCGCGCACGCTGACGGTCGCCGCGACGGGGTCGGGCCAGCGCTCGCGCAGCGCGGCGGGCAAGCCCGCCGGGCGGCGCAGGTAGCTCGACATCGCCGCGCGGTATTTCTGCGGGTGCTGCTCCGTCACGTAAGGCGACTCCCACCGTCGCAGGACACTCGCCACCAGCCAGCGCGGGAGGCGCGCCGCTTCGTCCGCTGCGGGCGTAGCTTCGACCTTCGCGCCTAACAGACGGTGCGCCAGTCCGACGGCGCAGGTGATCCAGCGAGCCCTGCGCCGGTCGGCTCCCAGGCAGAGCGCCCAGTCGAACCCTCGCGGTCGCCCTTCGAGCGCCGCGCCGACGTCGCACAGCCACACGGGTCGCCAGGCGCCGTGGCGCAGCAGGTGGATGCAGAGCAGACCGAAATGATCCTCCGCGCACAGGACGCGCACGTCAGTCGCGCCCAGACTGACGAGCCGCGAGCGCGCGAACAGTTCGTCAACGTCGCGGTCTTCGAGTTCCGTAAAGCTGGAGTGGAGATCAACCACGCGCGCGCCGGCTCCCAGCGTCTGCAAAGCTGCCCGCGCCACTTCATACTGCTGCGGGCGGACGAGCAAATCCATGTCGCCGCACGGGCGCAAAGGTGGCTCGCCGTAGAGGCGCGCCGCCGCCCAGCCTTTCACCAGGATTGGCTCGACGCCCGCGGCGCGCAGCAGCGCCAAGACGCGCTCTATCTCGCGCTCGAACAAGGCGGATTGAATGATCTGCACACGGTAAGAGTGACGCAGCGCGTCCGCGAGCGGCGAGCGGCTGAGCGGCGAGTGCCGCACCCGCCGCCAGCCCAGGGCACCCGCGCCGCAGCCGATGAGTTGCGGCAGCACGGATTCGAGTTCGCGCTCCGACAGTCCGAGCGGGGGCAGCGACGCGCGCCAGACGCCCGCCAGCGCAGCCGCCACACGCTCGCCAGTTTGCTTCGGCGTTGAAGACGTTTTCATCGGTTCACTCTTCTCAGTTTCCCACCCGCAAGTGTCGCGGCAAGGCAGGGCGAGGTCTCTGGCACACGCTCAGGCGCAAGCTTTGCCGGTTGAAGAGTCGCAGGCCGCTGAGGAGCTACAAATTCCCGACTGGCATTGATCGCTCTGATCGCAGCAAGCGCCCGACGGCAGCGCGTAGGAGGCTTGCGCGGGCGTGGGGGCGACGATGGTCGTGACGAGCGGGAGTGCGACGACGGCCGCGCGCCCGAGCACGCGCATCATCTGCCGCCTGTTCAAGCCACCCGGTTGAGGCGGAATCGCGCCCGCCTCAAGCAGTCGGTCCCGGCTCAACTGCTTGAGCGCGAGCCACACCACACGCTCGTCAACCGGCGCATCAGTTTCGCGCGACAGCACGCGCGCCAGTTCCGCGACGCTGGTGAGACCGTCGCAGTGACGCCAGACGAGTGCGGCTGTCTGATTCAGGCAATGCGCCTTGTCGCGCGCCAGATCATAGACGAGCACCTCGTCGTGCAGTTCCCGAACGATCAACTCGTCGGTGCGTGCGCGCGGGTGCGCGGGCGCTCCTTGTCCACGCATATGGACTCCTCCGTGAGATGTGAAGCCCGGCTCTCTGTTTTTGTTTGATCGTGCGCGGAAGTCCTACATGAGGTGGACTCCCTCAACTGAGACTTCCAGCCGGAACCGTGGTTGTGAAGACGGCTGCTCGACCCTGCTTGAACGAGGAAACCTTAACTGTGCCCGACGCTGTTTGCTTCGTGAGTAAAGACGTCTTCGAGCTCGCAGAACATTTGCACGTGAGAAGAACCCGGCCCGAAGTTCGCGCAGCTTAGCATCGTTTCCCTGAACGTGTAAATACTTTTTTTTCTTAACCGACTCTCGACAGGATGCGATTGACGATCTCGCGCGCCTCGCCGCGCCGTCCCGCGAGCACGGGCGCGTCCGCGACCACGCGCTCCAGTGCCGCGAGGGACTGGCCCGGACGACTCCGCGCCACGATCACGTGTTCGAGGATCGCCAACGCACCCTGCCCCGGCGTCAGCAGCCTCGGTCGCCAGCGCGCGCCGCGCCGGTACTCGGTCATGAGCACGAGTCCGACCGGCAGCGGCTTGCTGCCCGCGGCGCCGCCCAACTCTTCGATGCGGAAATTCTCCTGCCTCAGTTCGCCTTCCTCACGCAGCGAGATCGGTTTGGCGAAAGGATGCACGCGCCCGCGCCCGTCCAGCACCGCGAACTCGTCCGAGTAGTAGGTCGCGCCCGCGCGCACCAGCT